>CAWDID010000013.1:0-66504 GCA_963802245.1 uncultured Alphaproteobacteria bacterium | reverse complement strand
CTCGACGATAGCGCGGCGCAAGTTGGAGGCGGTGAAGATGGCACAAGCGATAGCCCGCGCCGCCGCCGTGGCAGCGACGCCAATGATCAGCGCAGCGGCCCGCGCGTTGAAATAACACCGTTTATCGAGGCGCAGCAAGTTCTGGTCGCCGATTTGAAAGATGGCGGCGATGTTCTGACATATTCGACCGTTGCCGTCGGTGTTGATGCCACAATTCAGACCCGCCGCGCCGAAGCGCAATTGAACGTCCGCTATGAACGGATGATCGGTTATGACAGCGATGTTGAAGATTCGGACATCGTTTCTGGCTTGGCGCGCGGTTCGGTTAAGTTGACGCGCGGATTGAGCTTTGAAGCTGGCGGTATCGCTACACGGTCCAAGGTTGATGGCCGCGGCACATCGCCGACAAATCTTGTCGGCAACCCGGACAATGTCAGCCAGGTTTATTCGGTCTATGCCGGGCCAACTTACTCTTCGCAGATCGGCGACCTTAGCGTGAATGCGGCCTATCGTGCCGGTTACACCAAAGTTGAAAGCAAAGATGTGGGTTCACTGCCGCCCGGTCAATTACCTTTTGATACCTTTGATGATAGCATCAGCCACAGCGCGGTTGCTTCGGTTGGTATGCAGCCCGGACCATTGCCCGTTGGCTGGTCAGTCGGCGTAGGTTATGACCGCGAAGATGCAGGCCAACTCGATGGCCGTTTTGAAAGCAAGCATATTCGCGGTGATGTTACCGTGCCTATCGCCGCCGGTTTTGCCGTGGTTGGCGGTGTTGGTTATGAAAAAGTCGAAGTCAGCGAACGCGACTCCCTGCGCACTGCGGCTGGCGTTCCTATTGTCGACGACAATGGCAGGTTGGTTACTGATCCGGCCTCGCCTCGCCTGACCGCATTCCAAGAAGATGGTGTGATTTGGGACGTCGGCGTTATGTGGCGGCCAAGCAGCCGGACGACGTTAAGCGGATATTATGGCCACCGGTACGGCAGCGACACTTATGGCGCAAACCTAAGCTATCAGCCAAACAATCAATGGGCTGTGAACGCTTCGGTGTACGACACCGTGTCCGGTTTTGGCAACTTGCTGAACGACAATCTGGCGGCATTGCCGACCAGTTTCCGGGCATCGCGCAATCCGCTATCGGGTGACATTGGCGGTTGTGCTTTCGGTCAATCCGGCGGATTTTGTTTCAATGATGCGCTGCAATCCTCTGCATCGGCATCATTCCGGACACGCGGCGCTTCTGCTGCACTTAGCTCCACTTTGGGCGGCTGGGAAACCGGAGTTGCGGTTGGCTATGATCGCCGCACATACCTGACATCTGCATTGGGTGCGCGCGCCGATTTGGCGGGTCTGGTCGATCAAAATTACTTTGCCGCAATCTATTTGGGCAAAGACATTGATGGCCGTTCACGCTTTGATACCAATGCCTATGCCAGCTATTTCGATCCCGGCTTTACCGGCGCGAATGACGTATTGGGCATCGGCATCAACGCGGCCTATTACCGGCAAATTATCAGAGGTCTGTCGGCAACCGCAGCGGTTGGATTGGATAGCACAAGGCAACAGGATTTTGACACCGAACTTACCGGTTCGGCGTTGCTGGGCCTTCGCTACAGCTTTTAATCGCACAGTCGGTATTTGGCGGTATTTGGCAGTGTTCGGCGGTATTCGGATCGGAGAATAAGAAATGTATGATCAATTTTACGGACTGACGGGGCGGCCATTTCAGCTAACGCCCGATCCGCAATATTATTTTGAAAGCGGAACGCACCGCAAGGCGCTGTCTTATCTAGGTTATGGCTTGGCGCAAGGCGAAGGCTTTATCGTTATCACTGGCGATGTCGGTGCTGGCAAATCGACCTTGGTTGGCCATTTGATGCAGACCATCGACAAATCTCGTTTGACCGCGACCAACATTGTCACCAGCCAACTGGACGGCAATGACATGGTGCAAATGGTTGCCGAGAGTTTCGGCATTCATACCCGTGGTCAAGATAAAGCGGCAACGCTGAAAGCCATCGAAAACTATCTGCATGCCGAAGCGCGTGCGGGACGCCGGTGCTTGTTGATCGTTGATGAAGCGCAAAATCTGTCAATCAATGCGATTGAAGAATTAAGGATGCTGTCCAATTTTCAATTGGGATCGCAGGCGCTCTTACAGATATTTTTGCTCGGTCAACCCGAGTTTCGCGACTTGGTACAAAGTTCGCAAGAGCTTGAACAATTGCGCCAACGCATTATCGCAACCCATCATCTGCAACCTATGGAAGCCGATGAAGTGGAGCCATATATCGTGCACCGCCTGTCACGGGCAGGCTGGACAGGTAATCCGCAATTCACACCGGATGCCATTGCCACATTATACGCCAACACAGATGGCGTCCCGCGCAAACTCAACACTTTGATGAGCCGCGTTTTGTTGATGGGGGCAGTGGAACAACTGAACACTATCGACGGCGAACTGGTTTCCGCAGTGATTGCTGATATGGCAGGCCAGCCTTTTGAGTATGACGCGCCGATGTCAGCACGCGGCAAAGTTGCACTTGATCTGGTTGAAGAAACACAAGTGCCCGTTGAAGATAACGAGCCCGAAGCGGTTCAGCCGTTTACGCCTTTCGAACCGTCGACTGAACTGGCGGACGACAATTTCGCAAGCGTTGATTTTGCATTACATGCAAACGGAGCTGGTGACATACACAACTTTGATGCTGGCAGGGAAGATACTGGCGGAGAAGATATCGGCGTGATGGCATTAGAAACGCCTGAGTCAAATTCGAGTGACGAATTGCTTTCTGGCCGGATTGATGCATTGGAATTGCGCGTCTCCGAACAGGACCAGGCATTGCGCCGTGTGTTGGCGATGATGATTGACTGGATGGACAAAGAATCTACTCCACCGGCGCATACGCACACAAACAATCGCGTGGCTTGGAACTAATTCAACCCGCAGTTGTGCTTAGTTAGAAGGGCTTACTTATCGTGCGCAACGCGCTGTCGGTTGATATAGAAGATTGGTTTCAGGTCGGTGCGTTTGAAAATGTGATTTCGCGTAACGATTGGGATACGCTCGAATGCCGGGTCGAACGAAACAGCGACGCGGTATTGGCGCTGTTCGATCAAGCGGGCGTAAAGGGCACTTTCTTTTGTCTGGGTTGGGTGGCCGAACGCTATCCGGCGTTAATGCGCCGTATCGTCGATGCGGGCCACGAAATTGCCAGCCACGGATATGCCCATGAGCGCGTATTCAACTTTACACCGCAACAATTCGCAGCGGACATTGATAGGGCGCGCAAGATTATTGAGGACGCTTCGGGAACCGGCGTCACCGGATACCGCGCGCCCAGTTTTTCGATCGACAGGCGCACGCCGTGGGCACACGAGATATTGGCAGAAAATGGCTATCATTATTCGTCCAGCGTCGCGCCGATTAAACATGATCATTATGGTTGGGCAGAAGCACCGCGATTTGCTTTCCATCCCGTCGCTGGTTCCGACTTTCTGGAAATCCCGGTTACGACCGCAACGATAGGATCAAAGCGGCTGGCGGCAGGCGGCGGTGGATTTTTTCGGTTGTTGCCGTATCAATTTTCGCGCTGGGCAATCCGGCAAGTGAACACCCGCGATAACCGCCCGGCAATCATCTATTTTCATCCGTGGGAAATTGATCCGGATCAACCGCGCGTCGAAAATGCACCGATGAAATCGAAATTTCGTCACTATACCAAATTGGATGCGATGGCGGGAAAGCTGGCGCGGTTGGCGCGTGAGTTTGAATGGGAACGGCTGGATGCTGTTGTCCAAAAAGAACAGGCACGTTTTGCATGAACGCCCCGATTATCCGGACAAGGATTACTGTTCGTTCGGCAGATTTGAACGATGTGAACGAATGCGCCCGCATTGATGCGTGGGTAATGGCGCATCCAAACGGATCGCCGTTCCACCGTCCAAAATGGCTGAAGGCAATAGAGGCTGGAACCGGACAAAGCGCGCTTTGCCTGGTCGCCGAAAGCAACGGCGGAGAAATCGCTGGCCTTTTGCCCATGCACATCATGCACTCGCCGCTGTTTGGCCGCGCTCTGGTTTCATCGGGATTTGCAGTCGGCGGCGGCATATTGTCTGACAGCGTGACCGCGACCAAGCGGCTGGCAAGCGCCGCATGGAATTTTGCAGAACGTTGGAGCTGCCCGACGGTTGAACTGCGCGGCGGTGCTTTGCCCGGCGGCGATTGGGTGGAAAAACGCGATGCCCATGCCAATTTCGCCCGCGCACTTATGCTGGATGAAGAACAAGAGCTGCTCGCCATCCCCAGAAAGCAGCGTGCCGAAGTCCGCAAGGGACGCGAAATGGGCATGACCGTGCAAACCGGAACGACGATGCAGGACCGGGCTTGGCACTATGCTATTTACGCCGAAAGTGTCCGCAATTTGGGGACGCCGGTATTCCCCCGCTCCTTGATGACCAGCGTGCTCGATGCTTTTGGCGATGAAGCAGATATATTGACGGTGCTGCATGAAGGACGCCCGGTCGCAAGCGTGCTCAGCCTGTATCACGGCGGAACCGTCATGCCTTATTGGGGCGGAGGCATATCGGAGGCGCGCAAATTGCGGGCCAATGATCTGATGTATTTTGCATTGATGAATCATGCCCGCGCGCGCGGCTGCACACATTTCGATTTTGGCCGTTCGAAAACCGGGTCCGGTGCTTTTCATTTCAAGAAGAACTGGGGTTTTGAACCCGAACCGATGGCCTATGCCACGCGCACAGCAGACGGAATGCCGCCGCGTGATGTGAACCCGAACAGCCCAAAATATAAGGCACAGATTGCTATTTGGCAAAAATTGCCGCTGAGTATTGCCAACAGAATTGGTCCGTGGATCGCCAAAGGGCTCGGATAATGCGGGAGATTCTATTTCTTGCACACCGGATACCGTGGCCAGCAGACCGTGGAGACAAGATCCGCTCGCACCATATATTGCGGCATTTGGCGGCGATGGCACCTGTGCATGTTGCCGCCTTTGCGGATGATGATCGTGACATGGGTTTTGTCGCCGAAATGGAACCGAATTTTGTCTCGGTGTATGCCGAGTTACGCGGTAAGCCGCAAATGCGCGCCGGGTTGGAGGCGTTGGCAGCGCGGCTACCTGTGTCGGTCAGCAGCTTTGCCTCTGACCGGATGGCCGATCATGTCGATGCGCTGTTGGCATCAGGGAAAATCAGCCACGTCTTTTGCTTTTCGGGACAGATGGCGCAATATATTCCCGCAGGTTTCGGCGGCCGTTTCATCATGGACTTTGTCGATGTCGATAGCGCCAAGTTTGAAAGCTATGCTGCCCAAGGCAATCCGTTGATGCGCTGGGTCAATGCCCGCGAAGGACGGATGCTATCAGCGTTCGAGCATGATGTTGCAAGGCGCGCGGATGTCAGCCTGTTCGTCAGCGAAGCCGAAGCCGCATTGTTTCGGCAGCGTTCCGGATTGTCCGGCGAGCGGGTCACCGCGCTGGGCAACGGCATTGATGTCGTATACTATGATCCTGATGCAGCGATCCCCGGTTTGGCAAAGGACTTCGGCGGCCCCTTGATCGTGTTTACCGGGCAAATGGATTACCGTCCGAATATCGAGGCGGTTACCGATTTTGCGATCAATGCTATGCCGGAAATTAGGAAGGTTCATCCCGGCGCGATCTTTGCGATCGTTGGCCGTAACCCTGCCGCTGAGGTGTCTGCACTTGGCAGCAACAAAGCTGTCATCGTTACCGGCGCGGTGGATGACGTGCGCAGCTGGCTAAAGGCGGCGGACGTTGTGGTTGCGCCGCTGCGGATTGCACGCGGCATTCAAAACAAAGTGCTCGAAGCGATGGCGATGGCAAAGCCCGTCGTCGTATCACGCGCCGCCGCTGAGGGCATCGAAGCACAGGACGGCAAGCATTTTCGCATTGCCGCCGATGTATTTGCCGAAGCGCGGATGGTGTGCGAATTGCTGTCCGATGTAACCGCAGCCAAAAACCTTGGCAAGAATGCGCGGCAACATGTGTCTGCCAACTATGCTTGGGAAAGCCAGCTCGCCACTTTGCAAGAGATGATGGAACCGCGCGCCGGGTTGGTGGATGCGGAATTGGCGGCGTCGGCGTCGTTGGTGACAGCACAATGAGCGTTGCTTCGTTTGAGTTAGGCTCGGCCAAAGGTCCGCGCGAAGGCTGGCTTGACGGCGCTTGGAAAAACCAATTGATAATGTTGTCGGCGGCATGGGCGGGGCTGTTGCTATTGCTGCGCCAGGACGCTGCCGATATGGCCATGATCTGGTGGAACAGCTCTACTTTCAATCATTGCTTGTTGATTGTCCCGATTCTTGCGTGGCTGGTTATCCAGCGGCAGGAACAGTTGCGGCAGTTGCAACCGCAAGCATTTTGGCCTGCGTTGCTATACGTTGCCGCAGGCGCAGCGGGATGGTTGCTTGGCGATGCAGCGGGTGTAGCGGTTGCGCGGCAATTGGGTCTGATCATGATGCTGCAAGGCAGCGTCGCGGGGTGTTTGGGATTGAACGTCACGCGCGGGCTATTGTTTCCGCTGTTCTACATGTTTTTCCTGCTTCCCGTTGGCGAAGAAGCGGTGCCGATGTTGCAGACCGTTACCGCAAAAATGTGTATGATATTTCTTGGCTGGACGAATATTCCGGCATTTATCGAAGGCATATTCATTTCAACGCCAACCGGATATTTCAAAGTTGCCGAAGCTTGTTCGGGGGTCAAATTCCTGATCGCGATGATCGCCTATGGCGCGCTGGTTTCCAATTTGTGTTTCAAAAGCTGGTATCGGCGCGCGGCATTTATGATGGTGTGTGTAGCAGTCCCGATATTCGCAAACGGACTGCGTGCGTTCGGAACAATCTATATCGCGCATCACACCAACATCAGTTTTGCTGCGGGATTTGACCATGTGTTTTATGGCTGGATTTTCTTCGCAATAGTGATCGCGTTGGTGATGGCCATTGGATGGCGGTTCTTTGACAAAAGCGCGGACGAGATTGCATTCGACCCTGCGGCCATGAAAACGCAGCCAAACGGAAAGCTATCTGCAAAAACGGTGCTTGCGCTCGTGCTGGTGATCGCGGCATCGCCCGTGGCATGGTCAAAACTGGTCGCGGCAAATTCTTCGGCAGTACCGGCGCAAATTAATCTGCCGCAGGTGCCCGGTTGGCAGCCGACCAATGCAGCGCAACTTTTCCCATGGAAACCGCGTTTTGACGGCGCAAGCACGGAAATGATGGCGCGATATCAAAATGCAGATGGCGATGTCGCAGACCTTTATATCACCGTTTTTGATCGCCAGTCAGAGGGGCGTGAGCTTATCGGTTTTGGCCAAGGCGCGGTGGATCCGGATAGCAAATGGGCATGGACACAGGATCTGGATGCCCCGGATAATGCCAAAGCAGAGCGGATTACTGCCCCCGGCCCGGTCGTGCGCGACGTTGTCAGTTATTACCGCGTCGCAGGCGTCACCAGCGGTTCGGCAGGCAAGATTAAACTGGCCACTTTGAAAACGCGGTTGCTTGGCGGCAATCAACAGGCGGTCGCCATCGTCATTTCTGCCGAACACCGGCGCAATCATAGCCCGCGCCCAGCGATTGACGCATTCATTAAAGGTTTAGGCAATATCGACAATTTGGCTGACCAAACGGCTGGCTTGCGCTAGGCCAGCCGCAACGCGTTATCGGAGCAAAGAAAATTTCATGTGCGGCATAGCAGGCATTTTTCATATCGAGACAGCGAAGCCTGTTGATCCAGAGCGTGTGCGCCAGATGACGGACGCCATTGCCCATCGCGGACCCGATGGTTCCGGCGTGTGGACCGCGCCCGGTGTCGGACTGGGGCACCGTCGGCTGTCAATCATCGATCTGGCTGGCGGCGCGCAGCCGATGGCGTCGGACGATGGCCGTATCGTGGTCAGTTTCAATGGCGAGATTTACAATTTTGCGGAATTGCGCCGCGAATTGCAAACGGCTGGATATGTTTTCCGAACCAACAGTGACACAGAAGTTATCCTGCATGGCTGGCGGCAATGGGGCGTGGATTGTCTCTCGCGCTTTCACGGCTTTTTTGTCTTCGCGTTGTACGATGCAAAAGAACGGCAATTGCTGTTGGCGCGCGACCGGCTTGGTGTAAAACCGCTGCATTATGCGTCGCTTTCCGATGGCAGCATTATTTTTGGATCAGAATTAAAGGCATTGCTGGCCCATCCTGCGGCGCGGCGTGAACCGAATGTAACCGCGCTTGATGACTATTTGGCGTTTGGATATGTCCCCGATCATAATTGCATATTGCGCGGGATCAAAAAGCTTCCAGCGGGGCATTTCATGCTGTTGCAACAGGGTAAACCGTTGCCCGCCCCGACAGAGTATTGGGACATTGATTTTTCCAAGCGGGTAAAAGGCAGCCAGCAAGAATTGGAAGAAGAGCTGCTGCGTTTAATGCGGCAGGCGGTAACATCGCGGATGGTGGCTGATGTTCCATTGGGCGCGTTCTTATCGGGCGGCGTAGATAGCTCCAGCGTCGTCGCGTTGATGGCGGAAGCATCGAAGCAGCCGGTTAAAACCTGCTCGATCGGCTTTGATATCGGCGCGCTTGACGAAAGTGAATATGCATCCCGGATAGCCGAACGGTTTCACACCGATCACCGCAGCAGAAAGGTTGGCTCGACAGACTTTGAACTGATCGATACGCTCGCGTTTCATTTTGATGAACCTTTTGCCGATGCGTCCGCTTTGCCGACATATCGCGTTTGCCAATTGGCGCGGGAACAAGTGACCGTTGCTTTGTCAGGCGACGGTGCTGATGAAGCGATGGCGGGGTATCGGCGTCATGTTTTTCACCACAATGAAGAACGTGTCCGCCGCATGGTCCCGTCTGCTATACGCGGGCCGTTGCTGGGAACATTGGGAAAATTTTACCCAAAGGCAGATTGGGCACCGCGTCCATTTCGGGCGAAAACAACCTTGTTGTCACTGGCGCGCAGCGGGGCGCAAGGATATGCCGAAGCCGTTGGCGTGACCGGGCCGGGGCAGCGGCAGCGGCTTTATTCTGACCGCGCACGAGCTGCGCTGGGTGATTATCGCAGCGAAACACACATGCACCGATTGATGGAAAATGCGCCCGCACGCAGCGGTCTGGATCAGGCGCAATATGCCGACATGAAAATGTGGTTGCCGGGCGATATTCTAACCAAGCTGGACCGTACCAGTATGGCGGTCGGGCTTGAAGCGCGCGAGCCTTTGCTTGATCATCGACTGATGGAGTTTGCCGCGAGCCTGCCAGAAAACATGCGTGTGCGGCGCGGGCAGGGTAAGTATTTGATGAAGCAAACAATGGAGCGTTATCTTCCCAAGGATATTCTTTACCGGCCGAAAATGGGCTTTGTCACGCCGATCAGCGAATGGCTGCGCGGGCCGTTAGCGGGTACAGCGCGCGGTATCGCCAGCAGCAAAACACTGGCGCAGTTGGATTGGCTGGATGCCGGCAGCATGGCAAAAGTGGCAGAGGATCACATTTCGGGGAGGTCAGACAACGGCCGATTGTTATGGCAGCTGATCATGCTGGAAAAATCTGCCGCCCGGATATTTGGATCATAGGCGACGTTGGTGTGGCTGTGACGGCATGGGCAAATATCGCAGCGGATTACCGCTTGTAATGTAGGATTTGTTCTGGGAACGAAGGGTGACGCCGCTTTCTCAGGGCAGGCTCTTTGACATTGTTGGCGGTTTAGGCGGTGATGACACAAGGTTGAAACTTAACCGTAGCCCTGAGCCTGTCGAAGGGCGCTTCACGGCGAGGCGTACTTCGACAGGCTCAGTACTACGGTGCAACTATGTGTCATCGCACTCTAAGCAGGAAGGCAATTGAATTCGAACCTGCTTGCCGTTCGTCCTGTCTCCCGGCGGGTCGACGTCGAAGGATGAAATCAGTAACCCGTAATACGCCCGGCAAATCGGCGAAAGCAGCATCCTACAAAAAAACACGATGTAGGAAATTATCGAACGTCATGCTTTCGCTAAATGTCAAAATAGGCGTCAATCTTGTCAACTAGGTGTCAACTTGGACGTTTCAGGACTTAGCTCATGTAGGCAAAGTTTATGCGATTACGGATACACCGCCTGCATAAAATATAGCCCGTCGGGCGGGGCATTATGGCCAAGCTTGGATCGGTCTTTGGCGTCAAGCGAGGCTTGCAAATCTGCGGCACTCCATTTGCCGCGGCCAACCAGCGACAAGCACCCAACCATCGACCGGACTTGGTGGTGCAAGAATGAACGCGCCGCCGCCTCAATCACAATCAATTCACCATCGCGCCGGACGTCTAGTCGATCCAGCGTCTTAATCGGACTGTCGGATTGACATTCGGTCGACCGGAACGTGGTGAAATCATGTAAGCCGGTCAGAATTTGTGCGGCCTGGTGCATCGCATCGGCATCAAGCGGACTTGGAATTTGCCAAGCCTTTCCCCGGTCAAGGGCGAGCGGCGAACGGCGGTTGATGATCCGGTATTCATAGGCCCGGCCAATGCATGAAAAGCGGGCGTGCCAATCATCGGGGGCAATCTCGCACATGGTCACGGCAATTGGCGCTGGGCGCAAATGGGCATTGATCGCGCCCATTATCCGGAATGCAGACAGCTTTGTTTCCAGATCAAAATGACCGCGCATCGCCCTTGCATGGACACCGGCATCGGTGCGGCCCGCCGCGTAAACCGCGATTTTTTGGCCGCACATTTTGGTCAACGCGGTTTCAATTGCGCCTTGGATGGTCGGCCCATTGTCCTGACGCTGCCACCCTGCATAAGGGCCGCCATCATATTCAATGGTCAATGCAAACCGTGTCATTACAGCTTGGTTCCGGCGGGTATCGCATTGCCCCGTAGAAATTCAATGATCGGCATAGCGGGCTTTCCGGCGCGCTGGATGATCGTGGGGCGGACCGCGCCTGTGCCGCATGTGATGGTTAGGTTGTCGTCGACGACGGTACCGGGCAAAGTCCCATCCATTTCACGCGAGTGGAGGAGCACAGCTTGTGCTTCGAGCACGCGGTAACGTTCACCGGCAAATTCAAACCACGCCCCCGGTAAGGGATTGAACGCGCGAACTTGCCGTTCGGCCTGTTCAGCCGACACCGAAAAATCCAACCGCGTTTCGGCTTTATCGACTTTGCCTGCGTAGGTTGCGCCGTCATCGGGCTGGGCGACAGGAGGAAATGCGCCCAGATCTGCAATTACCGATGCCATTAATTGTGCGCCAAGATTTGCCAGTTCGCCGGTCAACTCGCCGCATGTCTTCGCGCCAATCGGGGTCGTCGCAGCCGCCCTGACAGCTCCAGTGTCCAGCCCGGCATCCATCTGCATCACCATGACCCCGGTTTGCGCATCACCCGCCAATATCGCTCGTTGTACAGGCGCGGCGCCCCGCCAACGCGGCAACAGCGATCCATGCACATTCAGGCAACCTTGTTTGGGCGCGTCCAAGATCGGTTGCGGCAATATCAGCCCATAAGCCGCAACCACGGCCAGATCCAGATCATGCATCAAAAACTGGGACTGGGCCTCTTCGGTCCGCAGCGATACGGGCGAGTGCACGGGAAGCCCCAATTCCTGCGCGCGCATTTGCACAGCCGAGGGCATCAGCTTTTTTCCGCGGCCCGCAGGCCGGGGCGGCTGGGTATAAACTGCAACGATATCATGTCCGGCCGCAACCAGCGCATCGAGCGTCGGCACAGCAAATTCCGGAGTTCCCATGAAGGCAATGCGCATCTGTTCTTTTCCTTTGATAGAAAGCGCCCTAATACCCGCAGCATGGCATCGCAAGAAATAGACGCATTGGCGCAGGCATTATCCAAGTTACCCGGGCTTGGCCCGCGTTCAGCACGGCGCGTGGTCCTGCACCTTATGAAAAAGCGTGAGGCGGTTATGCAGCCATTACTGCGCGCTTTGGTTAACGTGGATGAACGATTGGTGACATGCGCTGTTTGCGGTAACATCGATACCATCGACCCATGCGGAATTTGCAGCGACCCACGCC
Organism: uncultured Alphaproteobacteria bacterium; assembly: GCA_963802245.1. Taxonomy (GTDB): domain Bacteria; phylum Pseudomonadota; class Alphaproteobacteria; order Sphingomonadales; family Sphingomonadaceae; genus Sphingorhabdus_B. The sequence continues at coordinate 54,443 of CAWDID010000013.1, read as the reverse complement.
GCGATATCCGCTCAATTTGCGTGGTAGAGGATGTGTCCGATCTTTGGGCGCTGGACAGGTCACGATTGTTTCCGGGAAAGTACCACGTTCTGGGCGGGCGTTTGTCGGCGTTGGATGGCATTCGCCCCGAAGATCTGAACATCGCAGGCCTCATCACGCGGGTGGCGGCAGGCGGTATCGACGAAGTGGTGCTGGCGATGAACGCAACATTGGATGGCCAGACGACCGCCCATTATCTTGCCGAACGGTTGGAAGATTATCCTATCCGGCTAACGCAATTGGCGCACGGCGTTCCTGTTGGCGGAGAGTTGGATTATCTGGATGATGGCACGTTGGCGCAGGCATTAAGAGCGCGGCGGCCAATAGGTTGAGCAACCGGCAGAACAACCGGCTCACATTGTCTGCTTACGGCCATTGACCATATCAATGCCAATCCCTATTTGGCAGCTATGGCTATCTTACCAATTCTTGAAGTACCCGATCCGCGGCTAAAAATTGTTTCTGCGGCAGTGACGGAGTTTAATGACGAACTGCGCACGTTGATCGATGATATGTTTGAAACGATGTATGATGCGCCGGGCATCGGGCTTGCCGCCATTCAAGTGGGCGTCGCCAAACGCGCGTTGGTGATCGATTTGCAAGAGCCCGATGACGAAGGCGGCGCCGAACATTGCGATGATCATGGCTGCGGACACGATCACCGGCCACTTAAGCGCAATCCAAGAGTGTTTATTAATCCACAGATTATCGATCCTTCGAACGACTTCGCCAGCTATAGCGAGGGCTGCCTGTCCGTTCCCGATCAATATGCCGAAGTCGAACGCCCCGCAATGATCCGCGCCCGTTGGCAGGATTTGGAGGGTAATTTCCATGAAGAGAAAATGGATGGCCTAATGGCAACGTGCTTGCAGCATGAAATGGACCATTTGGAAGGTATATTGTTCATAGACCATCTGTCGCGTTTGAAACGCCAGATGGTGCTAAAAAAACTGGAAAAACAGCGCAAGGCCGCCTGAATTAAGGCTTGAATGATTGCGGTGCGGGGTCGATTGTAACGAACTTGCCCTTTTGGATTTCTTGCACCTCGAGCATGCGTTCAGACATTCCATTTGCCTTAAACCGGAACGCGCCGTCGATCCCGATAAAGCCGCCGGGATCGGTCAATTGGGCAATTGGAAATGTCGTCCCCAATTTCCAATTGGGCACAACGCGCATCGTCAGCAATATGGAATCATATCCCAAACTGGCCAAGCGTAACGGCGCTTTGCTGTATCTGGCGCGATATTTTGTGGCAAAGGTCCGGAAATAGCCGTCGGAAACGCTGGAAAACCATGCCCCGCGCATCGCCGTGCTGCCTGCTAACGTGCTGTCAATGTTCCAAAGCTCCGTCCCAAGTATCTGGACGGTTTGCATCCCCCGGCTACGGATCGCGGGTACGATTGTCAGCGCCGACCGGCCTGTGTCGGCGACCATTACGGCATCAATTTGCCCTGCGGCTTGCAGCCTGCGGGTGGCGGCATCGATTGATGCAGCGGACCCGTCGACTTCTTGAATAGACACCAAAGTTCCGCCAACATCTCGCACTGCACTGGTGAAATTTGATGCGGCGCGCTGGCCATATACAGTTTTTGGAACGATAGCCCCGAACCGCTTCAGACCGCGGGATTTTGCGAAATTAACAGTCCTGCTTATTGATTGATCGGGCAAATGGCCAAGTACAAAGGCATTTTTCCCGGCAACACCGATGTCGTTTGAAAAGCTGATGATTGGAACGTTTTTGGCGCGGGCAATATCGGCGACTGCCACCACATTGTCGCCGCGCAGTGGCCCGAGAATTAGCTTGTTGCCATCTGCAATTGCGCGCCTCGCCGCACCCTCGGCGTCAAGCGCCGTGTCGTATGTCTGCAAATTAATGCCAGTGTTGCCAGTATCAATCAGGGCGACAGCTGTGGCGTTGACCAGTGATCGTCCAACGTCGCCGTCTGTTCCAGTTAGCGGCACCAGCAATGCCACATGATGTTTTCCATCGGCAGGAATGACGATAGGCTCGGACTTGACTACTTCTGATGTTTGCCCGCCGCGCGGAACGATTGTCTGGCAGGCGGCCGTTATCATCAGCACACCCAGTATTGCGCCACGTTTTGACAGTGCTGCAATACGACTATTAACGAAAGAATGGCACAGTTGCGGATTTGTTTTGGTTGCTGCAAAGATCGTCGTCATGAACATTCCCTCTCTCGAAAATCCTCAGCTGCCCGATTGCTATGATTCGGGACTCTACATCGTAGCCACCCCAATCGGCAACCTGGCAGATATTTCGAAACGTGCAATCGCACTTTTGACCTCGGCTGATATCGTTGCGGTAGAGGATAGCAGGATCACAGGGAAGCTTTTACATCATCTTGGAATTAAAGCGAAGATGCGCCGCTACAATGATTATAGCAGCGAGACGGACCGGGACAGTCTGATCAACTCGGCACGAAGCGGAGTTGTGGTTTTGGTGTCTGATGCCGGAACGCCATTAATCTCTGATCCTGGATACAAGTTGGTTCGTGCCGCGCGCGATGCGGGCGTTTTTGTCAGCACGGCTCCGGGCCCAAGTGCGGCAATTGCCGCGTTGTCGATTTGCGGATTGCCAACGGACCGGTTCCTGTTCGCGGGTTTCCTGCCCAACAAGGCCAAGGCCCGGGACGACGCAATTGCAGGTTTTGCAGATATCAATGCGACCTTGGTATTTTATGAAAGCGGACCACGGCTGGGCGCGGCGTTGGCCGCTTTGGCGGCGGCGTTGGGGCACAGGGATGCCGCAGTCGCACGCGAATTGACCAAGAAGTTTGAAGAAGTGGTGACCGGGACACTGCCCGAACTGGCCAATCGTTATCTCGCCGATACACCCAAGGGCGAGATTGTCATTGTCGTTGGCCCGCCAACATTTGAAATACAGGCAGAGACAGGAGATGCCGACGTGGCGCTTGCCGAAGCATTGACGCGGCTGCCAACCGCCAAAGCGGCGGCGGAAGTGGCCAAGCGTTTTGGCTTGGAACGCAGCGATGTCTATATCCGGGCATCGGAAATAAAAGGCGGCGCGAAACCGAAGCGCGCTAAGTGACGCGCAAAGCAGCCGAAATACGCGGCCGCCGCGCCGAAACGCTTGCTGCATGGTGGCTGCGGTTACACGGATGGCGGATATTGGGGCAACGGGTTCGCAACCCGCGCGGCGAGGTTGATCTGATCGTGCGGCGCGGCAAAACCTTGGCATTTGTCGAAGTGAAAGCGCGCGTACGGGCCGCCGATCTGGCCACAGCCATCGACGAACGCCGATTGCGCCGTGTAGCTGCGGCGGCGGAATCCTTGGTCCATAAATATGGCGCAGGTGCCCAGAACATCCGTATTGATGTGATATTGGTTGCACCATGGACGTGGCCACGCCATTTGGTAAATGTCTGGCACGGCAAATGAGAGAGAAGAATAAGCAAATGTCCTTGAAAATAGCGGTTCAGATGGATCCAATTGAAAGCATCAGCATAAAGGGCGATAGCAGTTTCGCACTGATGCTGGCCGCACAGGCGCGCGGTATGACGATCTATCATTATGATGTCCGCGATTTGAGCTGGGAAGATGGCCGCTTAACTACCCCGGCGCGCAGGTTGCACGACCTTCAACGCGTTGAAGGTGCACATTTTTGCGCCGCTGCGCCCGAACGTATTGATCTGGGCAGTGATGTCGATGTCGTGTTAATGCGGCAAGATCCGCCATTCGACCTGGGTTATCTTACCGGTACCTGGCTGCTCGAACGGATTATGGACCAGACTTTGGTGGTCAACAATCCGGTCTCCGTCCGCAACGCGCCAGAGAAAGTCTTCGTGCTCGATTTTGCACAGTTTATGCCGCCAACATTGGTCACGCGCAGCTTGGAAGAAACCAAGGCATTCCAGTCGAAATATGGCGCGGTCGTGATCAAACCCTTGCACGGCAATGCCGGTAAGGCGGTTTTTCGGATCGATGCCGATGGCAGCAATCTGGGCGCGTTGATTGAGATGTTTAATCAAACATGGCCTGAACCCTTCATGGTGCAGCAGTTCCTGCCTTCGGTTGCGCAAGGGGACAAGCGTATTGTCTTGATCGACGGCGTGGTTGCAGGCGCGATCAATCGCAAACCGGGCGAGGGCGAATTTCGCAGCAACTTGGCCGTCGGCGGTTATGCCGAAGCAACCGAGCTAACCGATCGCGAAGTGGAAATTTGCGCTGTCCTTGGGCCGCATTTGCGCGAACGCGGTCTGATATTTGTCGGCATCGATGTAATTGGCGGCGAATATCTGACTGAGATTAACGTGACATCACCAACCGGAATTGTCGCGATTGACGCATTTAACAACAGTGACATTGCAGGGATGATATGGGATGCGATTGAACGGCGCGTGAGCGGGCCATAACGCTTCGGCAAATCTCGCCAAACAATAAGCGATAGGTCCCGTTTTATAGCAATACTTGAGGCACGGCATTGCGGGGCGATGGGATTTGCACAAAGCCATAGAACTCGCTTATTTGCTTGTAATGTTGGATTTGTTTTGGGATCGAGGGTTTGGCCGCTTTTATCGGGCTGGCTCTTTGAAATGGTAAACCGCCTTTGCAGCATGATCGCAGCGGCATTTTTGGCCGCATTTTGGGTGACGAAAAAATTAGCATGACGCCAGTGTTGGAAATTATCTTACGGCAAGCTGCTGATAAATATCAAAATAGGTGTCAATCTTGTCAACTAGGTGTCAACTTGGCGTTTTCGGCGGAAATTTTGCCGCGGACCCGATTGGCCGCAAATTAGCGAAAGCTTTACCCAATTTGTCTAAACATCTGCGGATGAAACCCGTTGGCCCTATCCCCGCTGGCTATACTGCGATCAATGGTGAACTTGCCATTGGCGGGCGAACGGTCAGCGCGCTTGTCGAACAGGCAGGTGACACCCCGTTGTTTGTTTATTCGGCCGATCATTTGCGCGCCCGTGTTGCCGCGCTGCGCGCCGCGATGCCTGCGCGTTTGGCGATCCATTATGCGATGAAGGGCAATCCGTTCGGTCCGGTGCTGGCGTTGATGGGCGGTTTGGTCGACGGCTTTGATCTGGCATCAGGCGGCGAGATGGAGCTGGCTTTGGCAGCCGGCGTTGCGCCGTCGCGGATGAGCTTTGCTGGCCCCGGCAAGCGCGACCGGGAGCTGGAGGCAGCCATCACGAAGGGCGTGACATTGAACCTCGAGTCAGAAGGGGAGGCGGCGCGGGCGTTGGCGATATCGGCGCGGCTGGGCATTCGCGCGCGGCTGGCGGTGCGGGTTAATCCGACGTTTGATCTCAAAGGTTCGGGCATGAAGATGGGCGGCGGTGCGAAGCAATTTGGCGTCGATGCGGACCGCGTTCCGGCGTTGGTGCAGACGATATTGGATGCGGGTGCGGACTGGTGCGGGTTTCATATTTATGCCGGCAGCCAAGCGTTGCAGGCCGCATCGATCATTGAAATGCAGGCGCAAACACTAAAACTGGCGGCGGCGCTGGCGGGCGAAATTGGCGTATCCCCGCCGCATGTCAATTTGGGCGGCGGATTTGGCATTCCGTATTTCCCGGGCGATGAACCGGTCGATCTTAACGCAGTGGGCGCAGCATTGGGCGCGGCGTTGGATGCGTTGCCGCCGATCTTAAACGACACCGAATTCTGCATCGAACTTGGCCGCTATCTGGTCGGTGAGGCTGGCGTGTATCTGACCCGGATCGTCGACCGCAAAATCAGCCACGGCGAAACATTCCTGATCACCGACGGCGGTCTGCATCATCAATTGGCGGCCAGCGGAAATTTTGGCACGGTAATCCGGCGCAATTATCCGGTCGCGATTGCGACGCGCTTTGATGCGGCTGCGGACGAAGTGGTGTCGGTGGTTGGATGCCTGTGTACGCCGCTTGATATGCTTTCGAATCAAGCAATGTTGCCGCGCGCCGACGTAGGCGATCTGGTGGCGATATTCTGTGCCGGAGCATATGGCGCAAGCGCAAGCCCGTCCAATTTTCTGGGTCAGGGCGCTGCGTTAGAAATTTTGATTTAGCGGTAAGTTCGCTCAGGCCACCTTGGCATCGTTACCAAGAACCAGCGTGTCGGCTTTACCGATGTCAACAGTGGTGCGGCCGATATTCGGCCCTGTACCAGCCGCCTTGTGCTTGAACTTGCCTTCAACCTGACCGCCAGGAGCGATCGTCAGGTTTTCGTAAACCACATCGCCGCTGATCCGCGCCGAAGCGTCAATGATCAAATCGGTCGCCTGGATTGAGCCATCTACTTTGCCGGAGAGCTTCGCCGAATCGGCGGTCACTTTACCGGTGATGACGCTGCTTTCGCCCTGAACCAGCGAGCCGCAGGTAACATCGCCCTGAACTTTGCCATCAATATGCAGGTCAACACGGGCGCTGACGTTGCCGACAATTTCCACATCCGATGCGATCATCGAAAATGTATGTCCGCCGCGCACTGGCTCACGCCCCCGCGGTTGTTGTGCCGGTGCCGGTGCTTCTTGGCTCGGTTTGGACTTTGAAAACATCGGGGTTGCTCTCCAAAAATCTGAGTGGGTTGATAGCCGAATTGTTGTGCCGAACCTCAAAATGCAAATGCGATCCGGTAGAACGTCCTGTGCTACCCATGTTTGCTATCTGTACACCGCGTTTGACCTGTTGGCCAAGCGAAACTGTAAAGCGCGACAAATGTGCGTAACGCGTTACCAAGCCATTGGAATGTGTAATTTCTACGCAGTTGCCATAGCCCGATTGAACACCGGCAAAGCTGACTACTCCGTTTGCGGCGGCAAGAATCGGTGTGCCAATTGGGCCCTTGAAGTCGAGTCCGCTGTGCATTGCGCCTGCTCCTGAAAACGGATCGTGGCGATACCCAAAACCGCTCGACATCAACATTTGTGCGGCAGGCATTGTTGTCGGCATGCTGGCAAGCGCCTGTTCCATCGCACTCATGCGCTGTAAGGCATTCGCCAACTTGTCAAAACGCGGATCGCCCAAATTGGCTTTCTCTTTGCTGAAGAAAGGAATGAAGGGACCGCCTAAGCCGGTTTCGCGGGTCAGGCTGTCAGGGTTGAGGCCAAGTTTACGGATTGCAATGGCTGCCCGTCCGGCACGCGCATTGGCCACTATTGTCAGCCGTTCAGCAAATGCCAACTGCCGGACTTCGATACGCGCAAGCCCGGCCGCTTCTGGTATTGCGGCACTGATTTTCTTAACGGTCGCATTCTGGTCATCTGCAGCAACCGGCCCCCCCGATTTCACCGATGTCTCATTCAAATATTGTTTCGACAAGCTATCGAGGACGTCTTGACGTTGATTAAGCTGTTTCGTCACTTCGCCGATTGATTCGCGGTAATTTGCAACGCGCTCCGCCGCAGATTGCACTTTCGCTTCTTTGCGGACCAAGGCCAGTCGTTCAAATGAAATGCTAAATTGATTTATGGCCATGCCGAGCGTGATCGCCAGCCATACGCCAACCAAAGCGGCCATGCCGCCTGCAACGCGGCGCTGCAGCTTTGCTGAAACTTTCAAAAACCGAACTTGTCCGTTCGCTCGCATGAAAAACTCGCGATCAACGAACCACCCCAACAGCCGATCCTTAAGATCGGCTACGTTTGCCCAAATTGCCACGACCCAATACCCCTTATTTTATGAAGCGCAATTAGCAGCGAGAAGAAGCGATAGCGAATCCTGGAAGCAAGACTCGTGACGAGTCGGTTGAGTTGTGGGACGAAATGCCATATTTCGTTGCTGAGTCCCGACGTTTGGCGCAACAAACTATGTAAAACACGGTAAAACTGAATTTTGCCGATGTGTCGATTCTATGATAATTGCTGCGACCATTGCCCTACTGCTGCGCCGCCACGCACCGAAAAAAACAGCAAAAACCCGTGCCAATTTCTTGATCAAAGGCTTTCAATTTTTCGCTGCCGTCTTTAGGACCATGATTGATGGACGATATGCATATTCTCATTACCGAAATGGCCGAGCGATCGCGAAAGAGCGCGCGCATTCTGGCGACATGTTCCGACGCATTAAAGGCCTCGGCCTTGCGCGCCGCTGCGGCGTCCATTCGCCGTTCAATCGGCGGCATTCTTGCAGCGAACGCAATTGATATGGCCAACGGCGCGGCTTCCGGCCTGTCGTCTGCAATGTTGGACCGGTTAAAACTCGACGAGGCGCGGATCGAAAATATCGCGGCAGCAGTTGAACAAATTGCGGCACTTGGCGATCCTGTTGGCGCAATAATCGACACAGCAACCCAGCCCAATGGTTTGGTGATGCAGCGTGTGCGCGTGCCGATTGGTGTGCTAGGTATTATCTATGAAAGCCGGCCGAACGTCACGGCGGATGCTGCAGCGTTGGCGCTGCGTTCGGGGAATGCCGTGATTTTGCGCGGCGGCAGCGAAGCGATAAACAGTAACAGGGCGATCCATGCGGCGCTGATCGAAGGATTGGAGTCGGCAGGAATTCCAAGCGATGCGGTGCAGCTTGTGCCGACGCAGGACCGGGGTGCCGTTGGCGAAATGCTGCGCGCACAAGGTTTGATCGATATGGTTATCCCGCGCGGCGGCAAGTCGCTTGTCGCCCGCGTTCAAGATGAAGCGAGAGTGCCAGTGCTCGCGCATTTGGACGGCATCTGCCACATCTATGTTCATGCGGCAGCCGAGCCAGCCATGGCAAAAGCGATTGTCGTAAACGCCAAAATGCGGCGGACCGGCATTTGCGGCGCGATGGAAACTTTGCTGATTGATCAGGATTACCCAGCGCCCGCTGAATTGGTATCCGCCTTGATTGATGCAGGTTGCGAAGTTCGGGCGGATGATATGCTGATGGAGTTGGACGCACGCACGGTTTCGGCGACGGACAAGGATTGGGATACGGAATATCTAGAATCGATATTGTCGGCGCGGATGGTGAGCAATATCGATGATGCCATCGACCATATTGCGCGCCACGGATCAAACCATACCGAGTTGATCATTACGTCGGATAAAGCAGCAGCCGCACAATTCTTGGCGCAAGTCGACAGCGCGATTGTCATGCACAATGCGTCAACGCAGTTCGCCGACGGCGGTGAATTCGGGCTGGGCGCCGAAATCGGCATTGCCACCGGACGATTGCATGCGCGCGGTCCCGTTGCTCTAGAAGGGCTGACGACATACAAATGGGTGGTTCACGGCACGGGGCAAACTAGGCCTTGAAAACTGGGGCGTTAAAAACCACCGGACTGCTCGGCGGGTCATTTAATCCGGCCCATGGCGGCCACCGATCAATCAGCCTGTTTGCGATAGATGCGCTTGCTCTGGATGAAATGTGGTGGCTGGTGTCGCCGGGCAATCCGCTCAAACCGCAAGCCGGCATGGCACCGCTTGCGGCGCGACTGGCGTCGGCACAGGGGCAGGCAAAACGCAGCCGGATTAAACCGACATCGATTGAGCGTGATTTGGGCACGCGCTACACCGTCGATACGTTGAAAAAACTGGTCAGAAAATATCCCAAACGGCGCTTTATCTGGATCATGGGGGCAGACAATTTGGCGCAACTGGTTCGTTGGCGGCGCTGGCGTGAAATTGCATCAATCATGCCGATTGCAGTTATCGCCAGGCCAGGCTATGATGACGATGCTATAACGGGTCCCGCTATGGCTTGGTTTAGGCGATATGTCCGCCGCCCGGATCAACGAAAACACTGGATAAAATGGAGAACGCCAGCGCTTGTCTATTTGCGCTTTCGTCCCGATCCCCGTTCGGCAACTGCGATCCGCAGCGCCGATCCCCAATGGTTTAACACCTATAGAGGGCGCGGCATTCATGATGCTGTTACCCGTAAGTTATTGCGTTAAGGAATAAAATTGAACAATCCCGTTTCCGCTCAAGCTGGTAGCGACCCGCTATCAAAAGGGCCCGTTCTTGAAGCCGACGCGTTGCACGCGCTCGTCATGCAGTCACTCGATGATGATCAAGCACAAGAAGTCGTCAGCATCCCCTTAGAAGGCAAGAGCAACATCGCCGATTACATGATCGTAGCGAGCGGACGTTCGAGTCGTCAAGTCGCGGCGATGGCACAAAAGCTTGCCGAGCGTATCAAGAAGGCCGGCCGAAATGCCCGCATTGAAGGTTTGCCCAGCGCAGACTGGGTGCTGATCGATGCGGAGGATGTTATTGTGCATCTGTTCCGCCCCGAAGTACGCAGCTTTTACAATCTGGAACGCATGTGGGCTTTTGGCGATGCGCCGGAGGCGGCAGCAATTCCGCAATAAGGCCTGAGTATTGCGTTTACACATAATCGCTCGCGGCAAAATTGGCCGAAGTGCTGAATCGGAACTGGTCGACCGTTATCTGAAACGGATCCAGTGGCCTACTAAAGTTACCGAAATGCCAGATAAAGGCGGCAATGTGCCGCCTGTTGACCGACACACCGTGCCGCGTGATCATGCTGGACGAAAAGGGTGATCAGCTGGGCTCGATGGAACTGGCCAGATTGCTGCAAACATGGCGCGACGACGGGATCAGGGAAACGCGGTTTTTGATTGGGGCGGCGGATGGATTTGGTGATGAGGAACGCGCATCGGCAGACCGCCTGATCGCATTTGGAAAAGCGACGTGGCCACATTTGATGGCGCGCGTCATGTTGGCGGAACAATTATTTCGTGCAACATCAATACTTGCCAATCATCCATATCATCGCGAAGGATAGGCCATGCGATTTTGGACACTGCTGCTATCCGTTTTTGTACTGCCAATTCTGTTGGCGTCGGCGTTGGCGGCGCAAAGCTCATTTGATGAACAAGACGCGCTGCGTGCCGCCAAAGCGCGCGCTGCGGCAGCCGAGGCACGCAGCGAAGTTTTGCGCCAAGAAGCAAGTAGTGCAGGCTTTGCCGCCGACCGGCTGGTCGCCCAGCGGGCAGTACTCGCTTCGGAAATAGACACTGCAGCGGCCCAGATTGACGCAGCCAATGCGCGGATCGCTATCATATTGCGCCGCCAGAAAGTGCAACGGGATTTGCTGGGTGAAGCAAGTGAGCCAATGTTGCGGCTCAATGCGGCGTTGCAGCAGATGACAGGCCGTCCGACGGCACTGATGATGGCGCAGCCCGGGCAACGCAGTGACTATATTCACTTGCGCGCGGTGATGGCGACGGTGGAGCCGACGATAAGGCGCAGAACCGCCGCACTACGGCAGCAAATCGTGATCCAAAAAGAGCTCCAGTCGCAGGAAATTGTTGCATTGACGTCATTGAACGATGCCCGTGGACGCTTGGCTGCGCGACGCGATGCTCTGGCGCTGCTGGAGGGAAGCAGCCGCAGCCGCGCCGACGGCCTTTCTGCCGATGCAGCGGTCGAATTTGAACAAGCGATTGCCCAGGGTGAAAGAGCGCGCGATATTGTCGAGCGCATTGATACGATGCGGATGAGCGGCGAAATGGCTTCTTCGCTGGCTATGTTAGAGGGGCCATTGCTGCGCAGCGGAGCAGCGCCAGCCATCAAAGCGAACGTGAGCCCTGTCTATAAATTGCCCGAACATCTGTCGTTGCTGTCCGGCTTTAGCGAATTGAGCGAAACCGGATACCGCGAACGCGGCGTAACATTGCAGATGGAAGCAGGGGTCGATGTCGAGGCTCCCGCCGCTGGCAAGGTTGTGTTTGCTGGAATTTATCGCAGCTATGGTCAGATTGTTATCATTGAGCATGGATCGGGATGGACCAGTTTGGTGACCAACCTGGGATCGCTGTCGGTTGATAAGGGCGACCGAGTTAAACAAGGGGCAACGCTCGGTTCGGTTTCGGATGAAACACCGCAAGTTGGCATTGAGCTACGCCGTAAAGGCAGGCCGATGGATGCCGTCGCCTTGCTTGACTAGATTCAGAATTGAAAACGGGCGAGCAACAGCGCGCTAAAACCAGCGGTGGTTGGTGCCTGGCGCGATGTTAATGATGTGTTCAACGCCTTTCATGGTAAACGCGCTTTGACCATATTGAAGTCGGGTATATACCGAACTCATAGAATACTGCAGAATCGGATTTCCAATGTTGAAGAACACATCGATCACTAAAACAGCAATTTTGTCTGCACTTTCTTTTTCGATGTTGATGCAGGTAAATCCGGTTGGCGCGCAATCGGCATCGGAGAAAGACCAATACCGGGAAATGGCCGAATTTCTCGCCGTTTACCAAAAGGTCAAATCGCGGTATGTTGATAAAGTCGATGATGAAAAGCTGATGGAAGGGGCAATTCAAGGCATGCTGGCCAGTCTTGATCCACACAGCGCGTTCCTTGACCAAAGTAATTTTGAAAATTTACAAACCCAGATTGACGGCGAATATGGCGGTCTGGGCTTGTCCGTCACGCTGGAACAGGGTGCGGTAAAAGTGATCGCACCAACGGCGGATACGCCTGCCGACAAAGCCGGAATTAAAACCGGCGACTATATCACCCATTTGGATGGTAAGCTGATTGTCGGCGGCACACTTGATGAAGCAGTGGAAGCCATGCGCGGCGCACCTGGAACTGCGATCAAAGCTTACGATTGTACGGCTTGGCCGGGACGAACCGTTTGACGTCAGCATAACCCGCGCCGTCATCGATCTAAAACCGGTCAAATGGAAAGTTAAGGACAAGATTGGCCTGATTACAATTTCTGGATTTTCAACGGACACCGGTACCGATGTGGTCCAGGCGATCAAAGGGATTGAACAAGAGTTGGGCGCAAAACCGATGGGTTTCATTGTCGATCTACGCTCTAATCCGGGCGGATTGCTAGATGAAGCCGTCGCTGTATCCGATGCGTTTTTGGACGGCGGAGAAATTGTTTCCGAACGTGGCCGTGAAAAGAACGATGTTCAGCGCTGGTTTGCCGAAACCCGCTTTCCTGGTGATGCGACCAAAGGTGCTCCGATCATTGTTTTGGTTGATGCCGGATCAGCCTCCGCATCCGAAATTGTGGCGGGCGCATTGCAAGATCATCACCGCGCCTTGGTTATGGGCGAACAGAGCTTTGGTAAAGGTTCCGTTCAAAATGTGTTGCCATTGTCGCGCGGCACTGGCCTGCGCCTGACGATTGCGCGGTACCATTTGCCTTCGGGGCGTTCGGTACAAGAAGGCGGCATCAAGCCAGATATCCAAGTGCCGCAAATTTCGGACCCGGATTACGAAAAACGGGTTTCTTTGCGCGAGACCGATCTGCGCCGCCATTTGGTAAACGAGCTGCAGGCAACGGACAAGGAACTGGAACTGGATGCTGTAAAAGATCCACGTTTTTCTGAAACCGTTGACCAGTTAAAGGCCAAGGGTATCGAAGACTTTCAGCTGCATTATGCAATGGAAACGCTGCAAAGGTTGGGTTCAAATACGATGAAGTTGGCGAAAAAGACTGACAAAGTCGCAGCGCGCAACTAAACGGCTGGTCCTATGATGGACTTTAAAAAAGCGCGTTTGCTCGCACTGCTGTTGCCGGTTGGATTGCTTGCCGGGGCCTATTCATTCCAGTATTTCGGCGGGCTTTATCCTTGCGAGATGTGTTGGTGGCAACGTTACCCGCATTTTGTTGCCATTCCCGTTGCGCTGCTCGGGTTTTTTGGCCGCAATGCCGGTGTACAGCGGGCTTTTGTTGCGCTTGCCGCATTTGCGCTTTTAACCAGTGGCTTGATTGGCGGCTTTCATGCCGGGGTTGAATATGGTTGGTGGCAAGGATTGACGTCCTGCACCGCAACGGTCGGCGGCAGCGGCGAGGATTTCTTGAAATCGATATTGAATGCACCGCTTAATCGCTGCGACGCCGCACCGTGGACGCTTGCGAATATATCACTGGCCGGTTTTAACTTTATCTTCTCAATGCTTGGGGCCATCATCATCCTGTGGTCCATATGGAGTCGCCCAAAGCCATGAAAAATGTTGCAAATATTTCAGGGAACGCAGCCGATATTAACAGCATGCTGCGCGTCAACCATGCTGGAGAATATGGCGCAAATCGGATTTATGCCGGTCAATTGGCGGTGATGGGAGGCAGCAGTCCTGCTGCACGCAGTATTGCCCACATGGCCGAACAAGAAGCACGGCATTTGGCCGAATTTGATCAGATGATCGTGCAGCGCGGCGTCCGGCCGACCATGCTGCAACCGGTTTGGGATGTCGCTGGATTTGCGCTGGGTGCAGTTACCGCTGCAATTGGGCCGGAGGCTGCCATGGCCTGTACCGTAGCAATCGAAACCGAAATTGACCGCCATTATGCCGAACAACTGGAGCAATTGGGAACGAGCGACCCGGAACTTTCTGCTAAAATATTAGAGTTTCAAGCCGAGGAATTGGAACATAAGGCAACCGCTTTGGAACAAGGGGCAGAGCGTGCCCCGGCGTATCCGTTAATGAGCTTAGCAATTCGCGCCGGTTGCCGCGCGGCAATAGCAATATCAAAACGGATATAAGGTAAAACACTTATTCATGTTTCAGCTTGGGTTCAGTATCCGAACGCGATAGAGTGTTGCTATCAACGGAGTATCGCGCGTGTTCAAATATCTGATCTTATCTCTTTCTATATGCGCCAGTGTGCCGGTGTTGGCGCAAGATGCTTCGGCGCCGCAGCCGGGTGATGAAAAGATTAACCAGCTGATTGTGTACGGTGATGATAGCTGTCCGCAAAGCAGCGGCGACGAGATTGTTGTTTGTGCACGGTTGGCAGAGGCAGAACGCTATCGCATCCCCAAAAATCTTCGGGAGGTCCAAAACGATATCGTCAACGACGCATGGAACAACCGTGTATTGGCCTATGAACATGTCGCGGCCACTGGCACAATGAGTTGTTCCCCTGTTGGCGCGGGCGGGTTTACTGGCTGCGGCCTGAAAGACATTGGCAATGCCTATGCCGAAAAATCCCAGGATGTCGGCTTGGCGTTTGGCCGTTTGATTGCTGCTGAACGCAACAAACGGCTGTCGGGAATTGATGCCGAGGCTTCTGAAATTGAAGAACGCGTACTCGACGAAGAACGCGCTGCTGCGGCGAAGAAGCTGCAAGATCAAGGGAATAGCGTCTTGGCAGTAGACAGCGTTGACGTGACGGCCGAGGAGCTGCCAACGCCGAATTGAGCAAGGCCGCCGGTATGGTCGGTTAATAGGCGCAACGTGATCGGGCGTTGGTGAAAACTGTCCCGATCTTTGCAACGCTGACGTTTGTTATTTCGGTTCAACGATCACATAGACCGCGGTTTCAGCGCCAATATTGACCGCTTCATGCCAGGCGATGCCATCGCTCCACCAACTTGCGCCGCTTTTAAGTACGCGCTCGGTTGTACCTGCTGCTGTCGTGATCCGCATCGTTCCTCCTTGGATAATATACCCCCAATGGCGCGGATGATAATGCCGGTCGTGGCCACCACCGGGAGGAAATGTGCAGCGGGCTGCGCGAACATCTGAGTTTTCGTAAAGCAGTTCGCAGATACGTTCCCCTTTCCATCCAGCTTGCAACGCGGTCGGCAACGTTGGGACGTTGCCGACCGCTGGACCGATGCTTGCCGAACATGAGCCGAGCATTACAGCCATTGTTGCAAGCAACAGAGAGCCATTAGATCGCATAGTTTTCCTTCGATAAAAATTGTTCTTGGCAGGGATAGCAAGGCTCAATTGCGGCACGATTGCTACTTTTGAAGCAACGACGCAAAGTCGCTTGCGGCATTGATGTCAACCGCAAACATCTCGCGCTATTCATCCCCCTTGTCGGTGCGCCAAAAATCATGCAGCACCGAATATGGAAAATGGACGGGGGAATGTATGGCAAGTTTGATGGCGAGTTTAATTGGTGGGTTTTTGCGGACAACCGGTTTAGTGAAACGGACGTTCGCGGGCGGACCGAATTTTGAACAGCGAATCATATTGTCACGAAACGTTCCGGTGCCAACGCCAACTGCCAAGATGCGGGCGCAACTGAACGTGAGCGAGACGATATTGGAAGGCCGTTCGGTTTGGACGATGGCACCCAAAGATCGCGCACCTGTGGGACATTTGCTGTATTTTCATGGCGGCGGATATGTTGCGGCACCAACAACCGTTCACTGGAGTTTTCTGGCTAAAATGGTTCAGGAACACAATATCGCAGTCACTGCGCCGCTATATCCGCTTGCACCCGAAGCGCGAGCGGATGAGATTACGGCGTTCGGGTTGAAAGCATATCAGCAATTTGCCGATACAATTGACGGCCCATTCATCATGGGCGGTGATTCTGCTGGTGGCGGCCTGACTGCCGCTTTGGCGCAAGCGGCCCGAGATGCGGGATTGCGAAGCGCGTCAGGACTGCTTCTGATTTGCCCGTGGTTGGACGCGGCGGTCGGGCATTCTGACCAAGCGGCGCTGGAGAAACGCGACTGTATTTTGAGCATTGACGGCACGCGGCAGGCAGGGCGCTTGTACGCTGGGCCTTTGCCGATCAATGATCCCCGGGTCAGCCCGATCTATGGCGATTGGAGCGACCTGCCGCCCGTTTTGTGTTTTGGCGGGGGTGACGACATTCTTGTCACCGATGCCCGCACGTTAAAGGCAATGGTTCCCGAAATCGACTATATCGAAGAGGCTGGATTGATGCACGTTTGGCCAATCTTTCCATTTTCCGATGCGCGATCAGCCCGTCTGCGGATCGCTCAGTTCGCAGATCAGGTTACACGCGGTTAGGAGTGTCTATTTTCAACGCTGTTCGTTAATGTTATCAACCGCCCACATCGGACAGGAGACCAGCTATGATTACTCTTTTAAACGGACGGCGAACAATGGCACTCACGGCATTGGGATTGCTGATTTCGGCGCCTGTTTTAGCGGGGCCACTTGGCATCGGTTCCGGTCTTAAAGAATTGTTGAGCGGCGCATCAGACAAGTCGCTCGACAAGCTATCGCAACCTGGCGCATTTTATGCCGACCAAGCGGTACGCATTGTTTTGCCGGGTACGGGCGGAAAATTGGCGTCGAAGCTAATGAAGGTCGGTGACAAAGCCGGGCTGACAAAGAATTTGACGAAGAGTTTGAATGATGCCGCAGGATTGGCCGCGAAAGAGGCGAAGCCGGTGTTCCGCTCTGCGATCGACAATTTATCTTTGACCGATGTTCCCGGCCTTGCGACCCAAAATGATGGCGCGACCCAATATTTGAAGAAATCATCAGGCGATCAATTGCGGATCAAAGTTCGGCCGCTGGTTCAATCAGCTTTGGGCAAAGTGGGCGCATTTGATCAACTGGGAAAACTATCCAGCACCAGCGGCGTGCTTGGCAAGCTGGGGCTGAATAACGAAAAATTGACCGAAAGCGTAACCGACCAAACGTTAAAGGGCATATATGGATATATGGGCAGCGAAGAAGCGAGGCTGCGCAAAAATCCGCTCAAAACCGGTAAGTCGATTCTGGACGTGCTAAAGAAGTAAGGCCTGCGATGCTGCTCGCTTTGCCGAAGCCAATAATCGCTGGCATTTGTTTGGGATTGGGCAGGTGAAATATCTGCTTTGTTTTTGCCGCCCACTCCGCTAAAGGCGTCACTTCTTGCGGTTCATTCCGTTAAGAAACCGTGTGGGAGATGGGCTTCATGCCCATTGTTTGACCACTTAATTTGAAGCTGACGCGGCGTTGCTGCGGTGGCTGATAGAATGAAAGGAAGCCAAAAATGGCTAAAAAGATCGACGGCTATATCGGCCTGCAAGTCCCTGCGGGCTCTGCAACACCATCACCGCCAATCGGCCCTGCATTGGGCCAACGCGGCGTAAATATCATGGAATTCTGCAAGGCTTTCAATGCGGCAACCGCCGACTTGGAAAAAGGCACACCGATTCCGACCAAGATCACAGTGTTCGCTGATAAAAGCTTCACCTTCATCACCAAAACACCGCCCGCGACTTTCTTGATCAAGAAAGTCCTCGGCATCAAATCGGGTTCAAAAGAACCCGGCAAGATTTCCGCCGGTAAAATCACCCGCGCCCAATTGGAAGAAGTCGCGACCATTAAGATGGCCGATCTGAATGCCAATGACATGGAAGCTGCGATCAAGATTATCGCGGGTAGCGCAACGGCCATGGGCCTGACGGTGGAAGGCTAAGATTATGGCAAAGCTCACTAAAAAAGCAAAAATGGTTGCCGAGAAACTGGACGGCGAAAAACTATATTCGATCGACGAAGCGATCAAAACAGCCAAGGAATATGCGACCGCAAAATTCGATGAAACCATCGAAGTCGCCATGAACTTGGGCGTTGATCCGCGTCATGCCGACCAAATGGTTCGCGGCATGGTATCGTTGCCAGCGGGCACAGGTAAAGACATGAAGGTTGCTGTGTTCGCACGCGGCGAAAATGCCGAAAAAGCCACTGCGGCTGGCGCTGACAAGGTTGGCGCCGAAGACCTGATGGAAGACATGTTGGCCGGTAACCTGAATTATGACCGCGTTATCGCAACGCCGGACATGATGGGTATCGTTGGCCGCTTGGGCAAAACATTGGGTCCAAAGGGCCTGATGCCAAACCCGAAACTGGGCACTGTTACCCCGAACGTAGAAGAAGCCGTGAAAGCCGCAAAGGCCGGACAGGTTGAATTCCGCGTTGAAAAACTGGGCATCATCCACAGCGGCATCGGCAAGAAAAGCTTTTCCGACGCCGACCTGCGCAAGAATTTCGATGCGCTGGTCGATGCGGTTATCAAATCCAAGCCATCGGGATCCAAGGGCAAATATGTGCGCAAAGTCGCATTGAGCTCGTCCATGGGCCCGGGTTTGAAAATCAATCTGGCGGATGTTGCCGGCGCGTAATTCGCGGCATCATCGCAGTTAGTAAAAACGGGCTGGAGAGAAATCTCCGGCCCTTTTTTGTTTTGTATTAAGCGATATTTAGGGCCGATAATTTAAAGCGTTACGCAGGAAACGATGACGATGTGATTTTTAGGGGGGGGGCAGCGTACATGTTCGGACGGCGCGGGTTTACTTCACTGTTGCTGGGCGCATTTACGCTAACGGCGCTGTCTGCTTGCGGACCGTCGCGTGAGGACACTGCCGAGCTTCGTTACCGCCTGACAGTTGAGGTAGACACACCGCAAGGGCTGCGTTCGGGATCGAGTGTGATTGCGGTAAAGGCGGTGCGCAATCCCGATTGGGTCAACCCCGAAGGCCGCGGCAACCGGGCGTCGTTTATTGGCGAGGCGGCGGCGGTGGATTTGCCCGGCGGCAGAACGCTGTTCGCGCTGCTGAACATCGAGAATGGTTATGACGCCGCATTATACCCGTTGCTGGCATTTGAAAGCGAAGGCAGCACGCGCAAAGACGATTTGCAGAACGAAAAAGACCTTGTTGCAAAATACCAGAGTCTAAGCAACACCAGCAGCCGCGCCGCGATGCCGCGCAGGGTTGAGACAGGCTGCGTGCCAAGCCAGAACTGCGATGACAATAGCTATCCGATGCTGGTGACGTTCGGCGACATCAAAGACCCCACGAGCGTAAAGCGGGTCGATCCCGATGACCTGTCTGCCAGCTTTGGCGCAGGCGTAAAGCTGAAGGCGATTACGGTCGAGATCAGAAGGGGACCGCTTGACCTGATCGCCGATTTCATAATCAACCGACACGCGTTTCTTGGGCGCGGCGTCGAGTTGTTCTTTGGTGTTCAGGATGCGGGCGGCTTCGGCTTCGGTAATCGGCTGCGGCTTTCCGCCCGCGCCCAGAAATCCGGTGACCTTGGGGGTGTTTTTGCACAAGTGATAGACATCATCGTTCATGTTCAATTTGGCGAGCACGTAACCGGGGAAAAACTTGCGTTCCGATTTGATCTTTTTGCCGCGGCGAACCTCGGTAATTTCTTCGGTGGGAACCTCGACAGCTTCGACCAGCTGTGACAGGCCGATACGCTCCGCCTCGGACAGAATTTGATCGCGTACTTTGTTTTCAAAGCCTGAATAGGCGTGGATGATGTACCAGCGTGCCATAATATCTCTAACTTTATATGTCTCACCTGCGCCTTAATTGGCGAGTGCGAGCAGACCTTTAACAATTGCGGCAAATGCCGCATCGACGCCAAGGAAGAAGAAGGCAAGGATTGTCGTCATGATAAGCACCATGATCGCCGTCTGCACCGTTTCCGCGCGCGTCGGCCATACAACCTTGTTAAACTCGGTTTTCACTTCGTTGAAAAATTTAGCCGGGTTCATTTTTGCCATTTTCAAATTCCTTAAACTCATTTCCCGGATAAGCGCCGTCGCTCCGATCGGGTCAATCGGGAGCGATGTAATTACTTATTTTGGAAAGACCAGAGCCATAATCATGGATTCGGCATATGGCAAGCGGA
Source organism: uncultured Alphaproteobacteria bacterium (assembly GCA_963802245.1). Lineage (GTDB taxonomy): Bacteria > Pseudomonadota > Alphaproteobacteria > Sphingomonadales > Sphingomonadaceae > Sphingorhabdus_B. The sequence goes on along the minus strand of CAWDID010000013.1, from coordinate 34,115 downwards.
TTTGGGCGTTATAGCGCGCCGCTTTACGATACGGGCTGAAAAAAATGGCAGGAGTTGGGGGACTCGAACCCACGGCCCTCGGTTTTGGAGACCGATGCTCTACCAACTGAGCTAAACTCCTGCAGCGCGCGCAATAACCACGCGAACGACATGCCCTTAGCCGCAGTGCGCGCAAGGGGCAAGTATGGTTTTCTTAAACGATTGTAATAGGAGTGATTAAAAGCTCATCTCGTCGTAAATCCGGCCAATATCGCCGTTCCATTCGCCATGGAAACGTTCGAGCAGCCGGTCTGCCATCGTCATCTTGCTGGCAACAATCTCTCGTAATGGTTCCAGATAGCCGCTTTCATTGTCGCCGCTGCTGTTCAGGCGGCCCCGCGCGGTTAACCCGGCTGCCGACAGATCAAGGATGCGGCCTGCTATGTCCTGCAATGTTCGGCCGCCCGGGATCGGCGCTTTTAAACCAAGTTTAGGCACCGAATTTCGCAATGCCTCCCGTTCGTCCATTGTCCAGTGTTTCACTTCGTCCCATGCGGCGTCGAGCGCACTTTGATCGTACAGCAATCCAACCCAAAAGGCGGGCAGGGCGCAAATCCGGTTCCATGGCCCGCCATCGGCACCCCGCATTTCAAGAAAACTCTTGAGGCGGACTTCCGGGAATGCGGTTGACATGTGATCTTCCCAGTCAGCCTCGGTGGGGAATTCGCCGGGTAAAACCGAAAGTTCGCCCTTCAGAAAATCGCGAAAACTCAGCCCCGCTGCGTCAATGTAACGGCCATCGCGGTAAACAAAGTACATCGGTACATCGAGCATGTAATCGGCATAGCGTTCATAGCCAAAGCCGTCTTCGAATACGAACGGCAGCATGCCGGTGCGGTGCGGATCGGTGTCCGACCAAATGTGACTGCGATAGGAAAGATAGCCATTGGGCTTGCCTTCCAAAAATGGTGAATTTGCAAACAATGCGGTAGCCAGCGGCTGCAGCGCAAGGCTGGTGCGGAACTTGTGCGCCATATCGGCTTCGCTCGAATAATCCAGATTGACCTGTATCGTGCAGGTCCGCAGCATCATATCGAGGCCCATGCTGCCGACGCGCGGCATGTGTTCAAGCATGATTTTGTACCGGCCCTTTGGCATGATCGGCAATTCGTCGCGGGTTTTATCGGGCCAAAGACCCATTCCCAAAAAGCCTTTGTCAGTCTTTTTGCCAATCGCCTTTACTTGCTGCAAATGCCGTCCGGTTTCCGCGCAGGTTTGGTGCAGATTTTCAAGCGGCGCGCCGCTGAGTTCGAGCTGGCCCGCAGGTTCCAGACTGATAGCACCATCGGCGCCTTTCATTGCGATAACCTTTGGACCATTGGGACCTACTTCTTCAATCGGCTCCCAGCCGAATTCGGTTAAAGACATCAACATATCGTGGATGCCGCCCGGCTCGTCATAGGATGGCGCATGATGATCTGAGGCGGAGTACACGAATTTTTCGTGTTCCGTACCGATGCGCCAACGATCCTTTGGCTTTTCGCCTTTTGACATCGCTGCAATTAATTGTTCGCGCGATGTAATCACGGGATCGTTGCGATTCGAAACTGTTTTTGTGCTCATCCAACGGCTCTATTAAATGCCGCGATAATTGGCCAGCGAAAAGCTAATTCACGGTTGCACTAAACAATATCGCAAAGCTAGCCGAGAGCGCCAAATTTGCGCTGACGGCAGTGATCGTTGTGCCGGTAATTGACGCACCAACCGGATCGCTTTCATCGGCACCCGCCGCATTGTCGTCTTCTGCTGTGGTAGCAGTGGCGCAGCTTGTGCCCGAGAACATGCTGCCTGGCACAAAGGTCAAATCTGCCGGAATAACGTCGCGCGCGGTGACATTCGTGGCTGCCGACGGGCCAGCGTTGCTGACGCTAATACAATATTGTACGGTCGATCCGGAAATGGCTTTGGGATTGGTAACGCTCACCCCGTCGATGTTATGCCAGCTGATTTTGGTAACGCTGATTGCGGCGGGGCGAGGCGTGATAAACAAATCGGCGCGGTTAAATGTGCCCAAATCCGATCCAACCGCGTCGCAAATGGTCATCGTCCACGTTCCCAGCGCATTTTGTCCGTCGAAAACCGAAAGCAGCGAAGATGGTTTGAAACTATGCGAATATGGCGGCGGTACGGGAATTAGCGGGTCGGTCACGGTCGCATTGTGCGTTGTCAGCGCAGCGGCGGCTTCATCATCAAACCTGTCATTGACGTTATCGCCGCTCTGCACATTGCCGGTCCAGGTTACTACAGTAACGCTCGTTCCGGCTGGGGATATCAGGTTAATGCGAAGATCACTGCGAAATGTGTGGGTGACTAATACCCCAGGTCGACGTCTTCGACAATATAGCTGAACGGCACGACGAAAGGTTTTGAAATCGTCGCTGCTGCCGTGCAATTGTTGTCTGCCAAAGCGCTGGGAGTACTGTTGGAATATTGGATCGCGGATTGCGCATGCACAGGGGGAGCGGAAACCAGGACGAGGACCATTAGGCCGCATATAACAGCAGCAAAGCGCACGATCACCCGGTGCATTGATTCCAAGCCCGCCTTTGGTTGTGAAACGACCATCCTAAATCTATATCGCAAAAGCTTTACCAAAAGTAAAAGTCGTAATGATCCAGCATGGATGAAAAGCCAAAGAAAAGCAAAAATTTACATTTTTCAGTCACGACCAAGATAAAATCGGACATTAATTTACTGTTGCGTTAAATACCAACGAGAGATTTGAGCCGCCAGCAAGCGAAACCGAATTTCCGGCAATAGTCGTTCCGGTTACTGATGCACCATTTGGATCAGCCTCGTCTGGCCCTGCCAAATCGTCATCTTCGGGCATAGCTGCAGTGCCGCAACTGGTGCCGGTAGTCATACTGCCAGCAACATATGTCATGTCGGCCGGAATGACATCGCTAATCGCAATATCGCTGGCTGTGATCGTACCGAGGTTTGAAACCGTAATACAATATTGAACCGTTGCACCAGGTATCGCTTTTGGATTGGTGACGCTTACGCCGTCGCTTAACACCAAACTAATTTTACTGACCGATAGGTTGGCCGGTTGGCAGGTATAGAGCGTTACATTATCAACTTGAAAATCATCTGAAGCAGCGCCGCCACCAGGTACAAAGTTGAAAGAAATCGCACCCGTCGCCGCCACAGTAGTTGGCAGGTTTATTTGCCATCCTGTGCTGGCAAATTCAGTTAAGGTGGAAAGATTACCCGACGCACCGTTTAGGTAAACGACGTTGGCCAAAGTGCCTGCGCTAGGATCAGTGGTGATGCGAGCATATGCAGTGCCCGCGACAGTGATGGTCAGCTGTGCCGAAGTTGACCCAGCTGACGGTGCACCGTTGCGCCACCACTGACTAAGCTGAATGACGGATCCACCTGAAGCGCCGGGACCAAATTTCAGGCCTGTTAAGCCAGCTTGAGCAAGTGATCCTGATATTGTATTATCAGTGACACTGGCTAGTCCGCTGCCCGTCCAAATTGCTGCGGCGGTCCAGCTTGTCCAGCTTGGCCCGGTTCCGACCGCGAAGGTGCCGTTCGAGATGATCTGCTGAGTTCCGCCAGCAGTGCATACTGGCGCGGCAAGTGTCGATGACACGGCGAACCCGATTGTTGCATAATCATCTTCGCCCGTTGCGCCATTGTTCGGGGTCGAATCGGGATCGGGTAATGAGCTTGCGGTTACTTGCGCAATGTTTGCAATTGTGCCTGATGTGGCAGTGACGGAAGCGTTTATTGTCAATGTTGCTGTGCCGCCCGGTGCCAGAGAGCCAACAGCCCAGACGCCTGTTCCATTGTTGTAAACGCCAGTTCCGGTTGAACTAATAAAACTAACGCCAGCAGGCAATACATCGCTGACTGTAATGCCAGTCGCCGTAGACGTCGAGGCTGGGCTAGCCGCACTCGTCACAGTCAACGTATAGCTGATAGTGCTACCGCTGCTCGGCGAAGCGTTGCTGACAGCCTTGGTTAGCGACAGATCGGCACGTTGCGGGTAATACGTAACTTCATAATCCTCGACTTCACCCACGGTCCCGCGGGTTGTTGGCCCGACGCCGGCAGTTGGCGACCATCGAAATCGCGAGATAGTGGTAACCTGTGTCGTTCCGGCTGGCGGCGTAACCGCCAATCGGATGACGCTGTTGACCACGCCGTCGGTATCGCCCGCCCCGCCATCAACTGCATTGGTTGCGATCTGGTCGCCTGCGGTGGTAAAGTTTCCGTCATCTGCCCAGTCGATCCAGCCTTGCAAGCGCCCCCCGCTGCCGGTGACAGCGACGTCGATGGTGCTAGCAACGCTGCGGATAAGCGTCGGGAATGTTACGCCATTGTCATTGGCGTCGGAAGATGCCGTCGCATTCGCGATCGGACTTGGTGTAACCGGGGTCGCCAGTAAATTTGTTACCCCTACGTTCTCAACCGAAGGCGCAGTGCCCATAAAGTATCCACCGACGATATGGCTGGCGGCGGCCGTAGTATCATAGCTAGCAGGCGCATCCCCGAAATCTTCGTCAACCGAAGCCGTTATTGTCCAGCCATCTGTACCTGTTGTTGGCGTTCCGGTACCGCCCATTAACAGGTCGAGCTGCATCGTAACGGTAGTAAAAGTGCCGTTAATTCGTACACTTCCGCACGCTGCTGCTGCTCCGGTGGTGCAGCTTGTTGCGCCATTGATCGCCGACGTTCTGATTTCTGTAGCGCTGACAGTCAAGGGTGTATTACCGGCAAGTCTGGCGAAAGTAGGCAGCGTTGGCGCATCCGACGACGTCATAATAAAAGATGTATGGTACAGTGCTGAGTTTTGGATTCCGCCAATTCCGGAAATATGAATTACGGGGTTGGTAACTGCATGGCTGAAGGTAAGGGTCAAGCTGCCGCGATTGGCGCAGCGCAGCACTGCCGTATTACATCCCGCAGCGCTAACATCGACATCGGTGGCGTTTGTGGTGGCCGAAATTGAAGGTGACATCTGGGCTGACGTGATACCGCCGGTGCTGTTCAACGCAGCGGATGCCGCAAAGAAGGATGTATTTGCGCCGGTCTCAGAAATTTGCATAGTTAGCCCGCCCGGGTAAGTCTTGGTGACGGGGGCCGTTCCGGCGCTAGTTGAAGGCGTCTGGTTGGCGAGGGCATAGCCTGCACATAACAAAAGTAGCAACGCAAATGCGGCATAGCACCACATGCGATATCCGCCTTCTGAACGGGATGCAGCTAGAACTGGACTATAATTTTGTATCTTACTCACCCATCCAAAATGGTTCAAAATGGTTTACCAATAATAAACTGCGACGAGAAATATCGGATTTTGATGTAAATTTATGTCTCGAATTGGATGCAAAAATTAACCCCAGTCGCTTGCTGTCGGAATTTGCCATCCAAACCGATATTGCAGCAACCGCGGCGGTGTCCGCGCGCAATATTCGCGGACCCAGTGATACTGCTAATGCAGCGGGATGTGCACGAATAACTGCGTTCTCTTCATCGGTGAAGCCGCCCTCTGGACCGATCAAGATCGCGGCTGGTCCGGTCGCCAATCCATTGCCTGCGAATTTGCTCGCCACCGCGCTCGTCGCAGAAATACAATGTCCGGTCTCTGGGGCCAGTCCTTGAGCATCGCATCCAGCTTTGCCAATGGCGCAATTTCAGGCAAGGCAGGTCGTTCGCATTGTTCGGCAGCCTCGATCATATGGGCACGCAGGCGGTCCTCCTTGACCTTGTCGACCACACACCGGCTGGTGAGCACAGGCACAAAACGGGCGATGCCAAGCTCGCAGGATTTTTCGGCGATCCAATCCAGCCGGTCCTTTTTGACGAGGGCTTGGCACAGCCACAGATCTGGAACTTCTTCACGGGGGCGCAACATTCGTTCTATGGTCAATGTCAGATCGCGTTTACTTGTGCTGCTAATGACCGCCAGATACTCGCCGGTGCGATTATCAAATAACTTCACGGTTCCGCCTGATTTCGCCCGCATGACCTGCAACAAATAATGTGCAGGCGGTCCGGCGACATGGACTGCGCGCCCGGCATGCAGCTCTTCATCGATAAACAATCGCGGCACCGACCTAGATGGTGCTTTTTTGTCCAATGGAGCGGGAGCAATCGGCATATTGTCTGTCTCTAGTCTGTTATGCTGAAGTCGTTTCGGCATCAATTTTCGGCTTTAGTGGATTATGCGGATAAAAGCCCCACGAAACAAGTTCAGGGTGACGAACGCCTATTTTTTCGCCATCAGCATCATTATGGCAATCGAACCAAAATTTACCCCTGACAGCGAACATCGCGGTTTAATTGGTATCTTACCTGCACAGCTTCGCGGCTTTGCACTGCTCGCCCGGTTTGATCGGCCCATCGGTTGGTGGCTGCTGTATTGGCCTTGCGCATTTGGCCTGACACTGGCGGGAGGTGCCGGTGATCATTGGCGGTTGTTTCTCTGGATGCTGTTGGGGGCCATCACAATGCGCGGTGCAGGATGCGTTTACAACGACATCGTTGATCGTGATTTGGATGCACAGGTTGCCCGCACAGCCGCACGGCCGTTGCCAAGTGGGCAGGTGAGTTTGAAGGCCGCCTGGATTTGGCTGTTTGCACTTTGCGGAATTGGCCTGATCGTCCTGCTGCAATTGCGGTGGGAAGCGCAATTGGTGGCGATGGGCAGCCTTGTCCTGGTGGCAGCATATCCGTTTATGAAGCGGATAACTTGGTGGCCGCAGGCTTGGTTGGGATTGGTGTTTAGCTGGGGCGCACCCGCCGGTTGGTTCGCGGTGACGGGCACATTTTCGGCGGCGATGCTGTGGCTGTATGCCGGGACAATTTTCTGGGTAATCGGCTATGATACTATTTACGCCATGCAAGACCGGGAGGATGACGCGATGATTGGCGTCCGTTCAAGTGCGCTGCGGCTTGGTGGCAATATTCGCAGCGGCGTTGCTATATTCTATGCGTTGGCGGTCGCGGGATGGTCAATGGCAATTTGGAGTACGAGGCCGCAAGCGTTGGCGTTAATTGCTTTACTGCCCGCTGCCCTGCATTTGGTTTGGCAGGTCACGACTTTGGACGGAGAGGGCAAAGATGCGCTGGACAAGTTTCGGTCGAACCGTATGACCGGGTTATTGATGGCGCTGGCTTGCGCCGCGGTGGGAAGCAGTTCTTAACAAAGGAATCAAAAATGCAATATCGGCAATTGGGTAAAAGCGCGATCCACGTTTCGGATATCTGTATGGGAACGATGACGTTCGGATCGCAAACAGATGAAGCCGAAGCGCACCGGATACTCGACCGCTGCCTGGATATTGGCATTAACTTTTTCGACACGGCAGAGGGCTATCCTGTGCCACCCGACGCCAAATGGGTGGGCCGGACAGAGGATATCGTTGGCCGCTGGATGAAGGGTAAAGACCGCAGCGCGATCATCATGGCAACGAAGGTTTCGGGGCCAAGCCACACTTGGTTCAAAAGCCCGAAACGCGCTGGCATGACCGCGCTTGACCGGCACAACATAATGACAGCGGTGGAAGACAGCTTGCGCCGGTTGCAGACTGATTATATCGACTTGTATCAAACCCATTGGCCCGACCATGGGACCGCCTATGACGAAACGATGGAGGTTCTGGATGAATTGGTGCGGGCGGGCAAAGTGCGCGTGTTGGGATGTTCCAATGAAACCAGCTATGGCCTGATGAAAAGTCTGGCGACCTCTGAACAGCTGGGCACGGCGCGGTACCACACGATCCAGAATAATTACTCGATCAACAACCGGCGGTTTGAAGATGAACTGAAACAGGTTTGCCGGTTGGAGGGCGTTTCGTTGCTGCCTTATTCACCGCTGGCGGGCGGCGTGCTGTCGGGCAAGTATCAGGGCGGGGCTAGGCCAGAAGGCGCGCGCTTCTCCAAATATATGGATATGCCCGGCCGCCAATCGGAAATGGCGATGCGTTTTGCCGGACCGCGCGCGCAGGAATTGACTGCGCGGATCTTGGATATCGCCAAGGACGCAGGCATGTCGCCGGTGACGTTGGCGACGGCATGGTCAAAGCAAAACGACTTTGTCGCATCAACGATGGTCGGCGTGTCGCGCGAAGATCAATTGGACGAGATTTTTGCCGCAGCAGATTTGACGCTGAGCAAAGAAGTGATGAGCGCGGTGCATGCGGTGACGAAAGAGATATTGTACCCGATGGGGTGAATCATTCCGCCGCCAGCAATTCTTCTGCGCCGCCCAGATCCACGCTCACCAATCGCGACACGCCTTGTTCGACCATCGTCACGCCGAACAATCTGTGCATGCGGCTCATGGTGACGGCGTTGTGGGTGACGATCAAATAGCGCGTGTCGGTTTCGCGTTGCATGACGTCGAGCAGGTCGCAAAAGCGTTCGATATTGGCATCGTCCAGCGGCGCGTCGACTTCGTCCAGTACGCATATTGGTGCGGGGTTGGTAAGGAACAAGCCGAATATCAATGCGACCGCTGTCAACGCCTGTTCGCCGCCTGATAATAACGTCAGCGAGGCGAGTTTTTTGCCCGGCGGTTGCGCCATAATTTCAAGGCCAGCCTCCAACGGATCGTCACTGTCGATCAGCTCCAGATGCGCTTGACCGCCATCGAACAGGGTGGTGAACAACCTCCGGAAATGGCCGTCCACCGCTTCAAACGCGGCGAGCAATCGTTGGCGCCCTTCGCGGTTCAGGCTGCCGATGCTTCCGCGCAGGCGATTGATCGCTTCGGTTAACTCCGCGGTTTCGGTCTGACCCTTTTCTTGTTCGGTTTCCAGTTCGGTCAGCTCGTCGGCGGCGATCAAATTCACTGGCCCAATGCGTTCGCGGTCCAATTGCAACCGGTCAAGCCGCGCCGATTCCGCCGGTGCATCGCCAAGTTCATTTTCGTCGAAGCCTAGTTTTTCGGGCAGCACCGGCGGCGGGCATTCAAATCGCTCGCCCGATACGCGGCCCATCTCAACCCGGCGGAGTTCCTGATTTTCAGCACGGGCCTCTGACCCGGCACGCTGTTCACGGGCACTCGCCAAAGCCTCTGCGGCAACTGGCGAGATCGGCCTCAAGCGCCTTGAGTGCGGCCTCGCTCGAAAGTTCAGCGGCTTGCAACGCCGCAAGTTTTTCCGCAATGCCGCCGCGCGCGTCTTCAACCTGGGCTATCTCACTGGCCAGTAAAGCGGGACGATCCGCCATCGATGCCAGTTCAGCGGCGATTTCTGCGGCCCGCTTGTTCATTTCGGTTATCCGGCGCTCGGCTTCTCCGGCACGCTCTTGCCAGCTGCGAATTTCCGCTGTTGCCACTGCGCGGCGCTCGCGCTGTTGGCCGATGCGTTGATCGAGCGCCGAAAGATCGGCCTGCGCCCGGATTAGAAGCTGCCGCACCGCCTCGCCTTCGGCAGTCAGCCTTTCGACCAGTGCGCCGTGATGATCGCTATTCGGCAATCCGTCAAAGGCTGCGCGTGCGGCATCAACGCCCGCATTGGCCTGTGCCATTTCGGCGTCCACCACTGCCCTGCGGTCCGTCAACGCCTCGGTCGCCGCTTGCAAACGGGTAAGCGCATCATCGGCCTTGTCGGTTTCGCGCAGCGCGAGGCGCAGCTCGTTTTGAGTAACCGACGCCTGCATCGTTAGCGCACGTTGTCTGTCTTGCGCCGCCCCAATTTGATCGAGGATAGCTTGCACTTGACCCTCAAGCGCCGCCAGCTTGCGCTCTGCACCGGGCAAAGCGTCAGACAATTCCGCATGCCGGTTTGAACGGATCAAAAGGTCGGCCGCCGCCGCACCGTCGTCTTGCGCAGCAAAGCCATCCCAGCGGCGCAATTGTCCATCCAAAGTGACCAGCCGTTCGCCCACGGCAAGCGGTTCATTGTTGTCTTTCTCGGCGACGCGGATCATCGACAAGCGCAGCGCGAGTTCCGGCGGCGCTTCGACATAATTAGAGAGCGGAGTAGCACCGCTTATTGCTGCGGCTTCCTTGTGTTGCGGTGGGTTCACCGTGCGCAGTCCAGCGGGATCGAGGTTCCAACGCCGCCCCGAATTTCCGCCAATTGCCGCATTGACATCATCGCCAAGCGCCGCGGCCAATGCGCGTTCATATCCCGGTTTTACCGTGATCTGGTCAATCGCCTTGTCACCCTTTTGCGCCGCAAGTGCGCGTTCAAGTGCGCTCTGTTCGGATTGGATTGCGGCAAGCTCTGCCTTTGCACTTGCCGCCGCACTTTGACCCGTGTCGCGCTCTGCTATCAAAGTGGCGCGATTGGCTTCGGCTGCTTCAATTGCCGCCGCTTCGTCGTTGACCTGGATTTGTAATGCTTCGACAGCGCGTTTCGCCGCGTTGCCAGCCAGCTGCAATTCTGCCTCATTGCCCAATGCGGATTGTTCGTCCGCCAGCCGCTCGGCATCGCGCTGCGCCCTTTGTAATCGGGCCTGCGCATTGTCCAGCGCCGCCGCTGCGACGCGCAATTCTGCTTCGGCGCGGGCTTGTTCAGCCATTGCTTTGGCCAAGGTAACTTCACTTTCACGCGATTGGCGTTCGGCATTTTCGGCAACCCGCACAAGGGCAGGGCGCTCTTCTTCGATGGTCTTTATGTCATCCGCTAACCTTGCGCTTTCATCTTGCAAGCGTTTCAATGCATCAGCCGCGTCGTGGGTCAACTTGCCTTCTTGTGCACCATCATCGGCCATACGCGCGGCATGCGCCGTCAGATCCGTTTGCCGCTGTGTAATCCGGTCGCGTTCTGCCGTTAGCTGGATGAACTTGTTCGAAAGGTCGTTCGCGGCATCGCGGGTCATCATGGCTGCGGCGCGGTCATCGGCCAGCGTTCTGATTGCCGTTTGTTGCTTTTCGCTCAACTCGCGCTGGATAAGGGCGGCACGTTCGACAGCAACGCTCGCAATTTGTGCTTCGGCCTTGGCTGCATCCGCCGCAGTCTTTGCCTCTTTCCAGCGAATAAAAATCAACCGGGCTTCTGCCTGCGTGATCTCTGTGGTTAGCTTGCGGTAACGTTCCGCCTGCTTGGCCTGACGGCGCAATTGCCCGGCACGCGCTTCCATGTCGGCAAGGATAGTGGCCAACCGATTCAGGTTGGTTTCGGCGGCACGCAATTTTTGTTCGGCATCCTTGCGGCGGACATGCAAGCCAGAAATGCCCGCAGCTTCCTCGAGCATTTGCCGCCGTTCCTGCGGCTTGGCGGCGATGATTGAACCGATGCGTCCCTGGCTGACCAATGCAGGCGAATGCGCGCCGGTGGCGGCATCAGCAAAGATCAAGGCGACATCTTTGGCGCGGACGTCGCGGCCATTGGCGCGGTATGCGCTGCCTGCACCGCGTTCAATCCGGCGGGTAACCTCCAACTCCGGATCGTCGTCGTTGGATGCGAAGCCGGGCGCTACGTCATGCGGATCGCGGTCGGCCCGGATGGTTACTTCGGCGAAATCACGTGATGGCCGCGATGCCGTGCCAGCGAAGATAACATCGTCCATGCCGGCACCGCGCAGCGATTTGGCCGATCCCTCGCCCATGACCCAACGGATCGCTTCAAGCAAATTCGATTTGCCGCAGCCATTGGGGCCAACGATTCCAGTCAACCCGGAATCAATCCGCAATTCAGCGGGTTCGACAAAACTTTTGAACCCGGAAAGCTTAAGCTGCTTTATGCGCATGCGGCATCATTTCCGAAACTGCCCTTATGGCGTTTCCGGTTCGACGCCGCCGCGATCATCGCTTACCGCGCACCAAACGCCGCGCAGATCATTTACCGCGCACCATTTACCGCGCTCCGGCATTTTTTAAGGCTACCTTTGCGACTTGCCATTCGCCACCTTCCAACTTCGTGCCGTTGAGCAATATTGTCGGCGTACCCGATATTCCGTCCTCTGTACTTGCGCGTTCGGATTGTTTGACCAAAGCGTCGAAAGCCTTTGGATCAGACAAGCAAATTTGCGCGGCGTCTTGGGCAATTCCGCGCTGCTTAACGAAATCGACAAGTCCCATTTTATTGGCAAGAAATCCGATTTGGGCAGTTGGTTCCATTACCGAATAACTTTGTTGATCCGCTTCGCTCATCGCTTGCACTTTGCCCAACCATTCGCTTTGACTTGCGTATAGCTGTTCGGTCAAACCAAAGAACGATTCAGCGCCGTTGCACGCGGCCAACAGAAATCCTGGTACATCCTGAATGCCGTGGACGAGAAATGGACGGAATTCAAAAGCGACTACTCCGCTGTCAACCATCTGCCGCAATTCTTCGGTCGAATCTACCGAGAATTTTGCACAACCGGGGCAACTGATTGCGCCATATTCCAGCAATTGAAGCTTGGCATCTGGGTTGCCCATTTTATAGCCACCAAGTTCGGTTTTGGCCACAGTATCAGTCCATGCCTTACCAGCGGGAGCCGCTATTTTGGGCAGGCTATCGCCCGTTGGTGCTTCAGTGCTTTGGCTGCCGCAACTTGCAAGGCTCATCGCCAACGCTGCCATACCGATTATTGTCAAATTGCGTTTCATTACTGTGTCCTCTATTTAGCTTTAATGGCGGTTTGAATGCTTTCCAAATCATGTGCGTGCGGAATCACTTTATCGTTGATCAGGAATGCGGGCGTGGCGTTGATGGCATATTTTGCGCTCGATTCTTCGGTCATGCCGATGATTTTTTGCATTGCCAACTTGTCGGACAGGCACGCTTTCGCACTGGTATCGGTGATACCGCGCTGTCTGGCCAATGGTTGCAATCCCAATTGTGTGAAAACGTCAATCATAAAGCCCGAAACATTCCCTGCTTTCAATTTCTCTTCAGTTTGCGGAGTAATCTTGTCAACGTTCGCCAATATTGATTTTTGATTTGCCATCAACAATTTGTGATTGCCAAAAAACCGACCTTTGCCGCCGCAGCGCGCCAACATTGCAATGGTTAGATCAAGTGGATCGCGCACTAGATTGCGAATTTCAAAACTTACGTTGCCGCCCGCAATATTCTGCGCCTTTAACTTTGGCGCAACGTCGGTTTCAAATTCAGCACAATGGCTGCAAGTGTAACTGGCATATTCAACCAGTTTTTGGGGCGCCGCAGGGTTGCCCATTACGAAGCTGCCCTTGGCTGTTTCTGAAAATGTCAGCAGCCAATTGGTCCGTGCTGGTGCGCCTTGGATCATGGCGGCAGACACTAATGCTGTGGCTGCCGCTGTACCAACCAGCAACCGTGTCGCCAAGCGGTTAAGAATCATGATATTTGCCCTTTTTGCATTTACATCCATCTGCATTCAGTCCCCATTTTTGGCAAGACTTTGCGCAAGTGATTCCAAAACAGCGAACAATTCCGGATCACCAATTTCACGCAAGCTATCCCCCAATTCCATCGGAATCGGCTTTAATGACGGCGGGCTTGCTGATTTATGAACCGGCGCAGCTGTTTCTACTTTGCCTTGCCGGATCTTGACATGAGCGACCGCGCCATAGCCAAAAAACCGGTTCACGCGTTCAATAATTTCCGGCACGACATGCTGCATCATTGTTGCATGCGCGCCTTCGACCATCAATTCCAAGGTGCCGTCCGATTTCTTGCCCATTGGAAATCGGATAAATTCAGGGGCGGAAACTTGCGCATATCGGCTACCGACAATTTCGTCCCAACGGCTGACGACGCTGCTTTGTACGAAACCGAAGCGGCGGAACGCAGCACGGCCGATTTCAGGCATAAGGTCGGATACTGCGCGCGCTTCACCGCCGCGCGGGCGGCGGTAAGGTTTCGGCGCTGGTTTTGCGGCTTTCGCCTTTTTCTTGTCGTTTGATGGCTTGCCTTCATCCATGGCTTATTCCATGCCAGTTTGAATGAGCGCAGTCCAACATCAAGATAATAAATCTGGGGATATCGCAGAACTGTTGCTTGCTTATTATGATCGGCATGCGCGCAGTTTACCGTGGCGAATGACAATGTCTGACGGGTTGCCCGAACCGTATCATGTCTGGTTATCGGAAATTATGCTGCAACAGACAACGGTTGCTGCGGTCATTCCCTATTTTGAATTATTCAAGTCGCGTTGGCCAGATTTTGCCGCGCTCGCGGCGGCGGATGACGCCGATGTGATGGCGGCATGGGCCGGACTGGGATATTATGCCCGGGCTCGTAACTTGCTGAAATGCGCGCGCGTTGTTGTCACCGAATATAACGGCCTGATGCCCGGTGACGAAGCGGAACTGTTAAAACTTCCCGGCGTCGGTCCATATACCGCAGCAGCGATAGCGTCGATTGCATTCGGCCAGCGCGCCGTGGTGATGGATGCAAATGTGGAGCGCGTTGTGGCGCGTCTGTTTGCGATTGGCAAGCAATTGCCCGCAGGTAAAACCGACATCTATTATGCCACAGACACTATCACGCCATTGCAACGCAGCGGCGATTTTGCGCAGGCAATGATGGATTTGGGCGCGGGCTTTTGCAGCACGCGTTCGCCGTCTTGCGCGCTATGCCCTATATCGGTTCACTGTGCGGCTTGCCAAAACGGCAATGCCGAATCTTACCCGCTCAAGGCTGCCAAAAAACCCAAACCAACGCGGCGCGGCACGGCATATTGGATCGAACAACAGGGTAAGGTTTGGCTTTTGCAGCGTGCGGGTAAAGGTATGCTTGCCGGAATGCGTGCCTTGCCAGATGACAATTGGGCTGCGCAGCGCGACGGCAATGGACAGCCGCCATTTGCATCCGATTGGCAAATATTGGACATAGTTGTTCAGCATAGCTTCACCCATTTTCATCTTGAGTTGCAAATTGCCGTTACGTCGGGGCCGCAAATGCCGGGATGCTTGGGCAAGGGAGAATATTGGCCGCTGAAAACGCTCGACAAGGCGGGATTGCCGACCCTATTCTCAAAAGCAGCGCGCATCGTTATGGATGGCAAGACATAAAGTTTAGGTGAGGGAAAATATGGAACATCGGGATTTAATACGCAGCGCATTGGGCCGCCGTGGTTTTATGGGATTGTCGGGGGCAGCTGCGCTGGCCGCATTCCTCCCTACTCCCGCGTTTGCGCTGTTTGGAGAGCGATATCCGACCTTACGTGCAAAGATTGTCTCTTACATTGATACGCGTAAAGTTTCCGGCATCGTCGCTGCGATTGGCCGCGGCAGCGCCGCCGCAGAAATATTGGCCAAAGGCACCTTGGCAATGGACAGTCAGGTTCCCGTTGACTTTGATAGCCTGTTCCGCGTGTATTCAATGACCAAGCCAGTGACCGGAATCGCCGCGATGATGCTGGTGGATCAGGGTAAAATCACCCTCGATCAACCGATCAGCGACTTTTTGCCTGAATTTAAGAATATGACGGTGTTGGTCGATGGTACCAAAAGCCTGGATGCAGTGCCTGCCAAAACCGCAATTACGCTGCGCCATCTTTTGACGCATACGGCGGGGCTGGGGTATGCGATCATTACCAAAGGGCCGCTGTTGCAGGCGTATATCGAGGCGGGCGTCAACCCCGGCCAGATCAGCCGCAAGCCTATCCCCGGGCTGGAACGCGGACCGAAAACGCCTGATCTGGCAACATTCTCCAAGAATTTGGCCAAGCTGCCATTGATCGCCGAGCCGGGTACAAAATGGAGCTATTCGGTGTCACTCGACTTGCTGGGGCATTTGATTGCAGTGATCAGCGGCATGGAATTTGAAGCGTTCTTGCAAAGCCAGATTTTCAACCCGCTGAAAATGAGCAGCAGTTATTTTCAGGTTCCGCAAAGTGAAATACCGCGCTTCACCACCAATTACGGTGCGTTCGGCGGATTTGCTGTTCCGATCGATCCGGCCGCAGAAAGCATCTATCTCGACAAGCCCGCATTTGCATTTGGCGGCGCGGGGCTGGTATGTTCGGCGCGCGATTACGACCGGTTTCTGCATATGCTGATGAATTTTGGCAATCTGGACGGGGTGGAAATTCTAAAGCCCGAAACGGCCAAGCTGGCGATGTCGAATTTGTTGCCCGATGGCGTGGACACGGCCGGAACTTGGGTTGAAGGAAACGGCTTTGGCGCAGGCGGACGTTCGGGTCTGGGCGCGCAGGCTGGTTCGTTTGGTTGGGGCGGAGCGGCGGGGACAAACGCCTTTGTGCACACCGGCTTGCAACTGCGCGCCACTGGAATGACCCAATATATGCCGTCCAACACTTATGATTTTCAGGCCGATTTTCCCAAATGGGTGTTGGCGGATATTCAAGCCGGAATGTTAGGGTAACTGGATAATATGAACCCGGGTTTCACAGGATCACCGCTCGACCGCGCAGATCGGCTGCGCAATGATGTGGAAGGCTATGCCGCTACGTTGGGCGATTGGCGGGCGCGGATATTGGCGCTCGACGGGTTAGACCCGGTGATTGCATCAGAAGGCGGATTGGCTTGGCAATCGATGGCCGACGTAGCCGAGGATGCGGAGTTAATTCTGCTTGGCCTGTCCGATGGTAAGCCGCATTTCGTGTCGTTGGTCGCCGCAACTGGTGATGTATTCCGTTCACCCGCAATCTGGCACGCGCTGTCCATCTTGCCTGCCGAGGATGCGGCGATTTACGGCACGGCGCGCAGCTTGATTGAGTGGCATAATACCCACAAGTTTTGCGGTCGGTGCGGCAACGCGACGGCGCTGTTCCGCGCAGGATGGGGCCGTAAGTGCAGCGATTGCGACACTGAACATTTTCCGCGCACTGACCCTGTCGTCATCATGCTCGCCGAATTTGAAGGCAAGGCTCTGATCGGGCGGCAATCGCGTTTTCCGCCGGGCAATTATTCCGCGCTCGCCGGATTTCTGGAACCGGGCGAAAGCATCGAAGAGGCGGTGCGCCGCGAAATCCACGAAGAGGCGGGCGTGACCTGTGGCGCGGTGCGCTATGTCACCAGCCAACCATGGCCGTTCGGCGGGTCACAGCTGATGATGGCATGCGTGACACAGGCCCATGGTGATGAAATCACGCTCGACACCAACGAGTTGGAGGACGCCATGTGGGTAACGCGCGGCGAAGCGAGGGCGGCATTATCGGGCGCCGACGATCGCCGTTTCAATGCGCCGCCACCCTTTGCCATCGCCCACAGCCTGCTGAAACACTGGGCAACTGAGGATTAGAAACATGACCGAACCTGCACCGCTCCGCATTGATATTGTCTCCGATGTCGTCTGCCCATGGTGCATCATCGGGTATAAGCAGGTCGAAAAGGCGCTGACGTTGATCGCAACGCCTGTAGCCGCAGAAACATGGTGGCACCCGTTTGAACTAAACCCCGACATGCCGCCACAGGGCGAAGATACCGCCGAACATATCGCGCGCAAATATGGCAGCACACCCGAACAAAGCCGCGCCAATCGCACGCGCTTGTCGGATATCGGCGACAGCGTCGGATTTTCCTTTCGTTACGGCGACGGCATGCGGATTTACAATACGTTCAAGGCGCACAAGCTGCTCACTATGGCCGCCAATGAAAGTGGTTGGCAGGCGCAAACGGAGCTAAAGTTGGCGCTGTTCAAAGCCTATTTTCAAGACCGGCTGGATGTCAGCGACGAGGCGGTATTGCTGGATATCGCCGAGGCGCAAGGCTTTAGCCGCGACGGTGCCGCAACCTGCATTGCCAGCGAACCGTTGACCCTCGCTGTGCGCGCCGAACAACAGCAATGGATCGACCAAAACATCACCGGCGTCCCCGCGATCATATTCGACCAGAAATTCATGGTCCCCGGCGCACAAAGCGCCGAGACCTTCGCCGACGTCATTGGCAAGGTGTTGGCGAAACGCGCGGAGGGTTAACTTTCTCGCTCTAGTTAATCCCCCGGCGAACCGAGACCATTATTGTCGTGACCAACGAGATCGACATCAAGAAGGACTACTACTGCCATAGGATCGAAGCTGACCTGAAACCCAAGGATGCTGAGGCCGGCCCATAGCAGAATTATTGCTTCGATCAGGACGTAGCTGATCGCAGCAGGCGGTGCGCGTTACTTCGCGGTACAATTCGTCATAGCGTTGCCACAGGATTACGTTAACGATCAATTGACCGGCTAAAGCGGCCACCAGCGCGGCGAGGGCATACCAATTTGGCACGCCCTCTTTCGCCGCAGCCATCGCCAATATACCAAGTATCGCTCCGTACATGAACAAGCCTAATGCCGCCCACGCCAGCATGATGCGGACATGCGAAAACTCGCCATCGGACAATGGTTCTTCATCCGGTTTTATAGTCAGCATCTTTTTGTTTGCTGCCAGCAAACCGATAAAGGCCGCAACGATTACATACATCGCCGACAAAACAAGTGCCGCCAGATGCCAATAACGATGCTGTTCGACGAGAAGTTTTATGGCGTCGCCCGCCACAAAAATCAGGAGCAAAATTCCGACCGCGCCAAACACCATTCCGCTACCGATCTGCAGCATGTATCGTATCGCAGTATTGCTGCGATCCCCAGCCGGAAACGCTTGCATCCGTCGCCGCGCGATTGCGTATAATATACCAAATCCGGCGATCAAGATCAGTCCGTCTTGGGCCGCGAATTGACCGCCCGCCATTTGCTTTCCGACCAGATACCCAAATCCACCACACGCCAAAAGGAGGAGCATGAAGTCCGCAAATTTTGAAAATTTTGACCGATTTTGAACCGGATTTTCCAATGACTTTGCCATAATATCTGTGCCCTTCATGTTGTCGGTGTCCAATGATCAAGGAAAATCTGATCGACCGGAACGCCGAATAATTTAGCCATGCGCAAGGCCAGCGGCAGACTAGGATCATATTTGTCGGTTTCGACTGCGTTGATTGTTTGACGCGAAACACCCAAGCGCAAGGCAAGCTCGCCCTGACTCCAAGCCGCCGCCATACGCAGTTCTTTCAAACGATTTTCCAAATTGCCAGACCTTTGCGCAGATACGGACCTATTCCGAATCATGTAAAGAGGTCTTTACAGTAAAGAATTCTTTACAGTCAAGAGCTCTTTACAGGTTGGCCGATTTCGAACCACTCAACTCAACTCACCGCCAACGCCGCGCCGTTATTGATCATGTGCATCAAGATACAAACCCGCAGCGAGCCGGTGACATGATAGAGATAGCCGAACCCAGCACCAAGAATGAAGATTGGTGCGAACGCCATCTTGTCCATGTGGACGCCTGCAAAAATGGCGGCTGACAACAATATTGCGGCTGCCGCTGGCATCACCGGCATCAGGCTTTTTTGCAAAAGGCCGCGGAACAAAAATTCTTCCAACAACGGCGCGAACACTGCGACGGTAAAAAACAAAAGAATATTGTTGGGCAATGTTTTGGGAATGGCATTGAACAGCTGTTTCAACTGTTCCTGCATTTCGACGCCGGGGAAAATAAATTCGGAGTAGACGTAGTTAAATCCAAGGCCGCCCGAAATGACCGCAACAGCAATAGCCAAAGTTTGCGTCCAGCTGATATTGCTCCACCTGTAAAACCCGATTTTGGCAAAGCGGTCTTCTTTTCGCAAGTAAGCCCAAAGGCCCAAGCAGGTTATCAAATTTGAAATAACCAACCCCCAGATCGTGGGCAAGGCAATGACTTTCATTGCATCGACCTCCGCCAAATCTGGTGCGCTATGATTCATCGCCAAGGCAATCACGATGGCAAAGGCTGTTAACAATATTTGCGCCGCGAAGAATATGATTACCCAAATCGCCGCCACCCAAATGGACGGGAATTCAGTTGCCGATGTTGTTGCAAAGTTTGTCGAGGTTTCGGTGGTCATTTGCGGCTTGGCTCCATTGATCTTTGCCTAGCTAACGCCGAAGTGGTTAAAACGCAATCAACACGCAGACGGTTAAACCAACCCCATTTTGGAAAGGTCGCCGAGCAGCTTTGCGGGCATTTCATCGCGGCCATCGGTTTCTCCGTCCTTCAGATCGGGCGGCGCAGCGTCACTTTCCAGATAGCGCCAGCCCTGATGCGCGCGTTTGGGCTTTTTGCGCACGGGTACGAACCTTGGTTCGAGCAGCATCGAATATCGGCCTTCACCGTTTTCCTGAAATCCGATGATTGGGCTGCGGCCGACTATCATGTTGGCATGGATCCAATATAGCGAGCCACCAGCCATTTCAGCGACCCGTTTTGGCAGATACCGCGTTGTCATCAACGCATATCCGGGGCCACCATTTTCACGCGCACCGCGTTCCAGCCAAGCCGTAAGTGTCGCCGTGCTTTCGGAACGATACGCGATTTTGGTAATGCTGAGCGGCACTTATCTTATCCCACAAGGCCAGTGGCAACGGCAAGGCCGAGGAATATTAAGAAGCCCATGCTGTCGGTTATCATGGTGACAAAGATCGAACTGGATACGGCAGGATCTTGATCCAACCTGTCCAATGCCATCGGGATTGTTACCCCCGATAGACCCGCAATAAGGATGTTAAATAATATCGCCGACGCGATCACAGCGGCCAGCAGCCAATTTTGATACCATAATCCCGCGCCCATTCCCGCTATGATGGCAACGGTTAGCCCGATGAGCAGGGCGACGCGGATTTCGCGGAAAATGGCGCGGCGGGTGTTGGACTGCGCCAATTGGTTGGTGGCCAGAGCGCGCACGGTGACAGCCAGAGTTTGCGTACCGGCATTGCCGCCCAATGACGCAACAATCGGCATTAACACGGCAAGTGCCACCATCGTTTCAATCGCTGCGCCAAACTGCGCGATGATGAACGATGCGACCATCGCTGTGCCCAAATTTGCGATCAACCAGCGGACGCGGGATTTATAGCTGGCAGATATGGGCTCGTTAATGTCGCCTTCACCGGCACCGGAAAGGCGCAAGATATCTTCGCCCGCTTCCTCCTGAATAATATGGACGATATCGTCGGCAGTTATCACCCCGACCAAACGGCCGGAATCATCGACAACAGCAGCGGAAATAAGCGCATATTTTTGGAACCTAAGCGCAACTTCTTCCTGATCCATATCCACCGGGATCAAGGTTTGCTCGGTCTCCATAATCTCGCTGACCTGCATATTGCGCGAGTTCCGCAATATCGAGCTTAGGCGGCACGTGCCGATTGGCCGGTGCGTCGGATCGACAACAAAAATCTCCCAGAATTCGGTCGTCAAATCCTGATTTTCGCGCAGATAGTCGATCAATTGCCCCACCGACAAATGTTCGGGGACAGCGACCAGATCGCGCTGCATAATCCGGCCTGCGGATTCTTCGGGATACGACAGCGCTTCTTCAATTGCGGCGCGGTCTTCGGGGTTTAGTTCGGCGAGGATTGCCTGTTGCTCATCCTCTTCCATGTCCTCGATGATTGCGACGGCGTCGTCGGTTTCCATCTGCCCGGCCATATCGGCCACTTGGGCGGCGGGCAGGGCGTCGATGATATCTTCGCGGACGAAATCATTGACTTCGGCGAGCACATCCGCGCTCATCAAATCGCCAAGACTAATCGCCAGCCGACCGCGCTTGTCACGCGGTGTCAGCTCAAACAGGTCGGCAATGTCCGCTTCATGCAGCGGTTCGACCAACTTATATGCGCGCTCGTTATCGTGGTTTTCGACGGCGGCAAGAACGCGGGCAACGAAATCCCCCGTTAGCCGGTTGTCTTCATCCAGCGTATCGAGCCCCGGCATAATGCGAATTTCGCTATCGGCGGGAATTGTTTCGGCGATTTCGTCGTTCATTGCCGCCTCCCTACCAGTGCCAGTGTTGGCACTTCTCCTAGTCCCGCAGGATGAAATTGCAAGCCTATTGGGACTTCCAATCGCCGCAAGCTTCGCCTAGGGCCGTCGCCAAGTTTCACAACAGATAAGGACATGAATTATGACAGGACAAAAACTAACTCTTTCCCTCGATACTGGCGACGTCGTTATTCAACTGCGTCCCGACCTTGCGCCCAATCATGTCGCGCATATTACCGAACTGGTTGGTGAAGGCTTTTATGATGGTTTGAAATTTCACCGCGTCATTGACGGCTTTATGGCGCAAGGTGGCTGCCCCAATGGAACCGGCATGGGCGGATCGAAAAAGCCCAATTTGAAACAGGAATTCAACAGCGAGCGTCACCAACGCGGCGTATGTTCGATGGCGCGTTCTTCGGATCCCGATAGCGCCAACAGCCAGTTCTTCATCTGCTTGGATGATGCCAGCTTTCTCGACCGTCAATACACCGTTTGGGGCGTAGTCGAAAGCGGGATGGAACATGTCGATGCATTGCCAAAGGGCGAACCGCCGCGGCAACCTGGTGTGATCAAGAGCGCAACCGTCGCGTAACTGGTTCAGCCATGGAAAAGGCCCCGTCAGCATCGCTAACGGGGCCTTTTCAGTTTTAGAATCGCTGTTCGTGAAGTTTATCCGGCGTCAGCGGCGCCTTCGCTTGAGGCAGGCTGTGCGGCTTCGGCTTGCGCTTTTGCGCGCATATCCATCGCGCCTTGCAATTCGGCTGGTGAGACCTTCGTATCTTTGTCAGCGTCGATAACGGCGAAATGTTCGGCCAATGGGCCTTGTGCTTCGGTTTGCTGGATGAAGCCATCGCTGTCGGCATCCAGAAAGCCGAAAATCTGTTCTACGGTTGGTCCGGCAGGCGGCGGCGCTGCGGCAGGGTCTTGGGCGAATGCTGCGGGCGCAGCAAACATCAGGGAAACAGCAGAAATAAGGTACAACTTGCCCATATCGGGAGCTCCTAGTTAGCTAATTGGAGGCGTGATGCCTGATCGGGCGGTAGCTGGCATTTGCTGTACCGGCAATGAATATCCAGCAGGTGTTTCGGTTAGTAGATGGTATATAAATTTACAAATTATATTATACAGTTAGGTGGAAAACACCCTCGACCGCCGTAAAGCATTTACCATGCAGAATGACCTTATCTCCGGCCATCGTGCAACCAACGTGCCCGCCGCGTTTGCTTGCTTGGTAAGCGGTGAAGCTGCTACGACCTAGCTGCTGTGCCCAATATGGCGTCAGTACCGCGTGCGCGCTGCCCGTGACACTATCTTCATCGACTCCGCAACCCGGCACGAAAACGCGGCTAACGACGTCCGCTCCAGATGCATGGCCATCGCCGGGCGCGGTGCAGATGAACTGGTCATCAGTGCCAAGTCCTGCCAGCGCCGAGAAATCCGGCTTGAGTGCCATAACTTCATCGGCGGAGTTAAACCGGAACAAATTATATCTTTCGGGGTAAAGTTGCCGCTCAATCGGCACGCCACCCAGCGCCGTCACCCAGTCCGGCATGGCTGCGGGTTTGGGCGGGTACGCTGGCAACGCCATTGCATAGCCAGCGCCTTCACGTTCAACAGACAATATTCCGGCCCTGCGGGTTTGGAATGTAACAATGTCCATTTCGGGTTGCTGCGACAGGACGACATGGCCGCTGGCCAAAGTTGCATGGCCGCATAGTGGAACTTCGTTTTCCGGCGTAAACCAGCGCAATTCAAAGTCGGTATCACCCGTTTCGTCGGCAACAAGAAACGCGGTTTCGGCAAAGTTATTCTCTTCGGCGATGGCTTGCAGTATCGCATCGGGCAACCACTTCGCCAAAGGCATGACTGCTGCCTGATTCCCTTGAAACGAGGCGTCGGCAAATGCATCAACATGGAAATAGGGTAGGCTAGTCATGGTCATGGTGATGATGCTCGTTATGTTCATGTTCGACCGTTTCAGACGGGATGTAACCGATTTCATCCTTGTGGCCCACTGGATCGGGATGGATCAAGACCTCCACCCCCGGAAACTCTTCCATCAGTTTGGCTTCGACCTCGTCCATTACCCGGTGCGCTTCCAATACAGTCATATTCGGATCTACCCATGCATGAAACTGCACAAAGTCATCGCTGCCCGATGACCGTGTCCGCAGGTCGTGAATACCTTTTAGTTCAGGATGGCTTTGGGCAATGGTGACAAAACGCTGACGTTTTTCCAAGGGCCATTCGCGGTCCATCAAATGGTCAATAGCTGAACTTGCGGCGCGCCATGCGCCCAACAACAGCCAGGCAGCAATCGCCATGCCGAATATCGAATCGGCACCCTTCAGACCAACAATAGTGTCGAGCACAATTGCGAGAATGACGGCAACATTCAGCAGTAAATCGGTTTGATAATGCATATGGTCCGCGCCGATCGCCACCGAACCAGTTCGTTTGATCACGAAACGCTGATACGCCAGCAATCCCAACGTAACTGCGATTGCGATCAAGGAAACGGCAATCCCATATTCCGGCTCGGATGTACCTTGGCCGTTGCGCAGCCGTTCAATTGCCCTGCCGCCAATTGCTAACGCCGACATAGCGATCAATGCGACCTGAAATAGAGCTGACAAAGCTTCTGCCTTGCCATGCCCAAAACGGTGTTCGTTATCGGCAGGCTGCATGGCATAACGCACCGCAAACAAAGTGACCAATGAAGCCACAAGATCCAGCCCAGTATCTGCAAGCGACCCCAGCATTGCCACGGATCCGGTTTGCGCCGCCGCGAATATCTTAATGATCAGCAAAAACAATGCCACGCCCACGCTGGCAAAGGCGGCGCGCGTCGTTAGCGTGCCGTGGCCATGCGTATGGCTGTGCCCGTGCGAATGGCTATGCCCGTGCGCTCCGCTCATGGATAAAGCATCCCTGTTTTCCAACCATCGGGACTGCTTTCAAACAACCAACGTTCATGCAACCGGAATTCGCGGTCTTGCCAAAATTCTATCCGCGCGGGCGTGACAATATGCCCAGACCAATGCGGAGGGCGCGGCACGTCTTGTCCTTCGAAGCGCGCCGTCATTTCGGCAAAGCGGGCCTCAAATGTTATCCGGCTATCAAGCGGACGGGATTGATCGGATGCCCATGCCCCCAATTGCGAATTGCGCGATCGTGACGCAAAGTAGAAATCTGCTGTGGCATCGGATACTCTGGAAATTGGCCCTTCAATCCGAATTTGCCGGCGCAAACTTTTCCAGTGAAACAGCAACGCAACATTGGCGTTCACCGATAACTCACTGCCCTTGCGGCTTTCCAAATTGGTATAAAAGATAAACCCGCCGACTGTCTCTGTTTCGCGGCCATGGCCCTTTAACAAGACCATCCGCGAAGAAGGGCGGCCGCTTGCGTCAACTGTTGACAATGCCATGGCATTTGCATCATTCAGCTCGCTTGCAAGGGCTTCTTTGAACCATGCGTCGAACAAGTCATAGGGATCAGTGTCTTCCATTCTTATCCCGATAGGCTAAGCTGAGCAGATTAAAAAGGGGGAAGGGTAAACAAATGCCGTGGGACCTAATTTTCAAGATCGCCAATGGCGGGGCTCTCTTGTTCTGGCTATTGTTGGCGTTCGGCCCGCGCAAAACCATGTGGGTGCGCGGTATTTTTGTGTTCGGGACTGGTGTGCTCGCGATGACATATTCGGTGTTGATGCTCGCACTCGCGACCGGCAGCATTGATGGCGGTGGTACCGGCGCGGCCAATTCACCAGATTTAATGACATTGGCAGGCGTAATGGCATTTTTTGATACGCCGGGCGGAACAACGGTCGGCTGGATCCATTATCTCGCATTTGATTTGTTCGTCGGCGTTTGGATCGCCCGCAATGCTGATCGGCACGCAATTGCCCGGATTTGGCAGGTCCCGATCCTGTTTCTTACGTTCATGCTTGGTCCGGTGGGCTTGTTTTCATATCTGGTGGCCCGTGCCTTTTTGGGCAAAAAACTAGAGAATGGCTTCACTCCGCGTTGACTCTTGCCAAGCGAATGCCGACTTATAGGAATAGGACAGTAACTTCAGGGTAAAAATGACAGATCCATATTCCACATTGGGCGTAGCAAAAGATGCCGACGACAAGGCAATTAAATCCGCTTACCGAAAGCTCGCCAAAGAGCTGCATCCGGACAAAAACAAAGACAATCCAAAAGCGACCGAGCGGTTTAGCAAGGTAACGCAGGCCTATGATCTGTTGTCCGACAAGACAAAACGGGCGCAGCTTGATCGCGGTGAAATAGACGGCGATGGCAATCCGCGGTCGCCGTTTGGTGCGGGCGGATTCGGCGGCGGCGGGGGCGGAGGCTTTCCCGGTGGCGGATTTTCCAGTCAACAGGGCGGCATTGATCTGGGCGATATTTTCGACGGCTTGTTCGGCGGCGGCGCAGGCCGCGATCAAATGG
Organism: uncultured Alphaproteobacteria bacterium; assembly: GCA_963802245.1. Lineage (GTDB taxonomy): Bacteria > Pseudomonadota > Alphaproteobacteria > Sphingomonadales > Sphingomonadaceae > Sphingorhabdus_B. The sequence continues at coordinate 7,989 of CAWDID010000013.1, read as the reverse complement.
GCGGCGCACAGCATAGGCAATCAGCACCGCCGCCAAAGGGAGCTAATATCGCTTACGAGCATCTGGTGGCCTTTACCGATGCGGCCACACTGACACCGCAGCGCATTACCCTGCGTGACGGCAAAAGCGTTGAGTTCAAATTGCCCAATGGGATAGTTTCTGGACAGCAGATTCGTATTCCGGGCAAGGGGCAACCCGGTCCCGGCGGTACTGGTGATGCCATGGTGACGCTTAAAATCGGCAAGCATCCTAACTTTACCCGCGAAGGTGATCACATCCGGCTCAACCTGCCCATTAGCCTGAAAGAGGCCATAAATGGGGGTAAAATAAAAGTGCCAACGGTTGACGGAGCGGTAATGCTGACAGTGCCCCCCGGTACCAATTCTGGCGGTGTTATGCGGATCAAGGGACGCGGGTTTCCAAGCAAAACGGGTGTACGCGGAGATCAACTGGTGGCGCTAATGATAAAGTTACCAAAGGATACGCAGACCTTACAGGCGCTTGCAGATGCTTTGCCGGACGATCCGGAAATCCGCGCGGAGCTTGGCTAAGCCAAGGTGCAAGAACCGTCGCCACTTTCGCCAGAGGCCAGAGCGCATCTAGGAAGCGCGCAGCAGGAAAGTGAGGCCAGCTGGTTCGCCCATTTAGACGCACCACACCAATCGATCGAAGTTTTGCGGCGTGTCGCAGTGGGTGTTTATAGTGATGGTTTTATCCATGCCGGAAACTTCGCCTATTTGGCATTGGTCGCATTGTTTTCATTCTGTATCGTCGCCGCCGCAATTGCCGGAGCATTCGGACAAACCGAAACTGGCGTCGGTATGATTGAGGCGTTTTTCCAAACTGTTCCGCCTAGCGCGGTTGACGCTTTGCGCGGCCCAGTTGAAAGCGCGATGCATGCGCGAACGGGGCCACTATTGTGGTTCAGTGCGGCGGTCGGGCTTTGGACGACGGCAAGTTTGATGGAAGCGTTTCGCGACGTGTTGAACCGTGCATACGGCACCATACCGAGCCGACATTTTTGGCAATACCGGTTGGGATCGTTGTTCGCGATTATCTTGGCGGTCATTCTTGCGATGGTTGCGTTCAGCGCACAAATTCTCGTCTCAGCAATAGAGGACTTGGTTTATCGCTTCATTCCCGCTGCACAGCTGGCCTCTCAATATTTCGCATGGGGACGGATCGTTCCATTTTTGGGTTTGTTCCTAGCTATATATGTGGTGTTCAGGGGATTGACGCCGCGCAAATACAGGGCAAAGAATTTCCCGAAATGGCCGGGCGCTGCGCTCGTTAGCCTTTGGTGGCTAGGTTGCACAGCAGTGTTGCCAGTTTTTGTTGCAAATATGGCGAACTATAACCTGACCTATGGCAGCCTCGCCGGAGTTATGGTTGCGTTGATTTTTTTCTATCTTATTGGACTTGGCATGGTCACAGGAGCGCAGCTAAACGCCGCATTGGCGAACACCAACCGGACTGGGCCGATGAACGGGCCAGCAAACGGGCAAAAATAACCAATTTCAAATCTGTTACAAACCGCTAATGGCAAACGTACCAATCAGGAGCACAATATAATGACCAAGTTGATGGAGGGCAAACGCGGCCTGATTATGGGACTTGCCAATGACAAGTCACTCGCTTGGGGAATTGCTAAGAAATTGAGTGAAGCCGGTGCTGAATTGGCAATCAGCTATCAAGGCGAAGTGATGGCCAAGCGTGTCAAACCGCTTGCCGAGCAACTGGCCTGCGACTTTCTGATTGATTGCGATGTCGCGGACATGAACAATCTCGATGCCGCATTTGAAACATTGGCTGCGCGCTGGCCGACGATTGATTTTGTGGTTCACGCCATTGGTTACACCAACAAAGAGGCCTTGCGCGGCAAGTATTTCGACGTCGGCCTCGATGATTTTCTGATGACCATGAATATCAGTGTTTACAGTTTCACCGCTGTCGCCAAGCGCGCCGCGCCAATGATGACAAATGGCGGAGCGATGTTGACATTAAGTTATTACGGCGCCGAAAAAGTAATTCCCCACTATAACGTCATGGGCGTGGCCAAATCTGCTCTCGAAATGTCGGTCAAATATCTGGCCAATGATGTCGGACCGGATGGCATCCGTGTAAACGCTATTTCCGCCGGTCCGATCAAAACTCTGGCTGCGTCCGGGATTGGCGATTTTCGCTATATTCTGAAATGGAATGAATTAAACTCTCCGCTGCGCCGCAATGTAAATATTGATGATGTCGGCGGTGCGGCGCTGTATCTGCTTTCTGATTTGTCGGCGGGCGTTACGGGCGAAACGCACCATGTTGACGCGGGCTATCACACCGTCGGTATGAAGCAAGAGGACGCGCCGGACATAGGGCTGGATTAAGTATAGGCGCAGATTCGCGCCCGCGCTTGATGTAAATTTGTGTATATGATAGCTCCTATCAAAAGGAGACAAGTGATGCACAGCCCCGAACTCTTTGCGTTGTTGGCGGGATGTGCTTTTGCGATTGGAGTGCACGGTTACCTGCATTCCCGGCAGTTTTGGGAAGGGTTGCCACCGATACTCGACGCCTTTGTTTCCATGGCGAGCTTTGCGGCATTGATCGCTGCATTTGTTTTTGCGGGCAGATTGGGCCAAATATTTGGCCATCCGCATGCCGCGCGATTGCTAGGCATTACCATCGTTATCATTTTAGCCCGTTCCATCCGCACATGGATCGGCCTTGAACAAATCCGGTACCGTGCGGCGCGGGCAAAAAATCGCGATTGAACTCAGCCCGTCCGCGTTCCGGATTTTTGAAAACTTGCATTCCGTAGCAATACTCGGCATCGCAATTTGCAAATTAACCAACGGGCAATTACAATGAGTTTTAACACATTTGGCCGCGTATTTCGCTTCACCACTTGGGGAGAAAGCCACGGGCCTGCTCTCGGTGCCGTAGTGGATGGATGCCCTCCGGGAATTTCGCTGTCCGAAGCGGATATTCAGCCATTTCTGGATAAGCGCCGCCCCGGCACCTCGCGCTTTACAACACAGCGGCAGGAACCTGATACAGTAAAGATATTGTCGGGCGTATTCGAAGGGCGTACAACTGGGACCCCGATTTCGCTGATGATCGAGAATGTCGATCAGCGCAGCAAGGATTATGGCGAGGTTGCCAAAGCATATCGCCCTGGTCACGCAGATTATAGCTATGATGCCAAATATGGCTTTCGCGATTATCGCGGCGGCGGACGCAGTTCTGCGCGCGAGACTGCTGCCCGCGTTGCCGCTGGAGCAGTAGCAAGAGCGGCGATACCAGAAGTTGAGATCATTGCTTATGTAAGTGAAATTGGCGGTGACCGGATTGATCCCGATAATTTTGAATTCAGCCAGATTGATCAAAATCCGTTTTTCTGCCCCGATGAGGCCGCTGCGGCACGTTGGGAAACGTTGGTAGATGAAGCGCGCAAGGCAGGGTCATCATTAGGGGCTGTGATCGAGTGCGTTGCAACGGGCGTTCCCGCAGGCTGGGGCGCACCGATCTATGCAAAGCTTGATAGCGAACTTGCCGCCGCGATGATGAGCATCAATGCGGTAAAAGGCGTAGAGATTGGCGCTGGTTTTGATGCAGCACGTTTGCGCGGTGAGGAGAATGCAGACCGTATGCGACCCGCCGCCACAGGAAGCAATCATCCTGAATTTCTGGCTAATAACTCGGGCGGTATCGCTGGCGGAATTTCAACGGGACAACCGGTTATTTGCCGCGTCGCATTTAAACCGACCAGTTCGATATTGACGCCGGTTGAAACGGTTACCCGCGATGGCGTCGCCACTGAGATCGTCACCAAAGGCCGACATGATCCTTGCGTCGGCATAAGAGGTACGCCGGTAGTCGCGGCAATGATGGCGTTGGTACTGGCGGATCAAAAACTACTGCACCGCGCGCAATGCGGGTAACAACTGCAGTGTCGGGAATGACGATATCCCCTCTACAAAATGTAAATTTATAAACGTCAGCAAAGCCTAAAGCGTGATGACATCAAGTTTACTCAATACCGTAGCCCTGAGCCTGTCGAAGGGCGCTTCACTGAGAGACGTACTTCGACAAGCTCAGCACTACGGTTTTTTATGAATGATTCAATCTGACGTCAGCAAACCCTAAACCACCGTTTTCGACAGTGCCTTTTCGGTTAGTCCCTTGTCGCCATCGACTGAACCAATCAATGATACACTGCCGTCTGCTTCCCGGCGTGCAATCAGGATTACGAATTCGTCGCCTGCACCAGAAAATTCTTGCAGGCTGCGAACCCTTGCATTGCGTAAACGGGATCTTGGATCGGTTACAGCGACAGCCGATGCGCCATCTTTAATGACTTTGCGGGCATTGCGTTCTGCGCCAATTATGCCTTTTAGGCCACCTTTATGACCGGCGATTGTCTTTGCCAGAGCGCCCATTGGCACTGCGTTGCGGTGGGCATAGGTTAGCGTTGTTGCAAATTCGGTAATGCGGGTCTTGTCGTATTTCGCGCCAAATACCAACTTGACGATAGGTGTCATCGGTGCGCGGTCTTGTTTAGACAGGCCCGCATCGACCAATAATTCATCGAAATCTGCGTCATTATTTTCCGCGATTAAAGAGAAATCATAGGCAACGCTAATGGCGCGGTACAAAGCATCGCGGCTTCGCGCATCAACTTCGCTTGCCAAATCGGCGCAGTTGCGGGCCGCAACCAACCAGTCCGCGAGCGAAGAATGCTCGTCAGGTTGCAGTTCATCAGCGGAGAAAACGCTATCAAGCAACAATTCCGGACTGCCAAATTGTGTGTTGTCGTCCAAGAGGTCACTTGCTGGACTGTCTTCCCATACCGGGACAACTGCCTGGCGCGGTGCCGCTGTTTGCAACGCTTCTTCAACTTCGATTTCCAACCGTTTCGCCAAATCGGCTTCGGCGGCAACCTTCCAGTTGATGACGCCATAAATGAAATCAATTGTGTCATCGTCCGACGAATAAGGAAGCAATATCCCGCGATACATGATCGTCAGATCTTGTTCGTTGACGAATTCGGCTTCAAAACCGATCGGGGCGCGGTTGGCAATAATCTGGAGGTAATGATCGGTTATCCGCGACAACAAAGAGCGCGGCGGAACCTGATCAAGATATGTAATGTCATCTGAAATACCGCATTCGGACCGCAATTTGCTGCCGACAAATTGAATCGACGGATTCTCGATGCCAGAGGTAAAGTCTAGCAATACGCTGTACTCACCGAAGTCATCGACATTTTCCGGATCAAGCTCTTCGATGCTGGGATAATTTTTGTCGTGCAGTTGCGCCGTCCAAAAATTATATGCGCGAACCTGCATCCGGCGTTCATCACCTGAAATTGATGGCGGTGGGTCGATCCCCACATCCTCCTCAACTTCAGCGTCATATGCAGTATAAGCCGCATCCTCCGCAGTGTTTTCTTGGCCGAAAGGGTCAAATCCCCGTAAGTTATCCATATTCAGGTCCTGTTGCTCGAAGGTCGCATGATACCTCGTGTCACAACAATGCCAGATACATGGTTAAGGATTGGTAAATAACATGCATTCAATATCGAGAAACCAATAGCGAGTATGCGACAGTACAATTTTGGACCACTTTGTAGCACGCTGACTTTTGAGTATGGATTTGACTTGAGTTTATATGGGCGTTGCTTCACGGCCTTTGAAAGGTGCTTATCGAGATATCGGCCATTTTTATAAATTTGCAGTCACTTATCGCGAACCGCGAGCAACCAACAACCGGGCCTTTGGCTCAAGATAGCAAAATAAGTCAAATTTGAACCAATGGAAATTTCTAGAAACAGATCGTCACGCAGCAATGCCAAAGGCAATATGCGGAACACATTTTTGAATTCGGCCACTGTCAGATGGTACGCTTTTTTGGTCTTCCTGATTTTCGCGCTGCTGATGGGCGGTGCGTCTAGGCCGGATGTGTTGTCGCTTGTAATACTCAGGCCAATTGCATTTCTGTTTTTGGGTTATGCTTGCCTAGTTGTTTCGGCCAAAGAAATGGGGGCAATCCGGGCACCGATTGTATTGCTGGCCTGTTTGGCAGGCTTGATGGTGATACAGCTTATCCCTTTGCCGCCAGCACTTTGGTCGTCATTACCGCAGCGAGACTTGATTTATGCGGTGTCAAAAGATCTTGGCCTGCAAGACGTCTGGCGGCCGTTAAGTTTGGTGCCCTCTAGAACACTGAACAGCTTAATGGCGTTGAGTGTACCTGCTGCCGCGTTGATGCTGTTTGCGGCGCTGGGTGAAAGCAAGCGCCGAAAAGTTCCGCTGGTGTTTATTTTAATGGGTGCGGCTTCGATGATTTTAGGCTTGTTGCAAGCAGCCGGACCGAGACGACGGCCCGTTATACACATATGAGATCACAAATAGCGGTCTGATGGTCGGATTTTTCGCCAACAGAAATCATCAAGCGGTTTTTCTCGCATGCTTAACCCCGCTCATCATTGGAACGCCTGTTTGACAGGCTTTCTAGCAAACGCGCTGGCCGCGTTGATCAGAATATTCTGCTGATCGCATTGGCGGTAGGGATGGTCTTTCTTTTGTTTCCATACATATTGGTTACAGGGTCGCGCGCAGGATCATTGTTAGCGATTATCGCGCTCCTGTTTTCGGCGATGATGTGGCTGTTATGGCTCATCACTGAACGACGATTAGCCGAAAATTCGACTGATGCCCGGTCACATGCGCCACGCCAACCGCCGAACAATTTCCCGGTAACATCACGTTGGTACCGCTTATCTCACTTGTGATTTTGCTTGGCGCATTGTCGGTAATTTACTTCGACCGCGATCTGGCTCTTAATCGCTACCAACAGTTGAGTGACGTTGAAGAGTTGCAGTTCGCAGACACTGCCCGTCTTGTTCGAAATGGCCAAAAGTCATTTTGTTTTAGGGGCGGGCTTTGGCAGTTTTGAATGGTTGTATAAGATGTGGGAACCGGATCATTTACTGATGACCAGCTATTTTAACCAGGCGCACAACGACCCTATACAGCTTATTATCGAAGGCGGTCTGCCCGCCATTGCAATTTTCATTCGGATTCGCGTGGATACTTTTGTCGCGCAGCGTAGCGATTGGACGCGCCATAACCCAGCCAAAGCATACGCGGTATTCAACCATCGCAGCACTGTTCGTCATAGTGATTATTTTGGCGGCGAGCTTTGCCGACTACCCGCTAAGAACACCCTTCATGATGTGCTTTTTTGCAATAATGCTAGGTATTTTTTTGACGCCACCTGTTTCAATCAGAACGGCTGCTGATTAGGCCTAATTAAAAGTGTTTACGCCATTTTGGCCTTGCTCTAAGTGAGGTTATTAGAAGAAGGATTTGTCTGAAATGAACTTGAAAAACCGTTTGGGGATTTGCCTGTTGCTGGCGACATCGTTGTTGATGTCCGCCTGTGCGACAAATCCCGTTGTTGGTGGCGCACGGGATGTCACAGTTCTTAATCAGGACACCAGTTTACCCGAACCATCCGGCGGCGATTTTGTGGCAGGAACGCGGCCGTATCTAATTGGCCCTTTTGATAAGTTGTCGGTCGATGTTTTTGGGATCGACGATTTGAGTCGTCCTGAAGTGCAAGTCGACGCCAACGGCACCATTTCACTTCCGCTTGCCGGAACGATTAATGCTTCGGGGAAATCACCACCTGAATTGGCGCGTGAAATTGAGCGCGGTTTGCGTGCAAATTATGTCCGCAATCCTCAAGTCAGCGTCAATTTGAAAGAAACCGTGAGCCAGGTTGTCACTGTTGACGGCCAGGTCGCTAAACCGGGACTTTACCCGGTGATCGGCAAGATGACTTTGATGCGCGCCGTTGCAACTGCGGGTGGAACCGGCGAGTTTGCGCGACTTGAAGATGTGGTCGTCTTTCGCACTGTTAAGCAGGCGCGATACGCCGGTGTGTATAATCTAAAAGCAATTCGATTGGGCAATTATGACGATCCAGAAGTTT
>CAWDID010000012.1:0-101840 GCA_963802245.1 uncultured Alphaproteobacteria bacterium | reverse complement strand
TGTCGGTCAGCCAGTCTTTGTCGCTGACGCGCCATTCGTTGCGGGGTTTGAGTTCAAGGAAACTGTCGGTTTCATTGGGACTCATCGGATCGAGACCAAGTTCGTCGCTGCCGACACGGGCGATGACCGCCTGTACTTCGGGCACATCCTTCAGGATCGCCTTTTGCACCTTCAGGTCGCCAGCGGTGCTGTGATCAATGCCGATGCTGGGCAACTCCGTGAGTTGAACAATCATCGACCCTTCGTCCATGGTTGGCAGAAAGGTCTTGCCGGTGACCGAATAGGCCAGCCCGGCGATAAGCAACGCAGCTCCGGCAGCTGCAAAGACGCGTTTCTGGTGCGTGAAGGACGATGCGAGTAATTGCACGTATCGCGGGCTGAGCTGGCGCATCAGCCAAGGTTCGTGATGATGGTCGGATTGCTTGAGGACATAGAAGGCCAGCACCGGCACCAGCGTCAGTGACAAGACCAGTGCCGACAGAAGCGCAAGCACTATGGTCATTGCAACCGGTGCGAACAGCTTACCTTCCAGTCCCTCTAGCGTCAGGAGCGGCAGGAAGACGAGAGCGATAATGGCCATTCCAGAGGCCACCGGAGTTGCAACCTCCGCCGTTGCCACGAACACGTTGTTCAATTTGGATGTGCCTTTGTGCTTGGCATCGGATAGGCGCTCAACGACATTTTCGATCACGACGACTGCGCCATCGACGAGCATGCCTACAGCGATCGCGAGTCCGCGAAACTCATCAGATTGGCGGTCAGCCCCATTGCGCGCATACAGATAAAGGTCAAAAGCGCTGCCATGGGTAGCGCGAGCGCGACGATGATCGACGCACGAACGTCGCCGAGAAAGAGCAGCAATAGGATGACGACGAGGATCGTCGCTTCGACCAAAGCCTCCTCGACAGTGCCAACCGCACGCCCGATCAAATCCGAGCGGTCATAAAATGGTGCTATGGTCACATTTGCGGGTAGTGTCGGCTTCAGTTCGGCGAGCCGCTCTTTGACGCCCGCCACAACCTTGCTGGCATCTGCGCCGCGCAGTCCGATAACCAGACCTTGGACGGCTTCACCCATGCCGTTTTTCGTGACCGCGCCGTAGCGCGTCAGGCTGCCCGTTCGCACGGTCGCAATATCGCCAATACGAACGACGCCGCCACCGGCGCTGCGCACGACAACCGATGTTAGATCGTCGAGCGTCTTGATCGCTCCGACAGACCGGACGATGAGTGCTTCTTCACCGACACCGAGGCGACCAGCGCCGTCGTTGCGATTACTGCCTTCAATTGCCGTCTTCAGGTCTTCGATGCTGAGATTCGCAGCCGCCAGCGCCGCCAGATCGGGCTGCACCTCGAAGGTCTCGACATATCCGCCAAGCGCGTTGACATCGGCAACGCCGGGCACCGTCCGCAAGGCTGGACGAATCGTCCAGTCGAGCAACCGCCGCTTTTTGCTAAGCGACATCGGGCCTTCGATGGTAAACATATACATGTCCGACAGCGGCGTAGATATCGGTGCCAGCCCGCCTTCGACCGATGTGGGCAGATTACCCGAGGCGTTGGCGAGGCGCTCGGCCACCTGGCTGCGCGCCCAATAAATGTCTGTGCCGTCCTTGAAATCGATGGTGATGTCGGCAATCGCATATTTGGCGACCGAACGCAGGATCGTCTGGTTCGGTATGCCTAGCATTTCCATTTCAATCGGCGTGATGACCCGGCTTTCGACCTCTTCGGGCGTCATGCCAGGCGCTTTTAGGATGATCTTAACTTGCGTCGAGCTGATGTCGGGAAACGCATCAATGGGTAGGTTCACGAAGGCCCAGGCTCCCACGGCTGCCAGCACGAATGCCAACCCGAGAACAGCCATGCGTAAAGAGAGCGCAGTTTCTACCAACTTGCGTAGCACGCTTAATTCCCCGCCAGCATGACTTTGAGTTCGCTGACTCCTGAAGTTGCCACAAGCTCACCGGGCTTCAGTCCTTCGGAAATTATCACTCTGTCGCCCGCTCGTCCGGTGCTAACGACGACGCGCTGTTCAAAACGGTTGCCGGACCGGACATACACATAGTCCTTGCCTTCGATCTGGGTAAGCGCCGAGGCGAGAACGCTCGTTCCCGACTGGTTGCCTGTTCCCTTGATGATGGCCATCACCGACTTGCCTGGAACAAGCGAGGGGGCCGCACCGATCCGTGCCTTCGCCGGAATCGACCGGGTCATCGGATCCATTGACGCGCCGACCGACAGGATCGTCCCCTGAATTTCTAGCCCATTTCCGACGCCTAGCAAAACCACTGTCATGCCGGGTGCAACCAAATTGGCCAGCCGTTCGGGTAGCTGCAGATCGAGCATGAGTGCCGCACTATTTTCGATGACAAATGGCGCGGTGGTGCCGCCGACCGGTCCCCCGGTTTGGACATTGACCATTGCAACACGACCCGAAATGGGTGCCCGGAGCGTCACATTGCCGTTTGCGCCCGCTCCGGCTTGGGCGAGAATACGCGCATTTTCTGATACATCGGTGCGGGCAACGCGAATCTGGGCGTTCATTTCATCGGCACGGGACGCGGCAACGATCCCTTCAGCGACCAGTTGCCGGGTTCGTGCTGCCGAAACTTCGGCAAGGCCGAGGCGTGCATTCGCGCGGGCTAGTTCGGCTCCATATTGGACCGGTTCGCGGCTCTTGATCACCGCGAGGGCTTGTCCTTTGGTGACCGCTTGGCCTTGAACCACGAACAATCGGACCACGGCCCCATCGAACGGCGCTGTTACCGCTACCTGTGCTTCAGGCGGCAGCGATATGGCTGCGGGGACAGTTCCCAAGGGAACGTCCACCGCAGCCTCCGCCGGAGTGGTCCTGATGCCCAGCCGCTCGATTTGAGTGGCTGTGATGGCACCGGGTGCGACCCGAGGGCCGACGGATAATGATTCAGGGGCAGCCTTCTCGCCGCCCGATGACCAGTAATAGGTGGCCAATCCGATGACGGTGGCCACGGCGGCGGCGATAAGATAGAATTTGCGTTGCATGAACGTGGCATTGACATCGCTTGCTGACGACTTCCTGACGCCGTGACGCAGAATCAGCGAAACTAAGAAAAATCGAGAATGAGTTCGCGCGCATCAGGTTCGGTCCGAACCCGGCCGCCGTGCAAGAGCATGATTCGGTCGACAATGGCGAGGCCGAGCCCGGCACCATCCGGGCTGCAATTGTCGGACCGCCGGTTTCGCTGGATCAATCCGGCAAGTTGGTCGGCGGAAAGTCCCGGCCCGTCATCGGCAACCCGCAAGCTGGGACCGCTCCCTACCGCAACCAGAATACCGCCTCCCTTTGGCGTCACCCGCACCGCGTTTTCAATAAGGTTGCGTAGCGCCGCTGCAATCGCTTCCCTACGACCGTAAATCACTGCGCTCTCTTCACTTGGCGAGAATTCAATCGATTTCCCGTCCGCGATGATGGGAGGGGCTGAACGCGCGATCACATCACGCGCGACTTCATTGAGATCGACGGCGTCGGTAGAGGTTGCTGCTGCTTGCTGGGCATCCATTTGGGCCAACAGCATAAGCTGGTCGATCAGCCTCCGCATCGAAGCCACGTCGCCCTTCATCGACGCTGCGGCGGGATGATCGATTTCATCGAGTTCGAGCATGAGCGATGCCAGCGGTGTTCTAAGTTCATGGGCGATATCGGCAGCAAAGGATTCATGCCGCATCGCGGCGTCGGCAAGCTTTGCCAGCAGCTTGTTGACCGCTTGTGTGAAGGGCACCACCTCCATAGGAAGCGCACTGTCATCGATCCGGATGTCCCGATCCTGCGCGGTCAGATCGTCCAGCGCTGTCGCTGCATCGCTCAATGGGCGAAACGAACGGCGCATCACCCAAAGGCTGGCAATCGTCATCGGAACGAGCAACAATGCCACCGGAAGCGCGACATGCTGGATCATTTCATTTAACGCTGCACGCAAAGCTGCTTCGGTGGACAAATCAGCGAAGGTAAGCCGGTATTGCATCACGACGGCTACAAGTAGCATCAACGTACCTGACAGACCTACCGCCGCAAGTCCGCGCGCCAGTGTGCGAAAAATAGAGGTGTTGCGTGTCATTCCGCGCCTTCCCATAACAAATAGCCGACGCCGCGCACTGTATGGAGCTGTCCGGTACAACCGGCATCATCGAGTTTTCGGCGCAAGCGCGAGACGGTCGCTTCAATGGCATTGGGCGTCACCGGTTCATTGAACCCGTAGAGTGCGTCTTCGATTGTCGCACGCACAACGACAATGCCTTGTCGGCGGATCAACAGCTCCAGCAGATCGGCCTCGCGGCGCGATAGTTCGATGCGGTGTTCTGGTGTGGCTGCCTTCCGCGTAGCGACATCGAACCGCAAAGCGCCAGCCTCCAGTACGGTCGAAACGCGTGGACCTGGTCTGCGAAGCAGGGCGCGCACGCGCGCCGCAAGTTCCTCAATATCGACGGGCTTTACCAGATAGTCGTCGGCTCCGGCGTCAAGCCCTGCGACCCTGTCTTCAAGGCCGCCGCGCGCCGTCAGCACTAGTGCGGGGACGAACTCGCGCGCAGTCCTCTTGCCTCTGAGCCATGCCATCCCGTCGCCATCAGGCAGCCCCAAGTCCAGAATGATCGAATCATAACCGGCGGAGGAAAGCGAAAGATCGGCATCAGCAAGGTTCTCGGCAATATCACAGGCAAAGCCGCGCTTTCCCAAGCCATCGGCAATCAAGGACGCCAGCCGCATATTATCTTCGACAATCAGTAAGCGCACCTTCAACCACCTTCCAACAGTGTCAGTTTTATCAATTAAACAGGCTTTGCCAAAGCAATCATTTGTCCATGTCAGTCGTCGTCGCGATCGTTTTCAGAATACTCCCGCATTGGTTCGGTCGATGAACGCTGCTCGTTGGCTTCCCCCATTTCCCGGCCTTGGATGCTGAAGGCTTGCGGATCAAACTTTAGAACCGCGAAAACGGTCGCGCAGAGGATCAGGGAGGCGAGTGCAATTCCGATGAGCCCCGGCTTGATCGCCGCTTTTGCGCCGGGGTGGCGCACGGCGCTTTTGTTGCCAGTGATCATTGCCAGAACCAAATTCTCGCGCGTCAAGATCGACATCGCGATAACAGCCGCGACGTGAAGGGCGATAAGGCCGAGTAGCGCATAAGCAGCAACTTCATGAATATCCTCTTCGCCGCCTCCGGTCTGAAGCTGTATGCCGGTCCAGCCTACGAAGCCGCACAGCGCCAATAACGCCAGCACGGCAACCGCACCGAGCGCGTTGTGGCCGACCGACGGCTCTGCCGAGCCGGACAGTAAATGCCGGATGTGCTGACCAATTTCGCGCGGCTTTACGAAATTCTTAAAGCGAGCGTGCTCGCCGCCCAGGAAGCCCCAACTGAGGCGAAAGACGATTAGTATTGCTGCGACCCAACCGGCAGCGAGGTGCCAATTGGCAATCATGCTGTCTTCTTCCGAAGATAGGAATGCAATCAGGATCGACGCAACCAGCAGCCAGTGAAAGATGCGGACGCCGGGGTCCCAGACCCTTATCCTGTCGCTTTGCCGTGTTGTGGTATTCGCCATTGACAGTCTCCTTGGCTGCCGATGTGCCACCCTATCCTGACCGGCCCCTGACAGCGTTGTAGTCGCGTGTAAGCGTCTCGGCGAATGTGCACCACCTAATTTTGCGTCCGTCAGGCAGTCGTCAGCTTCGCTACCCATCTTGATATTCAACGGGACCGCAAGTGCGAACGCCCCAGTTCATTGCTCAATTGTCGGCAGCCAATTCAAATAAGGAGGATCCAATCAATGCGTATCAAGTCCATCCAACTCATTGCGCTCATCGCTACGGCAATGACACCGCTGACGCTTCCCAGCATCGTTCATGCACAAACAACTACAACCTCCAATCAATTCTGGTGGCCGGAAAAGCTCGATCTCAGCCCTTTGCGCCAGCATGCGCCGCAATCGAATCCTCTGGGCCAAGACTTCGATTATGCAAGCGAGTTCAAGTCGCTCAATTTGGATGCCGTTAAGGCTGACATTGCGAAGGTTCTGACCACTTCGCAGCCATGGTGGCCAGCAGATTATGGAAATTACGGACCGTTTTTCATTCGGATGGCATGGCATAGTGCCGGCACCTACCGGGTGACTGACGGACGTGGTGGAGCTGGTGGTGGTCAACAGCGGTTCGAACCACTCAATAGCTGGCCCGATAATGTCAGCCTCGACAAAGCGCGGCGACTGGTCTGGCCGATCAAACAAAAATATGGGCGCAAGATATCGTGGGCCGACCTCATGGCCTTAAGCGGCACGGTCGCGTTGGAGCACATGGGCTTCAAAACCATCGGCTTCGCAGGTGGCCGGACTGACGATTGGGAACCGGATACCGTGTATTGGGGACCCGAAAACAAAATGCTTGCGGATCAACGCTATAGTGGAAATCGTAATTTGCAGCGGCCTTTGGCTGCCGTCCAAATGGGCTTGATTTACGTCAATCCAGAAGGTCCCAACGGCAATCCTGATCCCATCGCGGCAGCCAAGGACATCCGCGAGACATTCGGACGGATGGCCATGGACGATGAAGAAACTGTGGCACTGATTGCAGGCGGGCATACATTCGGCAAGGCCCATGGCGCACATGATCCAGGAAAATGCGTGGGCAAAGAGCCGTCTGCAGCACCGGTCGAACAACAGGGCATGGGTTGGCAGAATAGTTGCGGTAAAGGCAACGCGGAGGACACAGTCAGCAGCGGGCTAGAAGGGGCCTGGACATCCAACCCTGTCTCATTCACGACGCAATATCTCGATAACCTGTTCCGTTTTGACTGGGTCAAGACAAAGAGCCCGGCGGGAGCCATCCAATGGATCCCGAGCGATGCAAACGCCGCAGGCCTCGTCCCGGATGCACATGTTGCAGGGGTCCGTCACGCGCCAATAATGTTCACCACCGATCTGTCACTAAAGGAGGACCCCGCTTATCGTGCGATCGCTCTGCGATTCCAAAAGAACCCGCAGCAATTCGCCGATGCCTTTGCCCGCGCCTGGTTCAAGCTGACGCACCGCGACATGGGGCCACGGTCGCACTATCTCGGCAAAGATGTTCCTGTGCAACAGTTCGCTTGGCAGGATCCGCTGCCCAAGGCGGATTACGCACAAATCAATTCAGCCGACGTTACCTCGCTCAAATCCCAGATTATCGGCTCCGGTCTCACGGTTCCGCAGCTCGTTCGCACGGCATGGGCATCCGCCGCGAGCTTCCGCGCCACTGATATGCGGGGCGGTGCCGATGGCGCGCGCGTCCGGCTTGAACCGCAGATCAGCTGGCTGGCCAACAATCCGACCGAACTTCGCGGAGTCCTGACCAAATTGCAGACCATTCAGAGTGATTTCAACCGTGGCCAGCGCGGCGGCAGAAAGGTATCGCTGGCAGACTTGATCGTGCTTGGCGGAAGTGCCGCGATCGAACAGGCAGCAAGCCAGGCCGGGACCACCATCGCGGTTCCGTTTTCACCTGGCCGTGTGGATGCAACGCAGGCACAAACCGATGCTGCCTCGTTCGCACCGCTCGAACCAAAAGCAGACGGGTTTCGCAATTATTACAGCTCAGAAAGTCGACTTTCGCCGGCAGAGATGTTGGTTGAACGCGCCAACCTCCTCAACTTAACTGTGCCGCAGATGACGGTGCTAGTAGGCGGAATGCGCGCCCTTAATGCCAACACCAGCGCCTCGGCCAATGGCGTTCTGACAACGCACCCCGGAACACTGACCAATGAGTTCTTCGTCAATCTCTTGGATATGTCGACTGAATGGAAGAAGTCGGAAAAATCCAATGGGCTTTACGAAGGGCACGACCGGACTACGGGCGCACTCAAATGGACCGCAACGCCGGTCGATCTGGTGTTCGGTTCGAATTCAGAACTGCGCGCCGTTTCCGAAGTCTATGCGTCCAGCGACGGGCGTGACAAATTCGTGCGCGATTTCGTTGCCGCTTGGGTTACTGTGATGGATCGCGATCGGCAGTAAGCTCGCGAAATACCCAGGTTTCGGAGAGGCGGCATCCGGCTTGCCCCCCGCTGTTGCGGTGCTGCCTCTCCGAGACAACTGGCGAGCGATCACTCATTGACCGCAATCTTGCCTGATTGGCATCACATAATGTGAAAAGGGAGAAGCCAGTTGAGCCGATTGCATCTTCATCGCGAAAGTCATTTGGTTTCACGAATAGGCTGGCTGCGTGCGGCGGTGCCAATGACGGCATAGTTTCGACCTCCAGCCTGATCATCGGCGAAGCAGCGGCGGCGGCAAAGCCGTCCGATATCCTTGTGGCGGGCGAGAAAGAGCGCGACATCAGCCCCGCTCATTATCAGGGGCGTTGTGGGGAGAATCCCCGCAGATGGGGTAGCCGGAGACGGCGCAGCGGCTCAGGGGAAGGCGTTCACCTTTATCCGAATCCACCAGATTTGGAGTGAAAAAATCTCCCCAGACTAAACCCCAGACTAAAGTTCGGAGTGAGTTTGGGAATATCGTCTAAGTCATTGATTTATTGGTCGGGACGACAGGATTCGAACCTGCGACCCCCACACCCCCAGTGTGATGCGCTACCAGGCTGCGCTACGTCCCGACCGGGCGCGGGGCTTTTTGTGGAATGTCTGGCAACATTCGGCCTCGCGTAACTTGTTGTTGGCGGCCTATATGGCCGTGCACTTACAAATGCAAGCGCAGCATTGCCGTCGTTTGACGTTGCACCAATGCACCGTGCGTGATAGTCGCCCGCGATTGCATATCGCCTGCATCTTAGGGTAAGGGCGCAAACGTATTTCTCGGGGATATATTGATGAGTTTTTCCGTAATTTTAACCGCCGCTGCTGGCGCAACTGCTGCTCCTAGTGGGCAAGCTTTTTTTATCTCGAACATATTGCCACTTATCATGATTTTTGTGGTGTTCTATTTCTTGTTGATCCGTCCGCAACAAAAGCGCGCCAAAGAGCACGCGGCCACGATTGCATCGGTTCAGAAAAATGATGAAGTGATCACTGGCGGTGGCTTAATGGGTAAGGTTACCAAGGTAACCGATGATTATGTAGAAGTTGAAATTGCGACCGGTGTAAAGGTAAAAGCCGTCAAATCTACAATCTCGCAAGTCCAATCGCGGAATGCAAAACCTGCCAATGATTGATTGCGCCTCTTGCGCAAGCCAATCGTCCTGCCCAGATACTCAGTTCACAAAAATCTCGGAAACTGCCAATGCTTGAATTTTCACCGATGCGCCGTTGGATGCTCTATGCGCTGATTGCGATGGGCATCATACTCGCTATTCCGAGCTTGATCCCGCCAAGTTACATGTCAAAAGTCCCTGCTTGGTTGCCGCATGCAAAAATCAACCTCGGTCTCGATCTGGCCGGCGGTAGCCATATCTTGCTGGAAGCGGATGGTTCGCAACTGGCGGTGACACGGCTTGAAACGCTTGACGATGCGGTCCGTAATGCGATGCGCCGGGCTGATCCGAAAATCGCGATTGAAAACATTTCGCGCGCCGACGGAAAATTGAGCTTTGCAGTGACCGAGATCAATCAAATCGATGCCGCCAGAGAGGCGTTGTTGCCTGTCGTTGCAAATACAACTGGCACCCGCGATTGGAACATTTCAGTAATCGACGGCAACCGGATTAGCTTGTCGCCGATCGCAACGGGCGATGCCGAGGCGCTCGACCAAGCAATGGATACTGCCAAAGACGTTATTGACCGACGGATCAACGCGATAGGCACGTTGGAGCCGACAATCATTCGCCAAGGCGAAAATCGCATCGTTGTGCAGGTTCCCGGGCTGGATGATCCGGAAAAGTTGAAGGCGTTGATCGGCAAGACGGCCAAGCTGGAGTTCAAGCTGGTTGACGATCAAGCCGACCCCGATGATGTTGCCAAAGGCAAGGTGCGTGTAGGCAGCCAGATATTGCCCTATGCCGAAGGTGGCGGCTTTATTTCGGTGCGCCGTTTGGGCGGCATCGCAGGTGACAAGCTTGTAAAGGCCAATCCATCGGTTGATCAAAATAACCAGCCCGCCGTTGAAATCCAGTTTGATACCGAAGGCGGTCAAAAATTTGCGCGGATGACGCAGCAATATACTGGCAAGCTGTTTGCGATTATATTGGACGGACAGGTCATTTCTGCACCGCGGATCAACGAGCCCATTTTGGGCGGTATTTCGCAGATATCAGGAAGCTTTACGACGGAGAGCGCAAATCAACTGGCTATTTCATTGCGTTCAGGCGCGCTGCCCGTGGATTTGAAAGTGGTCGAGGAACGTTCTGTCGGTCCTGATCTGGGTGCGGACTCGATCCGCCGGGGCGCTTTGGCAGCAATCATTGGTACGTCGGCAATTTTGGTGCTGATGATGGTCACTTATGGCCGCTTCGGGATTTATGCAAACCTCGCGCTCATTATCAATATTGCCATGATACTTGCGGTGATGGCGCTGTTCAATGCGACTTTGACTTTGCCGGGGATTGCTGGATTTGTGTTGACAATTGGCGCCGCCGTAGATGCCAACGTGTTAATTAACGAACGGATACGTGAAGAGGCAAAGCGAGGGCGAAGATTGGTCCAAGCAATTGAAAATGGATATAAAGAAGCCAGCCGCGCCATTTTTGATGCCAATATCACCAACGTCATCGCAGCTGTGTTGATGTTCCTGATTGGCTCTGGACCGATTAAGGGTTTTGCGGTGGTTTTGATCATCGGCATCGCCACCAGCGTATTTACTGCTGTTGTTGTCACCCGCATGTGGGTGTCGGGCTGGATCAAGTCGAACCGCCCGACCGAACTGGTTATTTGAGGAGGATGCAATAATGAAACTGCTCAAACTGGTTCCTGACGATACCAATATCGGATTTCTCAAATGGCGGAACATCGCTTTTGGCATAAGCTTGCTATTGATGGTCGCATCGATCAGCTTGATCGCATCGCGAGGGCTGAACTTCGGCGTTGATTTTATCGGTGGTCAAATGATTCGTGCAACATTTACGCAGGATAAGGTCGCACCTGTCGCGGAACTGCGCGAAGATGTTGCTTCGCTGGGCTATGGTGATCCGACTATCCAACGTTTCGGCAAAGAAAACCAGGTGTCGATCCGGATGAAACTGCCCACCGGAGCCGACAAAAATCCGGAACTGTCTAATGTGATGGCCGACAAAATTACCGGAAAGTTGAAAAAAGACCATCCCGGCGTGCGCATAGACGGCGTCGATTCGGTATCTGGCAAGGTATCGAGTGAGTTGTTTTCTGACGGTATATGGGCGTTGATAGCGGCGGTAATTGGCGTTTCTGCTTATATCTGGGTTCGGTTTGAATGGCAGTTCGGCATAGGTGCGATTTGGGCACTGGTGCACGATGTAGTGCTGACGCTTGGGCTATTCTCGCTAACCAGAATGGAATTTGACCTTAATATCATTGCCGCATTGCTCACGATCATAGGCTACTCGCTGAATGACACGATTGTGGTTTATGACCGCATTCGCGAAAACCTGAAAAAATATCGCAAGATGGACATGACTGCATTGCTCGATTTGTCGGTCAACGAAACGCTGTCCCGTACAATCATGACCAGCGTGACAATCTTGACACCGCTCACGGTGTTGGTGTTCTTTGGCCCCGATGTGATTTTCGGATTCGCCGCCGCGATGACATTCGGTATCTTTGTCGGCACATACTCGTCGATTTACATGGCCGCGCCGATCCTGATCTGGACCAAAGTGGGCCCTGATAGCTTTGTGCCAGACGAAGATGCCGCAGCGAATAAACAGGCTGAACGGATGAGTGAAGGGTACGGCGCAAAGGTTTAAGTAAGATCCTTTCAATCGAATAAACCCGTAGTGCTGAGCTTGTCGAAGTACGCCTAGCCGGCGAGCGCCCTTCGACAGGCTCAGGGCTACGATTTATTTGATGTCATTGGAACACACTCCCGAAAGAATGCCTCCAGCCGTTCGGCATTATTGGCCCACGAAAAATGCGCCACTGACGCTGCAACGCGGTCTGCCGGGATTGGATGGCTGATCAATTCATCAATAGCTGCGACAATCGCGGACACATTGGTTTCCACAATTCGGCCAGCATCGTCCGAGCGGATAAGTTCAGGCGCGCCGCCGACATTGCTGGCGACCACAGGCGTGCCGCATGCCAAAGCTTCCACCCATGCGTTGGCCAATCCCTCGCTTTGTGAAACCAGCGCCATAACATCGGCAGCGCCAAACAACGCAGGTAAGTCATCATGCGGCATATTGCCCATGAAACGAACACGATCGGCCACACCCAGCTTATTTGCCAGTGTTTGAAAATCCGCTTTGGCCCGGCCCTGACCGGCAAGGCAAAGCGTTACCAGCGGCAATTGCTGCAATGCTTCGATCAGCAATGCCTGATTCTTGCGCTGGATCAACGCGGCGACCGAAAGCACCATCGGTCCGGATATGCCCAGCCGGGCCTTCTCGGCGGCACGGTCACAAGGCGCAAACCGGCCTTGATCGAGGCCTGTATAGTGCACCATGATTTTGCCCGCTTCCATACCGAGCGCGATCATATCAGCCTTCAGCGCGCCGGATACCGCCAGTAAACCGGATGCTGCGTTGGCCGCAGCCAAAATCTGTGGTCCGCAACCTTTGGCGCTACCCCAATGATGGATATCGCTACCGCGCGCTTTGATTGTAAAAGGAATGCCCAACGCCTGTGAAATGCGAAAAGCGGCGGGACCGTCCGGATAGAAAAATTCGGCGTCGATCAGATCAAACGGGTTTGCAGCATGCAACTTGCGGACCAACGGCAAAATCGCATTTGCCATCATCGCCGGATTATACGGCCCGCCGAATTTGGGAATTAGGGTAAATCGCGGGCGATGGACATTAAGACCGCGCCATTGCTCATGCAGGGGCAGTTTTTTTAACGTTGCATATTGGGCAGTCCGATTGAGCGGCCAAGGCGGCATGCCAACCGGATTGATAACGGTTACTTCAATGCCTTGACGCGCCGCCAAGCCGGCGGTTTGCCGTTCCACAAATATCCCGAAATTGGGTTGCACTTCATTTGGAAAGAGCGTCGATAATGTAAGGATATGCAAAGGCTGGTTCATTACAACGCCCGCATCAAACGAACGGCTTTGGCAATCCAGGCGGGATCGCTGACCACTTGTTGACGCGCTCCGGATTCGAGCGGCAACAGGTGCAGCTTGCCATTTTCGCGGCCCAATAATCTGGCGAAAAGAAACCGTCCTGCAGGTCGCGGTACAAGCACATCAAGGTTCAGGGCTTCTGAAAATTGTTCAGGTCCTAACTGCTCCAACCACACTTCGTCGCCGTGCCGGTACTCGCCAATGCTCGCACTTACGCGCAGCCCGACCATTTGCCCGCCGATATTGGGCACCAACATGGTTTCCGGTTTTGTTGGTGAATGTGCGCCATCGGCACTCAAAATCGCGGCGACAGGCAATTCGGCTTGATCGGGCAACTTTACCAGCTCACTGCTGTCCACGCTCAACGCCGCTGCAATCCGGTTGAGCCAATCGAGTGACAATGTGCGCGTTCCCGTTTCCAAACGCCCCACGGTTTGCGCTGTCGTCGGCGGTGTGCAGCGTTCGGCAACATCGAGCAGCGTTAGCCCCTTTGCGCGGCGTACATCCCGTATTCTGCTAAGCATCAGAAAATTCCTTACAACCAAATAGGTTTTTACTTTCCTACAATAATTACCAAATGGCAAGGGGTGATTTAGGAAAATCCGAAAGAGGAACTAAAATGTCTCGCAAAATTGCCATTGAACCGAAATACACCGATCCCCGTCCGCTCGTCGAACGCAGCATAACCGAGCACGAACGAACCAAGCGGATCTTGCGAAGTGTGACCGTCAATTTGGCGGAGTCGCCATTGGCGTGGCTGCACGCAAGGAGCCTTGTTACAGATCGGCAGCTGCTCGCCGGAGAAATGTTGCGAAGCGATTATGAGGCGGCGGCAATGGCACCGCGCATCACGATGAATTGGGACAATCTTTCGCTAAGTCGCAATCGCCGCAGTGCTCCTGCGATGATGGAAGGAAGCGAACGGATACTGTCGGCAAAGGACCGTTTTGATTGTGCTATGGCTGACTTGGGGCGAGATTTGGCCGATATCGCGTGGCGCGTGATTTGTGCCGGCGAAGGAGTACCCTTGGCGGAACGCACTCTGGCTTGGCCTGCGCGGTCGGGAAAGCTGGTGCTGCGAATTGCACTGGACCGGCTGGCGGAATATTACCGGTTGCCGAGTTAGGGGAGTATAGTTTCTAGATTTTCGCCATTAGAGTGGGATAACATTCGATTGAGTCGTCACCCACGAGAAGCGAAGCGACGAAGCAATCCAGAGCCGCGCAAGACAACCCTGGATTGCTTCGCTTCGCTCGCAAAGACGATGCGGGTCAAACTAAAGTCATCATGCTAACAGCCGCCGTTGGGCGCCACTATATTCCTAACCTTCGATCGCCATCGCCAGTTCCAGCCAACGCTCTTCGGCAGCCGCTTTTTCGGAACGCGCGGTATTGGCCTGATCCATCAACGCCGCGAAGCGTTCGGGATTGGCCGCGTACAGTTTTGGGTCCGCCATCTCGGCTTCGATTTCTGCGATGTCAGTGTCGATTTTTTCGATACGAGAAGGCAGCAACTCATAATCGCGCTGGTCCTTGTAAGTCAGTTTGACGGCGCGGGCAGGGGCGGCCTTTTGCTGGATATTCGTCGCTGAATCCACCACCGATTTATCGGGTTTTCTGCGGCTCTCGGCAAATTTTGGTTTGTCGCGTTTCGCTTCCCAATCGGCATAGCCGCCGACGATGATATCAACCTTGCCGCTGCCCGTCAGGCCCAATGTCAGGTTGACGGTCCGGTCCAAAAAGTCGCGGTCATGGCTGACGATCAGGACGGTGCCGTCATAATCGGCGATTACCTCTTGCAACAGGTCAAGTGTTTCCAGATCAAGGTCGTTCGTTGGTTCGTCGAGTACTAGTAAATTAGCCTCTCTGGCAAATTCACGCGCGAGCAATATCCGCGATTGTTCGCCGCCCGACAATGTGCCTATCCGCGCCTCGATCAGGCTAGGGTCGAACAAAAATTCCTTTAAGTAACCCTGGACATGCTTGCGGACGCCGCGCACGTCGATCCAGTCACTGCCATCGGCCAGCACGTCACGCACACGCTTTTCAGGTGTAAGCAGCTTGCGCTGTTGGTCGATAACGATGCCGGTCAATGTGGGTGACAGCGTGATTTTGCCGCTATCCGGCTTTGTCTCGCCAGTCAGCATGCGGATTAATGTCGTTTTTCCTGTGCCGTTTGCGCCAACAATCCCGATCCGGTCGCCGCGTTGAATACGCAGCGTAAAATCCTTGATAATCTCTCGCGTGCCATAGCTTTTGCACACGGCTTCTGCGTTTATCACCGTCTTCGTCTTGCTGTCATCGCTGGATGCTGCCAGCTTTGCCGTGCCCTGCGGCCCCTCCATCGCGGCCCGTGCGGCTCGCATTTCATACAGTTTGGTCAAGCGGCCCATGTTGCGTTTGCGCCGTGCGGTAACCCCGCGTTCTTTCCAATGTTCCTCAATTTTAAGCTTTGCATCCATGCGCGCCGCGTTACGGGCATCTTCGGCATAAACCTGCTCGGTCCATGCTTCATATCCGCCAAAGCCGATTTCACTGCGGCGCAATTGGCCGCGATCCAGCCAGAACGTCTGCCGCGTCAAGCGCGTTAAAAACGTGCGGTCATGGCTGATCACCATGAAAGCACCGCGATATCGGGTCAGCCAGTCTTCGAGCCACTCAATCGCATGCAGGTCGAGATGATTGGTAGGTTCATCCAGCAGCAACAGATCCGGCTCGCTTGCCAGTGCGCGGCAGATCGCAGCACGGCGGCGCTCTCCGCCGCTAGCAGTGGCAGCTTCACGGGATAAATCGATGCCCAATTGGTCAGCAATTGCCTGAATTTCATAATCGGGCGGCGGATTTTCACCGTGAATGGCGAAATCGAACAGTGTTTTGTATGCCGCGACATCGGGATCTTGATCGAGCATCACGATATTGGTGCCGGGCTGGATCGTGCGCTTACCCTTGTCCGCTTCGACTATGCCGGCCACCAGCTTCATCAGCGTGGTTTTGCCAGCACCATTGCGGCCGATTAGCGCCAGCCGGTCCCGCGGTCCGATATTCAAGTCGATATCCTGAAACAGCCAGCCGCCGCCTTGCTGCAAACCAAGTTTTTCGTACGAAAGGATTGGGGGAGATGCCATATCGCTTGCCCGATAGGGGGAAGGCAATGGCTATGCAACCCCTAGGCAACTCTGCCGCCGCCGTTCGCCATGCTGAACTTGTTTCAGCATCCATCTTGCCGCATAGGACAGGGCTAGTCTGCAAAATGGACCCTGAAACGAGTTCAGGGTAACGAAATTAGGGAGTGAGCCATGCGCACTATATATCTCAACGGCCAATATTTGCCCGAGGATGGGGCCAAGGTTTCGGTGTTTGATCGCGGGTTTCTGTTTGCAGATAGCGTGTATGAAGTTGTGTCGGTTATGGACGGTAAGCTCGTCGATTTCGATGGGCACATGACGCGGCTTGGCCATTCGCTGGGACAATTGAGCATAATGGGCGCGCCGGGATATGATGACTGGTTGGCGATCTGCCGAGAGCTGGTTGCGCGGAACACACTGTCCGAAGGCATGGTTTATTGGCAAGTTACGCGCGGCAATCCCGGCGACCGCAGTTTCTTTTGGCCCACAGAAGGCACACCGCCAACGGTGCTGGCGTTTACGCAGGCGTTGGCATTGGCTGATAATCCAGCTGCGGAAACCGGAATTAAGGTGGCGACCTTGCCCGATCTGCGCTGGGGCAGGGCGGATATCAAAACCACGCAGCTGCTATATGCCTCGATGATGAAGATGGAGGCAAAGGCGTTTGGTGCGGATGATGCGTGGCTGACCCGTGATGGATTTGTGACCGAAGGAACTTCCCAAAACGCCCATATCATCACCAAAGACGGCGTGCTGGTAACCCACCAGTTGGACCGGCGGATATTGCACGGCATCACCCGCGCGGCGATGATGCAGATGACTGATGGGTTGGTGGGCAAGGTTGAAGAACGTCCGTTTACGGTGCTGGAGGCGCAGAACGCAGCAGAAGCTTATGTCACGGCGGCAACAGCTTTGGTGCTACCTGTGACGCAGATTGACGGTGTGGTGATTGGCGATGGTCACATCGGTCCGGTGACCGCTATGCTTCGAAAGGCGTATATCGCATGGGCGCGTGAAAGTGCGATTTAGGGGCGCCATGCCTGCGAACCGAACTTTCTTTAGCCTGTATGGCCCATTCAGATTGCGTTCAACGCGGCAGGGATAAATGCAAACCATGATGATGAAGCAAACCACTCTTATGATTGCCGCCTTCGCGCTGCTCGCAGCTGCCCAGCCCGCAGAAGCGCGGCGCGGCGATGATCAGGGTGTGTTGCGATCGGATGTCCAGCAAGGCAAGGTTAAAACTTCGCGTGAGATAGAAAGCCGGGTGTTACCCCGGATGCGTGGGATGCAGTATCTTGGACCTGAATATGATGCGGTAGCGCAGGTCTACAGATTGAAATTTATTGATAAAGATCGCGTAATTTTTGTCGATGTTGATGCCCGCACGGGCAATTTGTTGCGACAAAGATAATCCATTTGCACACAAGAAAAGTTGGTGTTTTCCTGAACGCAGCTTATCTGCTATCTGGTAAATTCAGAAAGATAATCCGTAAAAAGGGGAAAACATGCGCGTATTGATCGTTGAAGACGAACCGACGCTGGGCCAGCAACTCAAATCCACCCTCGAAGGAGCGGGATACGCCATCGACCTTTCGGTGGATGGCGAAGATGGTCATTTCATGGGTCTTAATGAAAATTATGACGCGGTGGTATTGGATCTGGGCTTACCGGCGATGGATGGCCTGACGGTGCTCGACAAATGGCGCAAGGAAGGCCGCAAGTTTCCGGTGCTGGTGCTGACCGCACGCGATAGCTGGTCGGATAAGGTCGCTGGCCTTGATGCCGGTGCCGATGATTATTTGGCCAAACCGTTTCAATCCGAAGAACTGATTGCGCGGTTGCGTGCCCTAATTCGCCGCGCCTCGGGCAATGCAAGTTCGGAACTGACCGCTGGCGAAGTGCGGCTCGACACGCGCTCCGGCCGGGTAACGCTTGCCGGCGGCCCGGTAAAGCTAACGGCACAGGAATATAAGCTCCTGTCGTATCTGATGCATCACAAGGGCAAAGTGGTGTCACGCACCGAATTGATCGAACATATT
Organism: uncultured Alphaproteobacteria bacterium; assembly: GCA_963802245.1. GTDB lineage: Bacteria > Pseudomonadota > Alphaproteobacteria > Sphingomonadales > Sphingomonadaceae > Sphingorhabdus_B. The sequence goes on along the minus strand of CAWDID010000012.1, from coordinate 83,523 downwards.
TACGATCAAGATTTTGACCGCGATTCCAATACGATCGAGGTTTTTGTGACGCGTATCCGCAAGAAGCTCGGTCAAGATGTGATTTCGACGATTCGTGGTCTTGGCTATAGCCTTGAGGAACCCATAAGCTGAACCAGCAGTCCGCCATAGAATCGCCGATAGTGGCGACCGGCGGGCAGGCAGCACTCGCGAAGTCGCTAGCCAAAGGCACTGGATCACTCAGCCGCCGGATGATTGGTATTGCGGCGCTTTGGATTACGATGTTGTTGATCGGCGGGGGAATCGCGCTGGATCGTGTGCTGTCAAATTCGGTTTCAACCAATTTTGATAATCAGCTGGAATATGTCCTGACGGCGATGATCGCATCGGCGGAAATCGGACCCGACGGTGAAGTGCGGATGAACCGCCCGCTTGGCGATCAACGCTTTTTAGAGCCCAAGAGCGGTCTATATTGGCAGATTAGCGGCAAAGACGCGATCCCATTTCCTTCCCGTTCGCTGTGGGATAGAGAGCTGATGCCCGGCAAAGAGCATTCCGACGTCACCGTACATTTTCGTGACAGCAAGGAGTTTGACGGTGAGCAGCTTCGGATTGCAGAACGCTCGATAATTTTGCCGGATTCCGATATCCGCTGGAATTTCATGGTGGCGCAAGACCGTGAAAGCCTAGATGCCCAAATTCGCGAATTGCGCGAGGTGCTTATTTCCAGTTTTTTGCTATTGGCGTTGGGCTTGATCATACTCGCCGCTTTGCAGACCTTTTATGGTTTGTGGCCGCTGCGCGCTGTTCGCCGGTCAATTTCAGAAATGCGCAGCGGAAAACAAACGCGTGTCGCTACTGCATTGCCTGACGAGGTAATGCCGATGGTAACGGAGCTCAACGACTTGCTCGACCACAATGAAAAACAAGCAGAAGAAGCGCGGCGTCATGCTGGCAATTTGGCCCACGCGCTAAAGACACCGCTGACCGTGATCATGAACAGCGCAACCGCGAAAGCGACCGACCTCGACACCACTGTGATCCGGGAGGCCACGACGATGCGGCGTCAGGTCGATCATCATCTGGCAAGGGCGCGCGCGGTTGGACGGCGCGGACATGCTCACAGCAGGGCCAATGTGTGGGATTCGCTCGAATCCGTGGAACGTGCCGTTAGCCGGTTATACTCTCATATTCGTTTGGACATGACCGGTGATCAAGATGCGGCGGCACGTGTGGAACGGCAAGACCTCGACGAAATGCTGGGCAATTTGATTGAGAACGCGGCCAAATACGGCGGCGGTAGCGTCTTTGTCACGGTTGAGGATGCGGGGCAGTTTATCGAGATATTGGTCGAAGATGACGGCAATGGTATCCCGGAAAATGAACGTGTGCGGATATTCGATCGCGGCGCTCGGCTTGATACCGGAAAACCTGGTACCGGACTTGGCCTCGCCATCGTACGCGATGTGGCTGAGATCTATGACGGCACTGTCAGCCTCGAAGAAAGTGAGGATTTGGGCGGGTTGCTGGTTCGGCTGGCGTTGCCGAAAGCCCATTAGACGGGACCAAATACGCCTGTCATTCAGTCTTGATCGGCGCGAATCTTTTGATGATGGCGAATGACTTCATCGATGATGAAACGCAGAAACTTTTCGGTGAAATCGGGATCCAGTTTGGCATCGCGGGCAAGCTGGCGAAGCCTGGCAATCTGTTTCTCTTCGCGCATCGGGTCTGCTGGAGGCAGGCTGGCGGTCGCCTTATATTCGCCCACAGCCTGCGTCACTTTGAACCGTTCCGCAAGCATGAAGACCAGCGCCGCATCTATGTTGTCGATGCTGTCGCGATAACCAGCAAGTTTGTCATCGTCGTCCATGGCAATCGCTTTGCCGAACTTACCTTTAACAGACAAGCCATTTTGCAACTTTTGCACTTGCAAGAAATCGGCGGCGTCGCCACAGCAATTGCCTATGACTGCTTCTATTCACCAGATTAAGGGCCAATTGGGTCCATCGCTCGATCCGATGTTGGCTTTGGTAGCGAACGACATGAACCGTGTAAATGCGGTGATTTTGGACCGGATGCAATCTCAGATCCCGCTAATTCCAGAACTTGCTGGACATTTGATAGCGGGCGGCGGCAAACGGATGCGGCCGATGTTGACTTTGGCTTGCGCCCGATTGCTTGATTATCCCGGTGACCGTCATCATAAATTATCAGCAGCTGTGGAATTTATCCACACGGCCACATTGTTGCACGATGATGTCGTCGATGGCAGCGATATGCGCCGCGGGAAAACGGCAGCAAACCTTATCTTTGGCAATCCTGCGGCTGTGTTGGTTGGCGATTTTCTGTTCAGCCGGTCATTTGAGCTGATGGTCGAAGACGGATCGCTGAAAGTGCTCAAAATATTGTCCAATGCATCGGCGGTGATTGCAGAAGGCGAAGTCAATCAGTTAACGGCGCAGCGCCAAATATCCACCAGTGAAGAAAAATACCTCGATATTATCGGAGCCAAAACGGCCGCGTTGTTTGCCGCCGCTTGCCGCATCGCGGCTGTGGTAGCAGAGCGCGAATCCGAAGAATTGCCGCTCGATAGCTATGGGCGCAATTTGGGGATCGCATTTCAGTTGGTTGACGATGTGATGGATTATTCATCGGATGGTGCAACAATGGGTAAAGAAGCGGGCGACGATTTCCGTGATGGCAAAATGACTTTGCCGGTAATTCTGGCTTACAGCCGGGGGACCGCCGCTGAACAGGCCTTTTGGCGTGACGCTATGTTGGGCAACAAGATTGGCGATGCTGATTTGGCACGCGCAACGGGGTTACTGATCGAACACAAAGCCATTGATGACACCGTTGAACGGGCGCGGCATTATGCACAGCGGGCAATCGATGCCATCGGTCATTTCCCGGCGAGCGATGCCAAGTCAGCTTTGATAGAAGCTGTGCAATTCGCCGTTTCGCGGGCATATTAGTCGGCCGCAATGGATTATCCTGTTGAAGCAGTTCTGCAAGATCTGCTCGCTGGTATGGCCGCAAGTCCCAATGCTGTTTTGATTGCACCGCCGGGCGCCGGCAAAACGACTATGGTGGCCCCGGCGTTATTGGATCAAATCTGGTGCACAGGTCAGGTTTGGCTTTTGAGCCCACGGCGGATTGCGGCACGAATGGCGGCAGAGCGGATTGCCGAGATGGCAGGGGAGCGATTGGGCGAGCGGATCGGATATGCGACCCGGATGGACAGCAAGCGTTCGGACAACACGCGGCTGTTGGTTGTTACTGAGGGCATATTTCGCAACCACATCATCGCTGACCCGGAATTGACAGATGTTTCTGCGATCTTGTTTGACGAGGTCCATGAACGCAGCCTCGACAGTGATTTTGGATTGGCGCTGGCGCTAGATGCACAGGCGGCGTTCCGGCCTGATTTGCGATTGCTGGCTATGTCGGCGACTCTCGACGGCGATAGATTTTCCGCGTTGATGAACGGTGCGCCGGTTTTTCAAAGCGAAGGCAAAAACTGGCCGCTAGAAACCCGCTATCTCGGACGCAGGACTGAACTGTTGATTGAACAAGATGTCGTCGGTGCCGTGCGGTTGGCGCTGGATGAAAAAGATGGCGACATATTGGTGTTCCTGCCCGGTGCCCGTGAAATTGAGCGTGCAGCGGAATTGCTTGCCACAAACAGCCCAAAATTCACGGTACATGCACTGTACGGCAGCTTAGATCCAGCTATTCAGCGCGCGGCACTGCTTCCCGATCCGGACGGTCGGCGCAAGATTATATTGGCAACCAACATTGCCGAAACCAGCCTGACCATTGACGGCGTCCGCATTGTTATCGACAGCGGGCTCGCGCGCCGCGCGCGGTTTGACAAAGCGGCCGGTGTAACGCGGCTGGTAACCGAGCGAGCCAGCCTGTCTGCCGCCACGCAGCGTGCCGGACGGGCGGCGCGGCAGGGACCGGGCTTCGTCTATCGGTTGTGGGAACAAGCAGGCAATGGGGGCCTGCCGCCGTTTGATCCGCCCGAAATACTCGAAAGTGACCTTACCCGGCTGCTGCTGGATTGCGCGTCTTGGGGGGAGGTTGATCCGGCACGGCTGCGTTGGCTTGATGCGCCGCCAATTGCGTCCCTGAACGAGGCGCGAAAGGCATTGCGGCAACTGGATGCGATTGACGACGCTGGCCGAACCACTCCGCACGGCGATGCGTTGGCGAAGCTACCCTTGCCGCCGCATCTTGCCCATATGGTTTTGACGGCGGCGAAAATTGGCCAAGCCGAAAAAGCAGCCAGATTGGCCATGATCATCCAAGAACGCGGGCTTGGCGGCAGCGGCGATGATCTTGAATTGCGGATGGAACGGTTTGCCCGCGAACGCAGTGGCACGCCCGCAACAGCGCACAAATATGCCGACCGGTTGGCGGCAATGGCTGAAAATCTCGTGATCAAAGGAGATAAGCGCGCGTTATCCGTTGGCGCATTGGTGGCGATTGCATTCCCCGACCGCGTGGCCAAGCGCCGCGACAGCAAGGGTGAAAACTGGTTAAGTGCGATGGGGCGCGGCCTGCGTCTTGATCCAGCCTCTGCGCTCGCAAATGCGAACTGGATCGCGGTAGCGGAACTGCAAGGTAGCGCGGCGGGCGCACGTGTCATCTCTGCTGCTGCGTTGAGTGACACCGAGCTTGAAGATGTATTCGGTGCAAAAATTGTAACAACGCAAGACCTATTCTACGATCAGGCTGAAGACCGCGTCATTGCCAAAACCAAACGAAAACTGGGCGCGATCACAATATCCCAGGGCAATAGCCATAGCGGTGATACCGCCGCCATCACTGCGGCGCTTGTAAAAGCGGCCGGACAGCTGGGGATTGATCGCTTGCCATGGAGCGATGCGGCGATAAGCTTGCGTCAACGGGCGGCCTTTGCCGGTGAAGAGGCGCTGTCGGACGCGGCGCTCTTGGCGGCAATTGGTGATTGGTTACCTGCCGCTATTAACGGCAAGAACCGCTTGCGCGATATACCTGCCGCGTCGTTATTTGCGGCATTGGAGGGGCGTTTGGATTGGGATACGCGGCGGCGAATTGATCAAATTGCCCCGCCACGTTTTCAAAGCCCCGCTGGCACATCGCATGCTATCGACTATCTTGCGGCTGCCGGACCAACGGTTGAATTGCGGGTCCAGGCATTGTTTGGACTGGATACACATCCAGCGGTTGGCGCGCAGAGGGTGGCTTTGGTGCTCAGCCTGACGTCGCCAGCAGGCAGGCCCATTCAAACAACGCGCGACCTTCCGGCGTTTTGGCGTGGCAGCTGGGCCGATGTTGCAAAGGAAATGCGTGGCCGCTATCCAAAGCACAATTGGCCAGCCGCGCCGTGGGATGCCAATGCCAATTTGAAAACAAAAAAGGCACAGGCGCGAGGCGCTTGACGAATCTCGCCAATTTAAGGCAATGCGGCGCAATCGAATTAACAAGGTAATCAAAAATGGCAGCGCGCATTTATCAACGTACCAAAAATGCAATGCAATCAGGCAAAGCGCATACCGACCAATGGGTTCTGGAATTCGTGCCTGCTGAAGCACGCAACGCCGATCCGCTAATGGGTTGGGCAGGTTCGGGCGACACGCAGGTTCAAGTCCAACTTAAGTTTGCCAATGCTGATTTGGCAAAGCACTATGCCGACAAGAACGGTATCGCATATACGATGATCGTTACCCCGCCGAAGACGTTGAAATTGCAGACGTATGCAGATAATTTTCGGTAGGTTTTGGAGCGGCACGGCATAAAATCCGCTCTCCGTTCGTCCTGAGCTTGTCGAAGGATGAGCCCCGCAACCTGTGCTTCGACAAGCTCAGCACGAACGGTTTTCGTTACGCCCAAATGTCGTCCCGCGCTAAATCCCGGCAATCCCCGGCAGCATCAACAACCGAACATCAATCGCCAATCCCTCGCTGCGTTTTTGCGCCAAAAATCCGGGCAGGGCGGACAGGGCTACCCGGTGCACCGTGATGTTTTCCCCGTCAACGCCGCCGCCACCGCTGACTTTTACCAGATTATGTGCGCGAACTAGCGTGAACGCTTCGCTGACCATGCCGGGCGAAGAGTAGAACTCACCTAGGTTTTCAAGCCGATCTGCGCGGTAACCGGTTTCTTCTTCCAACTCGCGGCCAGCCGCTACCAACGGGTCTTCCCCCTCGGTATCGTCACCGATCAGGCCCGCAGGCAGTTCTATGCACGCCCGGCCCAACGGCACGCGAAATTGTTCGACTAGCAAGACATGCGGGCCAGCTTCATCGCCATCACCGCCGCCGTCTAACGCCAATATTACCGCCGCCTTTATGCCTCTGCTTCGGGCCACATATTCCCATTTCCCCTGGCGCTTCGCGGTAATGAAGCGGCCCTCCCACATTGTCTCGGCGGGTTGGTCTTGATCGTTATGGTCACCGGCCACGCAGGCATTGTTGCCGCTCATATCTCGATCAGCCGGTCAGGCAGCTCATTCGGATTATCGCCGCTTTTCGGAAAATGCTCGGTCAAGACGGCACCAACCAAGTTGACTGCCGCAGCCATGCCTTCGCCCGGCGCGCCTGCGCGAACTTTCGCTAACATCGCCAGCATTGCATCGCCCCAGATTTCGGGCGCGACCTTTGTGGCGATCGCTGCGTCTGCGATTATTTCAGCACGGTGTTCACGCATCGAAAGAAATATCAAAATGCCGGTGTGTGCTGCCGTTCGGCTTTCTGCGCCGACCCTGAACAACAGCAATGCGCGTTCCTGCACGCGCCGAATTTTAACAGGCTTTGGCGTCACCATCATCCGCAGCGGTGTCCATTTAAGCAGCAGATAAACGCCAAGCCATTTCAGCGCCATGAAGATGAAGATCATTGCGGCATATTCGCCAGTGGTAAATTCATGACCCCATCCACCCAATAACTGGTCAACGATGGCGAGATAGAAATCAGGGATTAATGCGACAACCGCGAGTGCCAGAAACGCAATTGCGCTCGCCCAAAGCAGCGCAATATCATGATAACTGTCCGAACGATCTGTGACAATAGTTACGATTTCGCCGTTGGTTCGCTCCTCCGCAGCCGCGACCGCTTCGGTGACCAACAGGTGATCGGCTTCGGTCATGTGGTTGACTTTACGCAATGGCATTATCTACTCCTCTTACCAGCCACCGGATGCGCCGCCGCCGCCAAAGCCGCCGCCACCGCCGCCAAACCCGCCGCCGCCAAATCCGCCACCACCAAATCCGCCGCTGCTGCCACCACCACCGCCCCAATCACTGCCGCCCCAAATGATAACGGGCCCGCCATAACCGCTGCGCTGATGTTTGCGGCCGCCTTTTCGAAAAGACGCCAAGAATGGAAGGATGAAGAAGAAAAAGATGAACAACCAAAAAATTATCGCACCGATATCGCCGTCGCCGTCAGAACTACGGCTTGCTTTTGCCGCATTTGCGGCCACCGCAGCAGCTTCTTCGGGGGGCAGTTGCAGGATGCCTATAATGCGATCTGCGCCAGCGTTAATCCCGCCTGCGAAGTTCCCGGCCTTGAACGCTGGCGTGATATCGTTCCGGATAATTTGCGAAGAAACGGCGTCGGTAAGGGTGGCTTCCAGTCCATAACCAACCTCAACGCGAACTTTCCTCTCGTTGGGGGCAATGATGAGAAGCGCGCCATCGTTGCGGTCTTTTGCGCCGATGCCCCAATTTCGGCCCAGCTGATAACCGTAATCGGTAATGTCATAGCCTTGCAAATCTTTGACAGTTGTTACGACCAATTGCCGCTGTGTTCCGGTTTCGAGTGCCTCCAGCTTTGCCGTCAAAGCGGCTTCTTCGGCAGGAGTAAGCAAATCAGCGCCATCAACGACACGCCCGGTCAGCTTTGGAAAATCTTGCGCACCGGCTGGTTGCAGCATTGTACCGAACAGTATCGATCCAATCAGCAGCGCGAGAAATCTTTTCATGCAAGCCCTTCCTAGGCAAATGCCCACCGAAAAATACTAACCCTATAAAGGTCGGGTTTGCTAGCAGAAAAATCAAGGTAAAGCTGACGATCATTTCACTAATGCTGGTAATTTTTTGGCAGCTCGTTCAATGGACGCGAGTTGAACTTTTAACAATAGCACAACGAGAGCAAGCCTATGTCCGAAGAATTCTACCGTATGAAGCGTCTACCGCCCTATGTTATCGCAGAAGTGAACGCGATGCGGGCTGCGGCGCGGGCAGCGGGTGAAGATATAATCGACCTCGGCATGGGCAATCCCGACTTGCCGCCGCCGCAGCACGTAATCGACAAACTGTGTGAAGTTGCGCAAAAACCCGACGCACATGGCTATTCCTCGTCAAAGGGGATACCGGGATTGCGTAAGGCACAGGCCAATTATTACGGGCGGCGTTTCGGGGTAGATGTTGATCCGGAAACCGAAGTAGTTGTCACTCTGGGATCAAAAGAGGGACTGGCGAGCCTTGCCACCGCAATCACGGCACCGGGCGATTGTATCCTAGCGCCGAACCCGAGTTACCCGATTCACACATTCGGGTTTATTATAGCCGGAGCGACGGTGCGAAGCGTGCCAACCACGCCCGATGAGAAATATTTTGAAGCGTTGGAACGGGCGATGGCATTCACTGTGCCGCGTCCGACGTTGCTGGTGGTGAACTATCCGTCAAACCCGACTGCCGAGACTGTCGATCTGGCATTTTACGAACGATTGGTGGCATGGGCGCGGGAGAACAAGGTGTGGATTCTCTCGGATCTCGCTTACTCCGAACTATACTTTGACGGCAAGCCAACGCCGTCGATTTTGCAGGCAAAAGGTGCAAAGGATGTCGCAATCGAGTTTACCTCTCTGTCGAAAACATATTCGATGGCGGGTTGGCGGGTTGGTTTTGCCGTCGGCAACAAGACGCTGATTGAAGCGTTGAGCCGGGTCAAAAGCTATATCGATTATGGCAGCTTTACGCCGATCCAAGCGGCGGCCTGTGCGGCGCTAAACGGCCCGCAAGACATTGTCGAAACGAACCGGCAACTCTATCATAAACGCCGTGATGTGCTGGTGGAAAGCTTTGGCCGGGCAGGGTGGGAAATCCCGGCGCCGCGTGCGTCGATGTTTGCGTGGGCACCACTGCCGCCTGCACTGATGCACATGGGAAGCCTCGAATTTTCCAAGCAGTTGTTGACGCAGGCCAAAGTAGCTGTCGCGCCCGGTGTCGGCTATGGCGAGGAAGGCGAAGGTTTCGTTCGCATTGCAATGGTAGAAAACGAACAGCGCCTGCGCCAAGCTGCGCGCAATGTGAAAAAATATCTACAGTCGATGGGCGTCAATACGCCGGGCCAGAATGAAGTGATTTAGGGCAGGACCTATTAAATCCGCATCTCAAAACTCGTCATTGCGAGCGCAGCGGAGCAATCCAGAGCGTTTCAATGCTGCACTGGATTGCTTCGCTACGCTCGCATTGACGATCTGGCTTAATGTCATCAGAGGATGTTAGTCGATTGGCCGATGTCGAAGGACAGGATGACGGCATGGCCAACTCAAATCCCGCGTAGGTACTTGCCCCGCATTAACGCTTGTAATGTAGGATTTGTTCTGGGAACGAAAGGCATGGCCGCTTGTTCAGGGTCAGGCTCTTTGACATTGTTGGCGGTCAAATCGGCGAAGGCAGTATCCTACAAAAAACCACGATGTAGGAAATAATCGAACCTCAACCTTTTGCAAAATGTCAAAATAGGCGTCAATCTTGTCAACTAGGTGTCAACTTGGGCGTTTTGGGGCTTGGGCCATGTTGGATTAAATTTGCGTCAATGCGCGCAGCACGCCGGATATAATTGCCCCGCGCAATGTCTCTTGCAAGCGGCCAAACATTCATCCAGTAAACCCCTATGCCAATATCCGATTTTGCTTTTCGCCATCAATTCCGCGTTCGTTATTCTGAAACCGATGCACAAGGGGTCGTGTTCAATGCGCGCTATCTTGATTACGCCGATATCGCGATCACCGAATATTGGCGCGCAAGCCGGTGGCGCGAAAAATACCCTGATGAACCGTTTGAATTTCATGTCAGAAAGGCGACTGTCTTGTTTGAATTGCCGATCATACCTGATGAAATGATCGAAGTGATGGCGCGCACCGTCGCTATCGGCCGAACAAGCATGACCCAGCTTGTTGAAATTCACGGCGTAAACAGCGAAGGTACCGACGATCTGCGCGCTTCAATCGAGTTGGTAAATGTTCACGTCGATTTGGCGGCGCACCGACCGATGGCATTGCCCGATTGGATCGGTCAGATATTCACAGAATTTGACGCGGCGCGTAATTAGGTATTTCTGCCCGGTTGGCATTAGAAATGATGACATCTATCGTTGATCCGCGAAGTAGGCGAAGGGGAATTAATTCACATGATTGACCTTTATTACGCGCCCACGCCAAATGGCTGGAAAATCTCAATCATGCTCGAAGAATGCGGGTTGGATTACAATGTTGTGATGGTCAACATCATGTCGGGTGAACAATTTGCGTCGGAATTCTTGGCCATCAGCCCCAATAACCGCATCCCCGCAATCGTCGATCACGCGCCATTGGGGGGCGGCGCACCGGTCAGCGTTTTTGAAACCGGAGCGATCCTCTTATATCTGGCGGAAAAGACGGGGCGGTTCCTGCCCGATGACTTGCGCGGGCGCACAAAGGTGACCGAATGGTTGATGTGGCAGATGGGCGGGCTGGGCCCGATGTTGGGACAAAGCGGGCATTTCAAGCTCTATGCGCCAGAACGAATCCCATACGCGGTCGAGCGGTATGAAAAAGAGGCGCTGCGGCTTTATGGCGTGTTGGACCGGCAATTGGCGGATAACGCACATGTCGCAGGCGCAGAATATAGCATTGCCGATATGGCGATCTTCCCATGGGTGCGCACATATAAGCGGCAAGAAATCGCGCTCGAAAACTTTCCCAACGTGTATCGCTGGTATAAATCATTGAAGGAACGTCCCGGTATCCAGCGCGGATTGGACCTTGCCAAAGATGCGATCAACCGCAATCCTCAAGACAATGAAAAAGGCCGGCGGATATTGTTCGGGATAGAGGATAAAAATAATGGCGAGAGTTGAGTTTTTTTACGATCTATCCAGCCCATGGACCTATCTGGCATTTACCAATATCGGGCCGCTGCTAGAACGAACCGGCGAGCAAATGGTATTGCGGCCTATTTTGGTTGGCGGCGTTTTTAATGCAGTCAATCAATCTGTGTATGCGGCGCGTGAACAAACCGACAATCGAAAGTTGAAGCACAGCTGGCGAATATTGAAGGATTGGGCAGAACTTGCCGGAGTTGAAATGAACTTTCCATCGCAATTCCACCCGGCGAAAAGCGTGAATGCTATGCGTATGGCGTGCAGTCTGGCAGACGACATGCCCGCGCTAACCAAATTTACCAAAGCGGCGTTTGAAAGCTATTTTGGTGCGGCTGAGAATTTGGATGATCCGGCGGTCTTGATCGAGGTTGCGGATGGAATTGGGCTGAACGGCGCGGCAATGCATGCGGCGTCGCAAACCGATGCAGTCAAGGCCGTGTTGCGCGCTAATACCGATGAAGTCATCGCACGCGGCGGATATGGATCGCCGACAATTTTTGTTGATCAGGCGCACATGTACTTTGGAAATGACCAACTGCCGCTTGTTGAGGCGGCTTTGACGAGGAATAAGAAATGAACGATCGGGTAAGTATCACAATTGAAAACCACATTGCCGACGTCCGCCTGATCCGGGCCGATAAAATGAATGCGCTTGACCCGGCGATGTTTCAGGGAATTATCGCGGCCGGTAAGGAACTGGCCGAAACTGCCGGAATACGGGCGATTGTGTTGTCGGGTGAAGGACGCAGTTTTTGCGCCGGACTGGATATGGCGAGCATGGCAGCGACCAGCGGTGGCAATTCCAGCGGGGGTAGCGCGCGCGCGCTGACCGACCGGACGCAGGGCAATGCAAATGATTTCCAAGGCGTGGCAATGCAGTGGCGCAAGCTTTCAGTACCCGTAATTGCCGCCGTGCATGGCGTCTGTTTTGGCGGTGGGTTGCAGATTGCGAGCGGCGCGGATATTCGCGTTGTCGCCCCCGATGCAAGGATGGCGGTCATGGAAATGAAATGGGGATTGATCCCCGATATGGGCGGCTATGCCTTGTGGCGTGGTCTGGTCCGCGATGATGTGCTGCGCGAATTGACTTACACCAACCGCGAGTTCTCCGGCGAAGAAGCGCTGTCGCTCGGTTTTGCAACCTATGTCGACTCCGATCCTTATGCCCGCGCTATGGCAATCGCCAAAGACATTGCGGGTAAAAATCCTGACGCGATCCGGTTGGCGAAAGATATGTTCAACCGGCTGCCCGATATGGATGAGGATGCGATTCTGATGGCCGAAAGCGTGGAGCAAATGAAGATTATCCGGCAACCCAATCAGGTTGAGGCGGTGATGGCACAGATGCAAAAGCGCGCTGCGGTGTTTGCAGGATAGCGCGGAACCCCGTCACCACGCCCTTACCGCGGCTGCATTCGCACTGTTTCAAGCCCGGCAATAAGCTCTGCGCGCAGGGGCTTTGCCTGACCGTCGGTACGGCATGCAATGACGCTGTCGCAAGTGGCGATGCAAATGCCGTTCTGGAACATGGCCTGTTCGATTACCCAGCTTGAGTTGCCGATCCGGCCAATGCCCGAACACACTGTCACCGGGTCAGGATAGCCACCTTCACCAAGATAGTTGATGTTAACATTGGCCACCATCGTGCGTTCGTTGCCGGGCCGGTCATCCCACGGCCGGGCGTCACGATGCAACCGAACACGGCCGTTTTCAAACAGCACGGCAAACGCCACATTGTTCAAATGCCGATTCGGATCCAGGTCTTGAAACCGTGTCTGCATCTCCAATCGCACCGGATACACATCGGGCAATAATCGCCATGCTTCTGGTTTCGCCACTGATTTACAGGCTCCGTCCGATCAGTTCTTTCATGATTTCGTTGGTGCCGCCGAAAATCTTCGTAACCCGCGCCCCGCGCCATTGTTTGGCAATCGGATATTCGTTCATATATCCCGCGCCGCCATGCAGTTGCAGGCATTTGTCGACCAGTTCATTCTGCAAATCGGTATGCCACAGCTTCGCCGCCGACGCTTCTTCTGCGGTCAGTTCGCCCTTTATATGACGCGCCAATGCCCAGTCGAGATGTGCCCAGCCGACCTGCAATTTGGTCTTGAGATCGGCCAGAACGAACCGGGTGTTTTGAAAATCTAGTACAGATTTGCCAAACGCCTTTCGGTCGCGGCAAAATGTAACTGTTTGATCAAAGGCCCGCTGCGCCGCAGCCTGTGACGATACCGCGATGCTCAGTCGTTCCTGCGGCAGCTCGCTCATCAAATAGATGAATCCCTTGCCCTCTTCGCCCAAGCAATTGGTGATCGGCACGCGGACATCTTCAAAGAAAAGCTCGGACGTATCGGCGGCATCCAGTCCCACTTTATCTAGGTTGCGGCCGCGTTTGAAACCATCGCGGTCGGCCTCTACCAAAATAATCGAAACGCCCTTCCATGCGGGTTGCACATCGGTGTCGGTTTTGACGCAAACCAATATCAGGTCAGCGGTTTGGCCATTTGTGATGTAGGTTTTGCTGCCATTGATTACGTAGTGATTTCCGTCCTTGCGCGCAGTAGTTTTCAGAGCCTGCAAGTCGCTGCCTGTGCCCGGTTCGGTCATCGCAATCGCTGTGACGATTTCGCCCGATACCATTTTGGGCAGCCATTCGGCCTTTTGTTCATCACTGCCATAACGGATTAGGTAATTGGCGATAATGTCAGATTGCAATGTAAAGCCAACGGCGACGTCGGTGCCATAACCAAATTCCTCATCAACGACCGCGTTGTAGCCAAAATCAAGGCCGAGACCGCCAAACTCTTCAGGCACCGTGGGGCACAATATTCCGAGTTCGCCTGCTTTTGGCCAGACCGATTTTGGTACGATTCCTTCTTCGTCCCACTTCGCGCAGTTTGGTTCGATTTCCTTGGCGACAAACTGCCTAACAGTTTGCCGAAATGCTTCGTGATCGTCGTTATAGGCAGAGCGAGGCAGGGCATCGAGGGACATAGGATTGCTCCGAAAATACAAATTTAATAGCTCACACTAAGCCGAGTGTGCGACAAGCGTCAATTGCTATTTAACTGTACGATTAAATTACTGCTGTGGTGGGCGCGTCAATCCATCCGTGCGACGATATCCTTGTTCAGCGTTCGGCTGGTCCACAAATAGAACAGCCCGGCAATACCATAAATCGTGGTGAACCAGCGCAATGCCATCTGCAAACCATCCGCTGCAGCCGACCGGCAAATACCAAGCTGTGCGGCGCCGATGGATTTAAGCAAATCTGCGTCGGTGCCCTTACATCCGCTTAGCGACAAGTTAGCGTCGGTCAACAGGCCGCCCGCAAACACGTCGCTCATATATCCAGCGGCCAAAGGCCCCATACCGTAACCAATCAGATTGACGATAAATAGCATCATGGCGATGGCCGTTGCGCGTGACCGAGCATCGACAACACCTTGGCAAATAGTATACTGCGCGCCAAGATAGCTATAATGTAAAAATGCTGCAACCAAGAGATACATTGTTGCCGTAGCAGGATCTTTTGCCGAGAAACCCATCCAATAAAACGGAACTGATAAAATCAGCATGATCCCTGGAATCCATGCGACTGACGTCGAATATTTTTGACTTATACGTTCAGTAAGAAAGCCTGCAAAAAAGGCACCGGCGGTCGCCGCTAAACCGAGAGGCACTGAAACATTGATTGCCACATCGGCAACCGACATGCCGTGCACTCTTTGAAAAAAGGGGGCCTGAAAATTGGTGACGGCATAGCCGACAAACGCCGTCAAAGTAGCCGCGGTGACATTAAGCCAGAACGATTTTTTGCTTGCCAATAAGGAGAGTGTTTCGCCGATGCCGCGCTTTTCCAAAACCGGTGTGCCCAATGGATCGGAAAAACCCCGTGGGGGTTCCTTAATTGTAAAGTAAACGATCACACCAACAATTACGCCCGGAATTCCAAGTATCAAGAATGCTTCACGCCACGAAAATGCTTCGGCAATCGGGCCACCAAACAAATTTGCAAGCACGCCGCCAATGGTTATACCCAACGCATATGTTGCCAAAGCTCGCGCTCTGCTGCGCGGCGGGAAATAGTCTGCGAGAATTGAATTGGCCGGCGGGGTTAAGCCTGCTTCGCCAATACCGACGCCGACGCGAAAGATGAGCAGCGCGTAAAAGCTGCCCGCTACTCCGCACAATGCCGTCATCGCAGACCACAATATTACGCTTGCGGCGATGATTTTTACACGGTTAGAATGCTCTGCCAGCCGGGCAATCGGAATACCGGCTATCGTATACATCAGCGCAAATCCGAATCCGGAAAGCAAGCCAAATTGCCAATCTTGCAGTTTGAATTCATCAATAATGGGCTGCGCAACGACGCCTATCAGAATGCGATCAATAAAGTTCAGTGTGTAAACCAGCGTCAACGCAATTAGCACGTAGTTGCGATAAGACGCAGTGCCAAATGCTTGGCCTGTTGACTGCGATTGGCTTGCTTGCTGCGCGTTCATACCCTCTCCCGATATTACACTATTTTGTCATTGATGGCGGGTTAGATCCCATCTGTCCAGCGTTAGCAAACCGGCCAAAATAGCAATTTGACTCAATTTTCAAAATTTATGTCGGGTTTCACTTGAATTACGCTGCGTTTCCCACGATATTCGCAGGACGCGGCTATTTAACCGCTTGTAACAGGAGAATGAACATGTCTGATTGGCTCAATCCGCAGCAACGTCAAGCGGAAGCAACGGCGGCAGCGCGGGCTGGTGGCGGTGTGTCAGTGGCGGTGGACGCTGGTCTACGCGCGCATATGTTGAAAGTTTACAACTACATGACGTCGGCGGTATTGCTGACCGGTGTGGTGGCGATGTTGTTTGCTCGCACAGAATTTGCCCAAAATTTGATGGTAAACCCCAGCATCCTTAGCTGGGTCATTATATTTGCTCCGCTGATTGCGGTCATGGCGATGAGCTTTGGCCTTAATCGGATGTCCACAGCTACATTGCAGCTAGTGTTTTGGGGCTTTGCGGTATTGATGGGACTTTCAATGGCGCGGATATTCATGATCTTTAGCGGAGAGTCTATTGCGCAGACCTTTTTTGCAACTGCCGCAGCGTTTGCTGGACTTAGCCTTTGGGGTTATACAACCAAGAAGGACCTAAGCGGTTGGGGCAGTTTCCTGATCATGGGCGTGGTTGGGCTGTTCGTTGCTTCGATCATCAACATTTTCTTGGCTTCTGCCACGATGGGCTGGGTAATCAGCTCGCTTGGGGTGTTGATCTTTGCTGGCTTGACGGCCTATGACACTCAGAAGATCAAGAGCATTTATTTCGAAGTGCAAGGTTCTGACATGCTAGGTAAAGCAGCTATTATGGGCGCGTTGAACCTGTATCTGGATTTTGTGAATATGTTTCAATTCCTGCTCAGCTTCATGGGCAGCCGCGATTAAGCGAAAGTTCAGCTATCGGGTATTAATTTGGGCTCGGCGGGAAACTGCCGGGCCTTTTTCTTTGTGACTTGGTCGATGGTATCTTTATTTTTGAAAAGATTTCGTGTTCAAGCGGCGGAACGAAGATAATTGGAGTTTGAGTGGTCATGGGTTCACGCCTGAAGTTGGTTGGTATCGTTTTTGCATTCAGTGGCCTTGCCGCTTGCACCACTAAACCTGCACCTATTCCTCCGCCTCCACGCGTTGTTATTGTTCCGGTTACGCCCGCTCGTCCGCTGCCACCAGCAGGTGCGGCAACAACCATGATGGTACCCAGCGTTGGACTTGACGGGGTAAGGCAGACGCCGAACCGCGGCATTTCACGCGATGAATCAATCTGGCATTTGCGGGCTGCGATTAATGTCGCGGCGCTGAATTGTCAGGGCCCGGTTTGGAATCAGGTTGCGGACAACTATAATAGCTACATCAAGCTGCACAAAACGCGGCTATCGACGGCGAGCAGGACGGTCGATGGCGAGTATAAGGTACGCTACCCCGGCCAGAATGGCCTGCGGGTCAGAGACACCAAAATGACAGACCTCTATAATTACTTTTCACTGCCAACGGTGAAGCAGGAATATTGCGACGCTGCGCTGGCAAAAAGCCGAGAATTATTAACGATACCGTCCGCCACTTTGCCAGAATACAGCATCGGCGCGTTGAGCGATATCGACGGGATTTTTATCCGCTTCTTCAATGCGTATGCACAATATGAGCGTGACCTTGCCGATTGGAACCAGAAATATGCGCCGCCGCCCGTGTTCGTTTCTGATCCAATAGCACCGCAAGCTACTGCCGCGCCGAGTACTTGATCACGCCATCTGGATATAGTCGCGCATAGCCTCTGCTTCGGCTTCGATCTTTTCGATCCGGTGCTTAACCAGATCGCCAATGGAGACGAATCCGATAAGCTTGCCATTTTCGGAAACCGGGAGATGCCGGACGCGGCGTTTTGTCATCAACGATAACGCGGACAATATCGCGGTATCGGGCGTCACCGTGATCGCCGGGGCAGTCATCACGTCACCCACAAATTTGTCCAGCATTGCCGCGCCGTGTTTTGCGAGTCCATAGATCACGTCACGTTCGGAAAAAATGCCAACCACTTGCCCGTCTTCTATAACCGGTAATGCGCCAATCCGTTTTTCGGCGAGCATTGCTGCGGCTTGCGCGACTGTATCAGTTGGACTTGCGCTATGCACCTGTCCGGCGTGGGCATTTACGATAACCGAGATTGTCATTCCATTCCTCCTATTCAGCTTGCAACCATGATGGCAGCATAGCATAAAGCGGCATAGGATAAAATGTGACCCAACCCTCCCCACTTGATGACCCTGACTATGCGAAACTTGCTTGGCGCCGTTACTGGTGGCTGATGCGCTGGATGGCGGCGGTTACGGTTACACTGACGATATTGGTGCTCGGCAGCTTTTATCTGAAATATGGTATGATCTCGGTCCACCTTTACATCGCAACGGCTGGCGCAATTATCGCTGCTATCATGCTAACCGCTGCCTTAATGGGGCTGGTATTCTTATCGAGCGGATCGGGGCATGACGGTGTAATTGAGGATCCTTTTGAAGGCGAAGCGGACAAGTGATCGGCGGGGCCTGAAATTTGCCTACATCGCTCAAGGCCCAAAACGCCCAAGTTGACACCTAGTTGACAAGATTGACACCCATTTTGAACTATTGCGAAAGAAGGGCGTTCGATTATTTCCTACATTGTGGTTTTTTGTAGGATGCTGATTTCGCCGATTTGACCGCCAACACTGTCAAAGAACCCGGCCCTGAACAAGCGGCGTGCCCCGTATTCCCAGAACAAATCCTACATTACAAGGGCTAATGCGGGATGACAGTAAACCAACGCGTCATTGCGAGCGTAGCGAAGCAATCCAGTGCAGCATTGGAACGCTCTGGATTGCTTCGCTACGCTCGCAATGACGAATTTTGAGATGCGGGATGACACTCAGGATGCAAAATTCCTGAAAACATAAGCTTCGTCATTCCTGCCTTCGTGGGAATGACGATGTCCTATTTTCAAAAGATAATTTCTGGACGTCATCGGCCCAAACGGCATAATGTTATCAGCGGCCCGCCTTACGGAACCGGTTTGAGCTCTGCATCGGGCAGCGGGACATTCATGATGCGGGCGAGTGTCGGCGCAATGGCACGAATGTCGATCTCTCCCAAATTGCGCGCGCGCGGGATCGATTTTCCCATCATCATGAAACTCGATCGCATTTCCATTGCCGCGGGAAAATAGCCATGCGTGCCTTTGGTTTTGGACGGCGCAATCATCGGCACCGCCGCGCCTTTGAAAGTGGCGGCAAACGCGCCCTTGCCGAAATTGACATAGAAGGACGCTTGCGGATTTCCGCCCAACTTCGTTATGCCGTCGCGATCGGCGACGTCAGCGATTTTCGCAGCTGGATTGCCCGACAACTCGTCAAGCAAAACCCTTACTTTGTCTGCAAGCGTTTTATCGTCCGGCCGGGCGAGAACAATCGCCGCCGAACCGCCCGAAGGCCAGGGCATAGCCTCCCACGTCTTGACCTTGCCACTTGCATCCAACGTGATCAGTCCGGCATCGATGAACGGGCGGAATAAATTGATCTCGGTATCGGTCGCGACAAAGCCATGGTCGCTGGCCACGGCAATCACGGCACCGGGATGCGCGCTTTGTTCTGCCGCGATCAAATTGCCAATTAACGCATCAATTTTTTGCAGCACGACATGTGCTTCTTTTGAGCCCGGGCCAAATTGATGCTGTTCGTGATCGAACGCCGTCAGATAGACCGTTATGAAATCCGGTTTCTTTGTGCTGATCAATCCAGCTGCAAACTTGGCACGGTTCACGTCGGCTTCGATGCTTTCGTCAATCCCGGCAGCATATGGGCCGTGGTGGCCTTCCAATTCATCGACCAGTCCGGGGGTGGCGAGCGCCTTTATCAGCTTGGCATCGTCGGCATGCCCGGTGCGCCAAAGTTGCGGCAGGTTCCACGTCACTGCTTTGGCATCGACGCTGACCGGCCAGTGGACATTGGCGGTGGTCATGCCGGCCTTGTGGGCTGCATCCCACAATGTCGGGACTTTGATGTCTGCTGCATACCAGTACCAACCGGATTGGTTGATCTGCATTGGATCGAAACTATTATTGCCGACAATGCCATGCCGCGCGGGTGAAGTACCAGTCATCAGCGTGGCATGGCTTGGGTAAGTAACCGTAGGTAGCACACCGATAACGGCGCTGGCATAGCTGCCCTCTGTCACGAAACGGCGCAGATTGGGAATTTCAATTCCGCGCTGTTCAGCGTCGATCACATCGCCGGGCCGCAGTCCGTCAATCGAAATGAACAAGACGGGTTCAGCGTATGCGGCAACCGGCACCGCCCCCAGTAAGAGGGCGATGCCGGACAATATAGTTTTGTGCATTAAAAGCCGCCTTTAAGAGTTACAAAGAACTGTTGCGGTGAACCCGCCAGCAAGGTTTGGTTGTCGCCGCGGTTGCCGAAACCGTTTGATCCGATGGTGGCGACATATTTCTTATTAAGCAGGTTGGTGGCATTGAGCTGAATTTCTACCGGACTGCGTGCTCCGATATCGAATTTATAGCCCAGCGTAGCGTCTACCAACGCACGCGCTGGAACAGATTGGTCGTTTTCATATGTGAAGAAACGCTTCGACATATAGTTCACGCCGACACGGCCAAAGAAGCTTTCGTTATCATAAGATAGTTCACCTCGTAACAGATGCTTGGGAGAATCGACAACGGTTTTACCTTTGGTCGCTGCCAACCGCACATTTACGGCGTTAAACACGTCATCACGATATGTGGTGTCGTTATAGCTGTATGAAGCAAAGAGTTTTAATCCGTCGCCGATCTTCACGTCACCCGCCGCTTCAAAACCGATCGCGCGGACGTCGCCGACATTCTGCAACACCGCTGGATTGCCGACGATTCCCGCCCCCGTGGAGATGCCAAGCAGCCGGTTGCGAAAGTTTACGTAATAGACACCTATAACTCCATTGAAGCCGTTATCGTTATAGCGCGCGCCCAGTTCGAACGTATCCGATTCCTCTGGTTTCAAACTGTCCTTTATTGCATCAAATCCCGTTTGCGTGGTCGAAAAGGGCCCTGAAGTGGTCGACGATGTAAAGGCACGCGTTACTTGCGTAAAGCCGCCGAACGCTTCCACATTGGCACCGAACTTGTGCGCAATACCGACATGCGGTTGGAACCAGTCTTCGGATTTGATCTTGCCGACGGCACGTCCACCGGCAATGATTGGTGCCGCGTCGTTTTTAACCTGGAAGCCCTTCCACCCTAAGTTAATGGTGGTGTCACCCAGGCTGATGACATCCTGCACATAATATTGCAGTGTTTTGGTATTGAAATCGATGTCCCACTGGCTGAAGAATGGGTTGCGCTGAAATTTCAAATGATCGCGGCCGGGCACTGAGCGGCTGGTGTAGGCGTAAAAGCGCCGTGCCTGGTTGAAATCGTTATTTTCGTACCAGCCGCCAACCGTAATGTTGTTACTGCCCAGATCAGCATTCAAGCTGGTGAACACACCCGTGCGCTTAAGGTCATATTCGGTCGTGCGAATGGACAATGGAACACCAGTGGGGCTCGCTACATACGGCGTTCCCCACGTACCCTGGCCATCATTTTCATGGTAATAGCCCTTGATTTTGAAGGTCAGATTATCGCCAAATGGCGCGGTTAGCCCCAATGCGGCCAGCGTATCTTTGCGTAGGCCGGACGCATCGTAATAGGCGTCGTCGACAGTCTGAATCGGCGTAGGATAGACAGTTCCAGCCGCAGTGTTAAGTGCAGTTGCACCCGTTTCGCCGCGATTGGTGCCGATGTCGGCGACTTGCACGGCAAGCGCGTAGTTGGGGAAGAAGTTGTCCCAATCATAACCCAGCCGATTGATCATGCCGAGCGAGAGATCCTGATAATCCTGTTCGGCGCGATCTGAATAGCTGATGTAACCGTCAAGTTCCGCAGCACCCAATGGGATGATACCTTTGGCGTTCACCATCCAATTGCGCTGTTCGCCGCCACCTTTCCATTTGTCGGTCGTATGGTAAGTGCCCGACACGAAACCGCGTGGTCCGTCCGACGTTCCAAAACTGACGCGGCCAAATCCGCGGATTGTATTTTCGGAACCATAAGTGATGTTTGCATCGGCACCGAAGCCATCATTGGGGTTTAGTGAAAAGAATTCCAACGTGCCGCCCAGATTGTTGGTCGATTGCGTCCCGATTGAACCGGCCCCCTGCGAAACGCGGGTGACGCCGATATTCTCGGGCGCAATGGCACGGCTGATATGCAGACCGTTGTTGTTGCCGTAAGTCATGTCGCCGAGCGGAATTCCGTCCAAATTGAAACCCAACTGGTTCTGGTTGAAACCTCTTATCGTAACCCGCGTTGACCATTCATAGTTTCCGAACGGATCGGCTGATTGAAAGTTGACGCTGGGTAAGCGTTCAATCGCCTTCAACGGGCTAGTGCCCGGTGCCAATATGGCAAGATCTGCTTGTCCGAGTTCTTGCACCTGACGAGTTTCACCGCGCCCAAACACCACGATATCCTCGACGGCTTCGTTTTCCTCGGCGGCGGGTGCTGCTTGCTGGGCAAATGCTGGAACTGTGATGAAGGCAACTGATGACAGCAACAGAATATTGATAGAGCGCATGATTCTTCCCTTGAGATTTGTGTTTGCATCGCGGGGAATAGAAGAATTATGCTGCAATGCAGCGTAAGTACGGTGACAGAATCAAATGGGATTTAAGTCAGTTTTGTGATCGTCAGCTACACTGGCGGTTTTGGATCAGGCTCACTAATTCGTGGCTTCGATCTCGCTCACACGGTAACCTAGCTCCAACTTGTTGTTAGCCGGAACAGTCACCTGCCAGATCGTTTTGCCTCTTTTGCGCGTAACTTTACCAGTGAATTTGCCGTGGCGCTGACTATACTCGTCGGTGAATTCAGACTCGAACGTGATTGGAAACGGATTGGCGTTGGATACCGTTAGGGCGTAATCATCCCATTTCTTGCCGCTTGCCTTGTCTTCGATTTCGACGCTGACGTTGCTGGCGGTGGCAAAGGTAAATTCGACCTCTTCACCCACTGCTTTGTCGAGTATCTGGCTTTCGCCGACCAGCATCCGGCGCGACGCGGCGGTTTGGAAAAATGCCATTTTTCCGGCCGGTAAAGCTTCGCCAAGGCCGGATTCCTTCTTGTTTTGCACGCGAAACAGCATCTCGACTTCGTCAGCATAGTCGCCATTCACTTTGGCACGGTAGATCATTTCGCCCTTGACCGATTGTTTTTTCAGGAACGCCACTTGTTTTTGCGACTGCGCGGCGACGGTTACCGGAAACGGGATGCGGTATAGTTTCAGATCGCCGAGGTTCTCTTGTTCGGCTGTGCGCTTTTGACCAGTCACAATAATCGAATCCATATCTTCTGAACTGGCCGCACTTGCGCGCATCACCATTTCCATCGGAGCCAAATTCTGCACATTCGCCGGCAATGGAACTTCGCGGCCCAGATCGCTGGTGGTCGTGCCATAAGGCCAGCAGCTGAAGTAAACCTCGATATTGTCCGGGCTATACTCGCCATTCTCGCTGTCGTCGCTCCGTTCCTGACGTTCGGTTTTACCGGCGATGGCATAGGCGCTGGCATCGACGAAACTGGTGTCGTCGCCGCTGGCCATGGTCAGCCACGCGACTAAGTTCATCGATTTCGCATCGGGGGCGAGTTCACCGACATAATTGGCCTGCCAGTCGAACTGTCCGGCCAGATAGGTCAGGGTGACGGTCTGCCGCCCGCCGGGTTGATCACGGGTCGTGACCGACAATGTCGGTTTTGCCGTCAGCCCCTTTGGCACACCGGGATATAGCAAAGTCTCGCTCTGGTCATTGCAATATAGCGCCTCAAACCCGTCCTTGGTTTGCAGGACCACACGGTCCGCGCCGGAACGGATCGTGCCAGTTTCCTCGGTCACTTTGCCGGTTTGACTGTTGGTGCGTTTGATGATGACCTGCTGCCCGGTAAAGGCATCAAGCAACCCGCGCTGTGACAGTAGCATCGCGTCGCGGTTTTTTTCACGGACGTCGGCTCCGGTAACGATGGCGGTTTCAGGCTGAATACCGCTGGCCACGCCCTCAAACCGGATGGTGACGATGCCCGGCGGCAAATCGACGACGCGGGTTTCGCTGATCACGGCAAAGCCTTGCAGATAATCAAGCTGGATCGCATCATCCACTTGCCGGTCAGGGTTGCGGTACAGAGAAACCGCCACCGATTGCGGCGTTGGTGACGTGACAACGGTTTGCGCCGCAGCCGGAGCCGCAATCAGCAACAATATCAAGGCAGGCCAAAGCCGCATCGTGCGCGCGATCAGTACCGCGTATCGAACACAACGGTCACGGTCGTCTCGCCATTGGCCGGGACGAGGACTTTCCATATCCGTTCATTGGCGTTCAACTGTTCGCCCTTGATCGTTTCACTAACCACGCGGTCATCGGGCCAATACCAATAACGGTTCAGGCCGGACTGGATCACGTCCACGGTCACCGGAGCAGACTTGGCATTGGTCACCAGATATTTCATCGTGGTGCGCCAAAATTCCTTTTGGGTGTCGACCGTTACCGTTTGCGATTTGCCATCGGAATTCGTGATCCGATACCGAACACTGCGTTCCCATTCGTCGGATTTGATCACTTCGCGCTTTTCGACGAAAGGCTGCACTTTAACATCAAATGCCTCGCCCGTTTTCAACGCCAGGTTCGATCCGCCCGGCGTGTGGCCGATAGAGTTCTCGCCGATGAACTGTGCCTGTCCGCGCGCGTCTTTCATATACACGCGAACTGTGCCAGCGGGCAGGGCATCGCCGACGCCGCCTTGCCGTGAATTGGAGAATTTCAATACCGTTGCCGCGCTTTGCGCTTCGCCCGGCGCGCCCATCCATTCGTTGCGATATTCATACGCCTTAGCGGCCTTTGCCCCGATCACGTCGAGAAAGCTGACCTGCTTGGTCTGGGCATTGGCAATCGTGGTGCGGCCCTTGATCGGATAGAGATAGAAATCGCCCAATTGTTCGCGGCTTCCGGTTTCGGTACCCATGTTGTTGCCTTGGGGTTTCGGTTGTCCGCCATATTGGTTGCGGCCATAGCTTTGGTTATACCCTTGCTGGACCTGACCCACTTCACCCGCGACCAGCAAGGTTTCGGTATTTGAAAATGTCGTGCCCGTCGAATTGCTGAGCGTGATCCAGCCCTGCATGTTGATCGTGCCCGCTTTTTCATCGAACAGCGAAACATAATCCGCTTTCCAACCCAGCCCTGTGGTCAGGTAACTCAACGTCATAGGCCGCGTTCCGGCGCGCGTCGAATCCAGTGTCACCGATAATGTCGGTTTGGCGCGCAGATTGGAGGGCACTTTGTCGAATATCACGCGCACGGGCAGGCCGTCATCGCGCAGCACCTCAATCCGGTCGCCGATTTGAATGACAACGCCGCCATTTGCGGCCAGCACTTTGGCGCGCTCGCGCGTTTCTGCGCCAGTTGCCGGGTTGGTGCGAAGCAACGTTACGGTCTGGCCGACAGCCTTTTCCATCAGCTTGCCCGGTGATAGCAAATCATAGTCGAAATTCTGTTCGACGATGCCGAAATCTGGGCCGGTGAGCGAAACCGTCTCTGGCCGGATTGATGCGGAAACGTCAGGAAATTCTTGCCGGGTGGTGCCTGCTGGCAGGTTCATCTGACGGATGTCTTGCACCAGCGCCAGATTGTTGTTGTAAATGGTTACTGCGACATCACCTTGCGCTGTGGCATCGCCCGGCAAGGTTCCGCCACCGGATTGCGCCAACACAGGGGACAGAATGACCGGAACGGCAATTGCGCCCCCCAAACCAAGTAGCATCAATTTGCGCATTATAGTCTCCCCAAATCCAATGTATAAATCGAATTTTCAGAGACTGGATTAGTTTGTTCTATATTACCAGCGGATTAACCGGATCATTCCGCAGCGGTTGATAGTTCCGTATCAATTTCGGGCTTGGGACGGCGCGCACGCGGCTTGCGCGCAGGCTTTGCAGCTTCCTCGAAATCATCTGCGATTATCGAAATCGAAGGCGGCAATACCGACAGGTCCAGTCCGCTCATCTCTGCATTACCGCTTTGCTCTTCATCGGCCGTTTCTTCGCTATGATGGCGGCGCGGCGGCCGGGCGGTGCGTTCTTTGCGCGGCGCACGTTCCTGTTGACGCGCAGGGCGTTCTTCGCGTGCACGGCTTTCGGGCCGAGTATTGTCTTCGGATTGAGCGTTGTCCGCCGCATCATTCTGATCGTCACGGTTGAAATTGCCGTCACGGTCGAAGCTTTCTTCGCGACCGGAATTCTCTTCACCGTCGTTTTCTGGCCGATCGTTTTCTTCACGGTCATTGCGGCTTTCGTCGCGCTGCGGGCGGCGTTCTTCTTGACGGCTTTTGAAATCGGCAAGCACGCGGAAATAATGGTCGGCAAATTGCAGATAATATTCGGCATTCACCCGGTCGTCATTATGCTGGGCATCCGCGGCTAGTTTTTTGTATTTTTCCAGCATCTGGCTCGCATTGCCGCGGGCGCGGTTATCAATGCGGTTTTGATAATCAAAGCCATTGCGATTGCTGTTGTTACTTTGTGGGCGGTTGCTGTTACTATTGTTGTTGCCGCGGCCACGACGCCGGTTGTTATTGTTCGGCTGGCGGTTATTATTCATTAGGGATGACCCATCCTCATTGTTGCAAATTAAAGTGTTTATCGGCCCCTGCCATAATCTCGTCTGGCTTGCGTCAAGGCCCGTCTGGCCTTGAAATTCTCCGTCGTTCGCTGGGGGCGGCTTCGCGCAATCGCCCTAAAAAGAGCATTAATGCTGCGTAACGAATACCGCTCTAGCGATTGATCCAAGCGATTCCAAGCAAAAAACGCCGCGTTAACCAGTACGCATAGTCAAACATCTCGGATTTCCCGATAAATCATGCTGCAAAGTCGAAGATAGACCTGATTTGCTTGCCAAATTACTAACCGAATCGGCTTGGGTGTACCCAATTTCAAATATCGCTGTACCGCCCGGTGCCAGCAGCCCGGGCAAAGCAGGCAACAGGATTCGATAATCATCGAGCCCCTCGCGGCCCGCAAAAAGAGCAGGATGCGGTTCATATTCGGAAACCTGCCGGGCCAAATCCGCACCCTCTTCGATATAGGGGGGATTGCACAGGATCAAATCGAACGGCTCGCTCAGCTGTGTCTGCCAATCCTCATCCCGCCAGCTTAATTGCTGCATTGCCGTGCGGTCCGCAAAGCCCAACCGCTTTGCGTTATCCTGCGCCACTGACAGCGCCGCCGCGCTGGCATCCATCCCGGTGCCGCGCGCGTGCGGAAATACCGACAAGGCAGCCAATATCAGCGCACCTGATCCCGTTCCCAAATCCAGCACATGATCAGGGCCGGTGCGTCCCGCATACGCCGCCTGCGCTGCCTCGATCAAGGTTTCGCTATCGCTGCGGGGGATCAGGACGTCGGGGGTAACGCGCAGTTCCAGATCCCAGAAAGCTTGGCCGCCGGTGATGTAAGCAACCGGTTCATGAGCCATCCGCCGCGATAGAAAGCCCGCGAACGCATCCGGCACGGTCAGGTCACGCTGACGCATCAACAGTTCCGATCGGCCAATTCCCAAAGCATGCGCCATCAGAATTTCGGCGTCCAAACGCGGGCTATCGCTGCATAGAGACAGTGTTTTTGTGACAATGCTCAGTCCGGCGCTCACGGGTGTCGACGTGGTAAAAGGGTTCGGCAGCTCACACATCCAGCCGCCTTAACGAGGCGCAAAACAAGAGTCGAGCAGATGGAATTCTAAAGAGTTCCTTCGATTGTCACAATTGCGGTGCATCTTAATCATATTGCCCCCGAGTCATCTTGCCCAAATTCCCTAGCAAGGCAAGAGGACCAAAAGAAACCTCGTCCAACAGGGCGGGGTTTTTTGTTGGTCGCCGCGTCCCGGCGTGCCGCAAATTCGCACAAAATGGCGTCAGAATATGCTTGGCGTTTAGCGCCTTGATTCTGCTAGGCATATCCACGTGCGCTGATTGCAGGCTTGGACAATGACAGCGCTGTTGACGATGTCGAGGTTCGAGCTATCAAAGCCGTCCCTTTTGTGTACGCTGTTCGTGACTAAAGTGGCTGGACAAACAAGGTGCGTTTTTTTCGGAGGAGCCATATTTTGAGCGGATTTGAATTCATCTTCACACTGTTCGGGTTGTTGCTCGGGTTGGCGCTAGCGGAGGGGTTGGGCGGGCTTGCGCGGGCTTTGAAGGCCAGCCACGCTATTCGGATCGGCTGGCCCACCATATTGCTCGGGCTGTTTGTATCTTGCGACGTTGTCACCTTTTGGATGTATGGCTGGGCGGTGCGCGAACAAATTCCGGTTAACTGGCCCACGTTGTTTGGGGGATTTGTCGTAACAGCCATTTATTTTGTTTCGGCGTCATTGGTGTTTCCAGATGGCGAATGGGAGGCGATCGACGCACATTTCGAACGTCATCATCGCACGGTGTTAGGCGGTGTCCTTATTTGTAATATCGTCCTGCTCGCCACCGTAATTGCCCTTTATGGTATGCGCGCACCGGGCGCCGTGCGGACGATCATCACTACCTGGTCATTCTTCCCAGTGTCGCTGCTGGCGATTTTTGCCCGAGACCGCCGCATTGTGATCGGCTGCCTCGTCTGGTTAGTCTTGCTCTATCCGTTATCGGCGGTGTGGTGATGAAGCCAAAAGGGCGAGACTACTTTGCCTTTGCCAGCATCGGTTTGAGATAAAATCCAGTATAGCTGCGCGCCTCTTTCGCCACTTGTTCGGGCGTGCCTTCTGCGACAATTTCTCCGCCTTTGACGCCGCCTTCGGGGCCGAGGTCGATGACCCAATCTGCGGTTTTGATGACGTCCAGATTATGTTCGATCACGACCACGCTGTTGCCCTGCTCAACCAGACGGTGGAGCACTTCCAATAGTTTACGGACATCCTCAAAGTGCAAGCCGGTGGTCGGTTCGTCCAAGATGTACAGCGTCTGCCCGGTCGAACGGCGGCTCAGTTCTTTGGCGAGCTTGACGCGCTGCGCCTCTCCGCCCGACAGCGTCGTTGCCTGCTGTCCGACCTTGACATAGCCAAGGCCAACCTCTGCCAGCATCGCCATTTTGTCGCGGATCGGCGGAACGGCCTTGAACACCTCGACCGCATCCTCGACCGTCATGTCGAGCACGTCGGCGATCGACAGCCCCTTCCACTTCACCTCCAACGTTTCGCGGTTATATCGTTTGCCGTTGCATTCTTCGCACGTCACATAGACGTCGGGCAGGAAGTGCATTTCGATCTTGATCAGGCCGTCGCCGCTGCATGTTTCGCACCGCCCGCCCTTGACATTGAAACTGAACCGCCCGGGTTTATACCCGCGCGCCGCGCTTTCCGGTAGCTGCGAGAACCAGTCGCGGATGTTGGTGAATGCTCCGGTATACGTCGCCGGGTTTGACCGGGGCGTGCGGCCAATCGGGGACTGGTCGATGTCGATCACCTTGTCGCAGTGTTCAAGCCCGCTTATCTTGTCATGCGCGCCTGCAATGACCCGCGCCCCGTTTAAGGAGCGTGCGGCGGCGGCATAGAGCGTGTCGATAGTAAAGCTGGATTTGCCGCTGCCCGATACTCCGGTGATGCAGGTGAAAGTGCCCAGCGGAATCGATGCAGTGACGTTTTTCAAGTTATTGGCGCGCGCGCCGTGGACGGTTAGCTTCTTCTTATTGCCCTTGCGCCGCAACTTTGGAACAGCGATTTCGCGGGTACCGTTCAAATAATCTGCGGTTAGCGATTTGGCTTTCAGGATCGTCTCCAGCGTCCCTTCGGCCATCACCGTGCCGCCGTGCACGCCTGCGCCGGGGCCAAGGTCGACCACCCAATCGGCTGTGCGGATCGCATCTTCGTCATGTTCGACCACAATTACTGTGTTACCCAAATCGCGCAGACGGCGCAGCGTGGCGAGCAGGCGGTCATTGTCCTTTTGGTGAAGCCCGATGCTAGGTTCATCGAGTACATAGAGCACGCCCGAAAGTCCCGAGCCGATCTGGCTGGCGAGGCGGATGCGCTGGCTTTCGCCGCCACTCAATGTACCGCTGGTGCGATCAAGGTTGAGGTAATCGAGACCGACATTGTTCAGGAAGCCGAGCCGTTCGTTGATCTCCTTCAGGATTGCCTTGGCAATCTGCTTCTGCTGATTAGTCAGAGTTTGATCGACGTTGCTGAACCAGACCAGCGCGTCGCCGACGCTCATCTTGGTTGGCGTGGCAATATCGACACCCGCAATCTTGACGCTCAACGCTTCGGGTTTCAGGCGCGCGCCGTGACAAGTCTCGCACGGCATCGCGGTCTGATATTTGTTCAATTCCTCCCGCATCCACGCGCTATCGGTTTGCAACATCCGGCGATTGAGGTTGCCGATCACGCCTTCAAACGCCTTGCGAACGGTGTATTCTTTGCGTCCGTCTTTAAATGTCAATTCGACGGGCATACCGCCCGTGCCATAGAGGATAATCAGCCGTTGATCGGGCTGCAACTCGTTCCATGGTGTGTCGAGGCCGAAATCATAGGCCTTGGCCAGGCTGGCCAGCACTTGCAGATAATAAGGACTGGGCGGGTTGGATTTTGCCCACGGTGCTACCGCGCCTTTTTTTAGGGTGAGTGCCTCGTTCGGGACCACCAGCTGCG
This sequence comes from uncultured Alphaproteobacteria bacterium, assembly GCA_963802245.1. Classification (GTDB taxonomy): domain Bacteria; phylum Pseudomonadota; class Alphaproteobacteria; order Sphingomonadales; family Sphingomonadaceae; genus Sphingorhabdus_B. Next base: position 53,113 of record CAWDID010000012.1, on the reverse strand, counting down.
GGTCAAATTCGAGCCTTTCGCCCAGCCCGTCGCAATCGGGGCAGGCACCTTGCGGCGCGTTAAAGCTGAACAACCGCGGTGCGATCTCGGAAATGGTGAAGCCCGATACCGGGCAGGCGAATTTTTCGCTGAATACGATGCGGTTGGCGGGCAGGCCGGTGCCTTTCATGTTCCGCCTCCCGCTCGCGGGAGCGGGTTAGGGGTGGGACGTTCGGAGAGGGGGCAGACTTGCCCACCCCGAGCCCCTCCCGCGAGCGGGAGGGGACTGAATGTTGCGCGCGCTTCGCCGAAGGGAGCGGCTCGGCATCACCTCCGCCAAAGTACCATCGGCCAAATCCACAAACGCCAGGCCATCGGCCAGCTTCAACGCTGCTTCAAAACTTTCCGCCAATCGTTGTTGAATGCCCGGCTTTACGACGATGCGATCGACCACGACTTCGATGTCGTGCTTGAACTTTTTGTCGAGCGCCGGGGCTTCTTCGATGGGATAAAATTCACCGTCGATCCGCACGCGGGTATAGCCAGAACGCTGCCATTCGGCGAGCTCTTTGCGGTATTCGCCCTTGCGCCCCTGCACGGCGGGCGCGAGCAGAAATGCGCGTGTTCCCTCTGGCAGCAACATCACCCTGTCAACCATCTGGGTAACAGTTTGTGCGGTGATCGGCAATCCTGTGGCGGGCGAATAAGGCACACCAACCCGCGCCCACAACAGCCGCATATAATCATAAATCTCGGTCACCGTGGCGACGGTTGAACGGGGATTGCGTGACGTGGTTTTCTGCTCGATGGAAATCGCGGGCGACAGCCCTTCGATATGTTCGACATCGGGTTTCTGCATCATCTCCAGAAACTGGCGCGCATAAGCGGACAGGCTCTCCACATACCGCCGCTGACCCTCGGCATAGATCGTATCAAACGCCAACGACGATTTTCCCGACCCGGAAAGCCCGGTAATCACGATCAACTGATCGCGCGGCAAATCGATGTCGATGCCTTTGAGGTTATGCTCACGCGCACCGCGCACTTTAATATGGGTAAAACTCATGGGAAAACTTGTTCCAGATTTGTTCTAAATACGCAACTGAAGAATCGCGTCTTGGCGCAACAGGATAGTTGATTTGCTCTATTGGGAAACCGGTCTTTGCCGATTTGCCATCGGCTGGTAAAGTCAAAATGCTCGGGACACTCCTATCGAGCCAGCCAGACGGTTGTAACCATACAATCCGACCGTACTTTCGTTGCGTTCGTATTCAAGGCGGACAACCGGCGCAAAGCCTTTATATTGAACTTGGCGAAATGTAGCGCCAACACTTGCCGTGTAACGATCATCAATACGGCGACGGGGAAAAAGAAACAGCCGCGCATCCGCCTCTAAATGGCTGTAACTGGCAGAGGCGACCAATGTCGTCTTGCCAACTTCGCGAAAGCCGAAAAGATTAAATGCGCCGGACGCCGTGGCATAGCCAGGATCAGCCAGCGCCTGCCTGACCGCCGCGACGCTAAACCCGGCACCAAAGCGGCTGGAAAATGCACGTTCATAGCCGATGTTGGCGCTGTAAATGGTTCCGTCCTGCAAATTGTTCTGGCGATTGTTAAAATCGCTAATCGTTACACCGATATTTCCCTGCGCTTTGTTGCCGAGTGGGTGGACCAGATTTACCGATGCGTTGATGATGTTTGAATAGGCCGTACCGCCGAAGCTGCGCTGCGTGTAACCGAGCGACACATTGATCCGGTCCTTGCCCGACCGCATTTCGGGCCCCGCTTGGACGCCAAGCGAGACGTCATTAAACTGGCGCTTGCGGTAAAGGTCAGCACTGCCCAAAAAACGCACCAGCAGTTGTGAACGCTTGTCGATCCCTGTGCGGAAATAGGCTTGCCCTTTGACCGTCAAACCCAGCCCCGATTGCGCTTTGGCGTCGTCGCTCAAGTCAAAGGGTGCAAAGACCGTATCTAATGTCTCCGACTTGGTCGCCCGGTTAATGTTGCTATCGGGGGCAAGCGCGATTTCCACGGATGCGCCGTAAGGCTTTCCCGCGCGCAATGCATTGGTAAATTGATCGATTAGCCTGGCCACATCGGGCGGCAAACCGCCTGCTTGGGCGAGCCGTAATTCGCGCTGTGCCGCGCCAAGATTGCCCGATTGTGCCATAACATAAGCCAGCTCTAGCCGCACACGCTGTGCATCAGGTTTTTCATCGAGTATGGCGCGATACAATATTGCGGCATCGACAAACTTCTTCTGCCCGGCCAGAATTTGCCCGTGACGAAACCGGGCCTCTGTCCGGACCTCGATATCTGGGTCTTTGCCCAATGCTGTGTAAACCGCGAAAACAGTATCTGTATCGCCTTCGGCCCTGGCCTTTTCGGCCACTTCAAAAAGCTGGACAGCGGATATCCCTGTTATGCTGCCGGGATCTTCTTGGGCCATTGGTGCAGCTTGCGCTGCCGCCAATGGTATTGCGGCCACCGTCAACGTGGTAAGCAGGCGCAGCATCGTAGGCATTATTTGCGCTGCTATCGAACCGTCATCTGATCAGCAAGGAGTAGCGGTTGGGCATTTTTTGCCAATCAAAACGCCGCGCAAGGACCACTGATTACCGATTTGTCCAACGTTTAACGGTCCGACGACAAAATTGGCACCGAGTTCATCAGCGGCTGGTCCCGTTAGCCAGCCGAACAAGCTGCCCACATCAGTTGTGCCTTGCACTATGCGCCCATCGAACTGGTTGGAAAAACCAAATATAGTACCGTTATAGTCGAAACTGCCCCAGTTCCGGGTCACTCCTGTGTCGCGATTGGTGCCGGTTGGTGTCATCGAACCGGTGAAATTCTGGTTGGCAAAATTGAATGCGAAGCTGGCATCGCCGCTCAATGAATGGGCAAAAGTGCCAGTCCCTTCAGTTGCAATGCCATGTATTTTGGCGCCATAATTTGCACTTCCGGTGCGAGGCACACCAACTGCACCCCCCAAACTATCCGGCAGACGATATACAAAAAACCGTTCAAAACCTGCTTCGTTGCCGCCGCTTGCCGCGCCGACATTGGTGAAGTGGCCAAACCCGGTATAGCTTAATTGCAGCTCGCTGTTCGAACCTGCCGGCTTGTATAGCTTAAGCGTGGTTGTCACGCCATTGATGACGACTTGATACGTGCTAAAACGCGAGTCAGATAGAGCGGCGGACAATTGTGTAGGACCGAAATTAAAGTCACCACCGACGCCTGTTACTGGATTGAAAATCGAAGCCTCTGATCCATAGGTATAGGTTTGTGTGTCTGCTTTATAGTTGAGGCTGATCGAAGAGCCCCCGCCGCCGCCGACGTTGGGATAAAAGACTAGCTTGTTGGTGCCTGCCTCCCGGCTGTATCCGACAAACGCGCCGGCGTTGACGAAGAAGGTGTCTTTGGTCAGGTCGACCAGATTTTTGTTAGTGGCTTTGGATGGACTGTCGGCCTTGTGGCGACCGGTAATAGTGCCAACTGTCGAAAGACCGGTCGCAGCATCTTTTGCAAAAAAAGTCGCGCCGACCTCCTTTGTATCCGGCCCATAAAATCGCCCTAACCAAGTACCTGCCCGGAAAAAACCCATGTCGAATGGACCCGAAAATCCATTTGAGGTGGAAGAAATTGTCGCTGTGCCTTGAAAGGCAGGAAAAGGATTGCTGCCGCCTATGGTCGGGTATTCAGTATTGGTAATGCCCGTTTCGATTTTGAAAGTTTCGAAATCAGCTAACATGCTTCCCGTACCCTCGATACGGGATACATTATCATTGTACGCGACCACACCTAGCAGATCGACGTCATAACTTGCCGCTCCTGTACGGCGCATCGCTACGTCCGTCGTCTCAACGCCATAAGTGAATGCGTCGATAAAGGCGCTGGTTGCCGCCGCGTTGTCGGTCGTACGCTGCCAAAATCCTGAGCCGACATACTTATAGGTCAATTTGCCCGATGTCGCAGCCTTGCTTAATGTCAGTGTGTCGGTGACATCGCCATTGACGATTTTGAACACATCTTGTTGCGCCGTGCTGGTTGCCGCATCGCGCGTTGCCGCAGCAAAGCTTTGGGAACGGGCCGGATCGGTGATTGTGTAAGTTCGGCTAGGTGCGTCGTAGATCACAGTCAGGCCAACGCCGGACGCACTTGATGTACCAGCGACTCCCCGTTTTAGGATAGCTCGCGCTTCCCGTGACAGCGTTGTTGGTGAAGCTTTCGCTGCTTGCCAATGTGATAAGGTCGGCATTCGCGCTTGTTGGTGGCGGCGGCGGCGGCGGCGGCGGCGGAGGTGGCGGAGGGGGAGGCGGAGCAGGTGGCGGCGTGATTACCACACCGCCGCCAGACGTATCACCGCCACCACAAGCGGACACAGCTGCGGCAGCCGCTATGATGTAAATAATGTCTGATTTTTTCATGCGCGGCCCCCTATTCCTGATTCGAATGAAAAGAATTATGCGAATGATATAAAAATGCAACTGGTTATTGCGCTACGTAATCCACAGTGAAATATAGGAATTAATGCTATTTCAGCTCAGCAGGCGGCGGTGATCCGAAACGTTTGAACATCCGGTAAACCTTCCACAAACCCCACATTGTGAGCGTCAACAGCAATACTGCAATCACCGCCGCGACAACCGGATTGGCGAAGGTCAGCGCAAGCAGTCCGCCAGTCACAACGTCCTCTGCGGTGGAAAGCAGCACGTTGCTGACGGGTTCGGGGCTGGTGTTCACCGCCGCGCGTGCGCCCGCCTTCGTGGCGTGGCTGGCAAATGCCGCGCCTCCGCCCAGCAAGAACGCGACGATTTGCCAAGTGGGGTCGCTGCTGTCAATCACCGCCAAAGTCAGCAGCGCGCCACCCAAGGGCCGGATGATCGTGTGCAATCCGTCCCAGATGCTGTCGAGCCAAGCAACCTTGTCGGCAAAAAATTCTGCTACTGCGCCAATCCCGGCAATTCCGATAACCCATGGATTGCCGAGCGCATCGAGCATTTTCAGGTTCTCAGGCAGGTCAATATAGCCGCTGTACATCGCTATTCCGGTGGCAAAGACCGTGAGATACAGCCGCCATCCAGACAATAAGCTGACGCTTGTCGCCAATCCTAACAATTCAATTATGCCCAATTTTCATCCCCCGATTCCTTTACGGCAAGCTGCCATGATTAAACTACTTACGCAATCGCATTGCGAATTGCTGTGCAATCGGCGCTGGTAAACATCAAAAAACCATGCTTCATCGTCACCATGACTGAACAAAATGAAACCGGCTTGCCAGCAGCCATCCCCGCTGCGACCATGGTAATCATGCACCGGGATCCTGCCGGAGGGCCGCCATTGTTGTTGATGGTGGAGCGAGTTAAAGCGATGGCTTTTGCGGGCGGTGCGGCGGTATTCCCGGGTGGACGCATCGATACAGCCGATTTTGACTATGCCCGCGAATTGATCGCCGCAGGGCATGTCGAGCTGGTGGAAGAGGAAGCCGCGGCACGGCTGGCAGCTATACGTGAAACTTTGGAAGAAGCAGGCTTGGCGCTTGGGCTATTGGGAGTAGCCGATCCGGCGGACTGCGCCGATGCGCGCGCCGCGCTGCATGACGGCAAGACAATATCGGATATTTGCAAAACCTATGACTGGCTTCCTGATATGAATGCGCTGATCCCATGGGCGCGTTGGCGTCCGCCGGGCATGGAAAGCCGGATCTTCGATACCCGATTTTATCTGGTCGATGCCGGCCCCGTGCAATTGAAAGCGCAGGTCGACAATACCGAAAATACTTCACTGTTTTGGGAAACCGCATCGGGTGTATTGGAACGCGCCGCCCGGAGGGAAGTGAAGATCATCTTTCCAACGCGCCGCAACCTAGAACGGCTGGCGTTGTTCAACAGTTTTGATCACGCCGTTGCCCACGCCGCCGACTTTCCGGTCAAGCTGATTACGACGTACATCGAAAAGCGCGGCGATGACCAATATATCTGTTTGCCAGACGGCCATGGTTATCCGGTATTAGAAGAAAGCGTGACCAGCGCGCAAAGAGGTTAGATTGCTGCCGCAGGCTGCTAGCGCGAGATTCGAACAAATTGAATTGTCATTGCGAGAAGCGAAGCGACGAAGCAATCCAGAGCAGGTGTAAGCTGCTCTGGATTGCTTCGCTCCGCTCGCAATGACGAGTCAATTTGTTCGAACGTGTTTGTGTACCCCGGCCTTCGCGCCGAGCTCGCATTCAATCTTCGGCAGCAATCGTCACGATCAAGCCATCAATCGCGTCGGTGACCGGAATCTGGCAAGAAAGCCGCGATGTGTCGCTGCGGTGATCGGTGCTATCCAGTAGATCATTCTCATCTTCGCCCATTGCCGGCAACTTGTCGGCAAAGGCAGGGTCGATGTGGACATGGCACGTCGCGCATGAACAGCAACCGCCACATAGAGCGAGCAATTCATCAAAGCCATTGTCACGAATAACTTCCATCAAAGTCAGGCCATTTTCGCCTTCGACTTCGCGGGCTTCGCCTTCGCGGGAAATTACGGTGATTTTAGGCATTGATTACTCCAACCTGTTGATTCTAACTCGGCGCTTATTAGGTTGCCGTTGGCGCGATGGGAAGCCCATTTATTGCCGATCAAAGGACAAGTCACTTGGCCGTTATAGACATAATCCCTATGTCGCGATTCCAAGGATTCGCAACATAGGAAATTTCATGACAAATGATCGCCATGCCCCTGTCATCATTATAGGTTCAGGCCCGGCGGGTTACAGCGCCGCCGTTTATGCCGCGCGCGCCAACTTGACACCAATGATTATCAGCGGAGTGGAGGTTGGCGGGCAGTTGATGACGACAACCGACGTCGACAATTGGCCCGGCGACGATGATGGCGTGCAGGGCCCTGAATTGATGGAACGGATGCGCAAACATGCGTTGCGGTTCGGTACCCGGATTGAAAATGACCATATCGAGAAAGTGGATTTTTCAAAGCGGCCGTTTACGCTGACTGGCGGGGCAGGCGATTATACCGCCGACGCCGTTATCGTCGCAACCGGGGCAAGTGCGCAATATCTGGGCCTGCCGTCTGAAACCGCTTTCATGGGCAAGGGCGTATCGGCATGCGCGACATGTGACGGGTTTTTCTATCGCAATAAACCCGTCGCAGTGATCGGCGGCGGCAACACCGCGGTTGAAGAGGCGCTGTATCTCGCCAATATCGCCAGCCACGTCACTTTGGTCCATCGCCGCGATAAGTTGAAAGCCGAAAAAATCTTGCAAGACCGGCTGTTCGCCCGCGAAAAAGAGGGCAAGATTACGATCATGTGGAACCACACGCTTGACGAAGTTTTGGGCGATGCCAGCGGTGTCACCGGAATGCGGATCAAAGCGGTGGCGGATGGTGCAACGCAAGATGTGACGTTGCACGGTGTGTTCATTGCCATTGGACACAAGCCGAACACCAGCATCTTTGAAGGCCATCTCGATATGGCGGGCGGGTATATTAAAGTGCGCAGCGGTTTGACCGGTCAAGCCACCGAAACCAGCGTGCCGGGGGTTTTTGCATGCGGCGATGTGATGGACCATATTTACCGTCAGGCTGTCACCAGCGCCGGTACCGGATGTATGGCGGCACTGGATGCGGAAAGGTTTATCGACGCGCAAATTTGACCGCAAAGCGTCATTTTATTTGACACCTATTATCATTTTGGTCACCAAATTATGCAATACGCAATGCTTGCAATTACCAGTTAGCGGCCAACAAGGAGCTCGAAATTGTTGCCAAGCAATTGCGACATTGCCCCGATTCACCAGATTGCCACCGGCAAAAAGCGTTCACGCTGGCGGCCAGTTGTTGCGGTGTTGGCGCTCGCTTTATTGGCGTGGCAAATACTGTACCGACCGCTGCCAAGGCCAGTTATCTATTTCATCGCAGAACATGCAGGCGGCTGGTTGATCAATCAACAGAATGATCGTTATGCTGGCGCATCAGGCTTTGTCAAACGGCTGGTCAGTTTAAAGGTTGAACAAAGCGTCGTTGCCCATCTGCATGACCGTGAAATACAACCTGCAGATATTGATGATGTGGCCATGATGCGCAATCGGTTGGCACAGATAAAGCCCCTGCTGGCAAACCAGATTGAGGTACCACACGAAACGATTTTGTCTTCTTCTGTGTTGACGGGGCTGGGCAAATGTACCGGCGTAAATGCGTCGGCGGCTTTACTGTTGGCGCATGATTTTGGCCGGGTGGATATGATCGCGGTTGATGGCGATTCGCCCGATAATGGCCATAGTTTCGGCCGCGCTTGGTCAAAGCAGCGCAAGCAATGGCTCTATTTTGATATCTGGTCGCCGCAAATCCAGATCTTCACAGCGGAGCCCGCCCGCGTGACATATCTATTGCGTGAACCAGCGGTGCTGTCACCCGCCGACAGTTTGGCAGCGCAGCGGACGAAACCGATGCATGAAATGGCTTTTGGCGGCCATGTCCGTGCTCAGGTTCAAACCACATTTGGCAGTTACATCTGGTACCGGCTGAATAACTTTATCGACCATGGTACTACTTGGGAAATTGACAACAGACCGGCGACACAATTGCTGACCAATCCACTGCAATTCGAACCGCAATCGGCTGGCTCCAATAGTTGGTCCGCGTCACCAAATACCTATTTGACGGCAAGGCTCGACCAGATTTTTGGCAACGACGCATCGGCACGGCAACGATACTTGCGAGTACGCAAAACACCCGGATCAAGTCATGCCGCCTTCGATGCAGCGGCAACCGTTTTTGCAAGCCGGCTTGCCACACCGGACAAGCCGCAAGCCGGGAATTAGCCTGCTTTTTTCTGCCGTCTGAATTTATGCAACAATGGTTCAGTGTAACCATTGGGCTGTACTAGGCCTTCAAATACCAATGCCCGCGCCGCTCGAAATGCGATGCTGTCCGGCGTCAGTTTCTCATAGAACAAATCGTCTGCATTTTGCGCGTCGACCTTTGCCGCCATTTTGGTCAATGCGGCATCAACTTGTTCAGCAGTTGCAACGCCGTGCAGCATCCAATTGGCCATATGCTGTGACGAAATTCGCAACGTGGCGCGGTCTTCCATTAAGCCGATGTCGTGGATGTCGGGTACTTTGGAGCAACCAATTCCCTGATCGATCCAACGCACAACATAGCCCAATATGCCTTGCGCGTTGTTCTCCAGTTCCTGCCGTACCTCTTCATCGGACCAATTGTGCCCACGCGCGGCGACAGGAATTGTCAGCAAGGGTTCGAGCGACGGAATTGTCTGTTCGGCCAATTCCACTTGCCGCGCAAAAACGTCATATTGATGATAATGCACCGCGTGCAGCGTCGCAGCGGTCGGACTGGGCACCCAAGCGGTGTTGGCACCCGCCTTTAGATGGCCGATTTTCTGCACCATCATGTCGGCCATCATGTCGGGCGCGGCCCACATGCCTTTGCCAATCTGCGCTTTGCCAGACAGGCCACAGGCTAAACCTATTTGCACATTGCGGGACTCGTAAGCGGCGATCCAGCTGGATGCCTTCATATCTGCTTTGCGGATCATCGCGCCTGCAAACATGCTGGTGTGCATTTCGTCGCCGGTGCGGTCGAGAAAGCCGGTGTTAATGAATACAATCCGATCTTTGACCGCATGGATACAGGCGGCCAGATTGGCGCTGGTGCGGCGTTCCTCGTCCATAACCCCGACTTTGACGGTATGGCGCGCAAGGCCGAGCACATCTTCGACCGCATCGAAAAGTTCGTTGGTGAAGGCGCATTCTTCGGGGCCGTGCATTTTGGGCTTAACTATATAGATTGATCCGGTGCGGCTGTTGCACAGTGACCCAAGACCTTTCACGTCATGAAGCGCGCACAGGGACGTGAACAACGCGTCCAGTATTCCCTCGGGTGCCTCGCTGCCATCGGCAGCAACACCGCCGGGTTGGTCATCAAATGGCCGACATTGCGCACGAACATCAAGCTGCGCCCGTGCAACGTGAAATTTGCGCCGTCCGGCGCGGTGTAGGTGCGGTCGCCATTTGGTGTGCGTGATATCGTTGCTCCGCCTTTTTCAAAGGTGGCAGCTAAATCTCCGCGCATCAATCCAAGCCAGTTGGTATAACCCAGCACCTTGTCATCGGCATCCACCGCTGCCACCGAATCTTCCAAGTCGATAATCGTCGAGAGCGCCGATTCCAATATAACATCGGCGATACCGGAAGGATCATTTGCGCCAATCGGGTGGCTGGTATCAAACACAACCTCGATATGCAGTCCGTTGTTACGAAACAGTCGGCCGGTTTCACTTTTTCCCACATATTGGACGGGGTTTGCGATGGTGATTCCGCCCGATGGATCGCCCAGTTCCGACCAAGTACCGGATGCCAAAGGAACGGCTTGATCCAGAAATTCTTTGGCCCGCTGTATTACGGCAGCGCCGCGCGCCGGATCATATCCACCCGCTTGGGCCGGCGGCACATCAAGCACGTCCGTGCCATAAAGCGCATCGTACAGGCTGCCCCATCGCGCATTGGCGGCGTTCAGGACAAAGCGGTCGTTGAGCGATGGTACGACCAACTGCGGCCCCGCCATCGCTGCGATTTCGGCATCGACATTTTCGGTGCCGATCTGGAACGGTGCAGGTTCAGGGACCAGATAGCCAATGTCAGTCAGAAACCGCTGATATGCAGCCATGTCTGAAATTGCACCGGGATTGGCTTTGTGCCAGCTATCGATTTGCGCTTGCAAATCGTCGCGCCGGTCGAGCAACGCTCTGTTTGCCGGTCCAAACTTTGCCAACATCGTCGCCAATCCAGACCATAAAACATCTGCCTTGATGCCTGTTTCTGGTAGGGCGAGGGCTTCGACAAATTTCGCCAGTGGCTCTGCAATTTGCAGACCTGCGCGTTCAACATATTGTGTCATTTAATGGCTCCGTTTTTCATTTTGGGGCCTGGGGAGATTATCTATTGACCACGCCCTAGCGACAGATTGCCTTACACAAAAGGAAAAAATTACATGTAACCGCAACATTGTTGGTGTAGTTAGCTAATGATGAAATTGACGAAACATATGGTTGAAAAACCGTGGGGGCGCGATGACGTGCCAGCCGCTTTTCACACGCCGCCGGGTATGAAAGTCGGCGAAATATGGTATGATGACGGCACCGAAACGCAGCTTCCGTTGCTTGTGAAATGGCTGTTTACGTCGGAAAAACTGTCTATCCAAGTCCATCCCGATGACAATCAGGCAACGGAACGCGGGCTAAAGTCGGGCAAGGAGGAATGCTGGTACATCGTCGATGCTTTGCCGGGCGCAGTGCTCGGTTTGGGTACGAAGCAGCCGGTTACAGCAGAACGGCTTCGCGCCGCCGCGATCGACGGCAGTATCGAAGATTTGATGGATTGGAAACCTGTCCACGCGGGTGACTATTTTTATGTTCCAGCAGGCACGGTGCATGCCATTGGCGCAGGGATTACGCTCGTTGAGGTCCAACAATATGCTGACATAACCTATCGCCTGTATGATTATGGCAGGCTGGACAAGGGCAAAGTGCGGGAATTGCATTTGGATGACGGTATCGCAGTTTCGGTGGCGACGCCTTACACAGATGCCCGTTCCGGTAATGAAATACGTGGTGGACGCTTGGCGACAAGCCCGCATTTCTCGCTCTGGTTGGTGGACAGCGCCGACGTGCTCGAACAGTTGCCGAACAATCAAATGCGATGGATCGTGCCGTTGTCAGGCAATGTTGGTACCGGCAATGATATCGGCAGCGTCGGCGAGTGTCTGACCGCTGGCGCAGGTGAAGCTATTGAAATGGCAGCAGGTGCGCGGTTCCTTTGCGCCTTTTAGGGAGTGACACCGCAAAATAACTCCCTCTCCGTTCAAGCAGCCGGGAGACAGATCGAACGGCCATGTCCATTCTAATATCATTTCGTTCTATAATATACGCGCCGAGTAAATTGCACCGCCGCCGGGTCGCTGCGTTAACACGGCCGACTTGTAAACGTCCGATGGCAATGCCGGAAGCGTGTAGCTTGCCGCTTTGCCATTCCATTCGCCCAGTTTAACCAGTTGGCGTACAATATTTTTGTGCGCCAAATTACGGCCCGAATTTTCCCCTGATTTGATCGCGACGTTTTGAAGTCGGGGATCATATCTGACCAGCCAAACCACGGCTTTACCGGTGCCAGCGCCAACAGTTACGGTATTTATATTGCCCGAAATTACAGGGCCGCGCGACAATCCTGATGTCGCGGCAACGGCGCGATCAATCTCCCCAGGCCGATTGCCGATTATCGCTCGTTTGCCGTTTAAGATAACTTGCGGCGTGTAGACATTTCTGTCGCCCAGCGCTGCGGCGTAATCATATTGGCGCTGGGTGTATTTCGGATCACCGAAAATATCTTTCCAGCCAAGGCGATCCCAATATGTCACAGAAAAATTCAGCGCGATTACATCGCTTCGATCTGCGATTGCATTCAATGCAAGATTAGCCGGTGGGCATGATGAACAGCCTTGGCTTTGAAACAGTTCAACGACGACTGGTCCAGTGCTGCTTTGTTTCGCCGCCAATGGTGCGGCGGCTTTCGCCTTGCCGCTCAACTCGGCCTGCTGGCACGACATCAGCAACATCGGTGCCATTAATAACGAGATTGAAAAACGATGAACGCGCATGACCGGTCCTGACCCTAAACAGCTGCTTGTTATTTGCATGTTCGCGCGCGCCGTGAAATTCGTTACCGCATCATCTTTCGCCGCTACAATTTTTTCGCTTTTTCGGGGTAGCGATCATCCATATACGCTTTGTCGATCCGGATCATTTGTTCCAATATGTCCAAATCTATATCAGCTAATTTATTGATATAAAGACAACTTTTTCCAACGCTATGTTTGCCCAACCGGTCGCGCAAGTCATCCATCTTTTTCTGGGTCGCCGGATTGCTGTAGCCGCCCAACAAATAGATTACGATCTTTGCTTTGCGCGGTGAAAATCCGGTTCGGGCACTGTCGCCTTCGCGTCCGCTTTCGTATTTATAGTGATAGCTGCCAAAACCGATGATCGAAGGACCCCACATTTTGGCTGGGTGGCCGGTAACTTTGTCGAATAGCTCCAGAAGCACGTTTGCCGCCTCTTGCTTTGCCGCAGGTTCAATTTTCGCGATAAATTCAGCGACGTCGGCGTTTGTGGGTGCTGTCTTATTCGGAGCATTTGCCATATGAGCCTCGTGTCTATCATTATACGCTGTTGCGCGTATGCGTCCACCCTGATAGTCGCGCCCCGAAACGAATTGCCTGTCTGGAAAGTGCCCCCATGAAAGATAATATCAAAAAAGTGGTCCTCGCATATTCGGGCGGCCTCGACACCAGCGTGATCCTGAAGTGGCTGCAAATTGAATATGGCTGCGAAGTTGTGACCTTTACCGCAGATCTGGGGCAGGGTGAGGAATTGGGGCCCGCGCGCGAAAAGGCTGTGCTGATGGGCGTTCCCGACCACCACATTTACATCGACGACTTGCGGGAGGAATTTGTCCGCGATTTCGTGTTCCCGATGATGCGCGCCAATGCGCGGTACGAGGGCGATTATCTGCTCGGCACGTCGATTGCACGGCCATTGATTTCCAAACGCCTGATCGAGATAGCGGCTGAAACCGGCGCAGATGCTATTGCGCACGGGGCGACGGGCAAAGGTAATGATCAGGTGCGGTTTGAACTTTCGGCCTATGCGTTGAACCCCGATATCAAGGTGATCGCCCCGTGGCGCGAATGGGATTTGACGAGCCGCACCCGCCTGATCGAATGGGCCGAACAGCATCAAATTCCGGTCCCCAAGGACAAGCGCGGCGAAAGCCCATTTTCCACCGATGCCAATTTGCTGCACACCTCGTCAGAGGGCAAAGTGTTGGAGGATCCGTGGGATGAGACACCCGATTATGTCTATTCGCGTACCGTCAATCCGGAGGATGCGCCCAATACGCCCGAGTATATAACCATCGATTTCGAACGCGGCGACGGGATTGCGTTGAACGGCGAGGCGATGAGCCCGGCGACTTTGCTGGCGGCTCTCAATGACCTTGGCCGCAAACACGGCATCGGGCGCCTCGATCTGGTGGAAAACCGCTTCGTCGGCATGAAATCGCGGGGCATGTATGAAACGCCCGGCGGTGAGATCTATGCCCGCGCACACCGCGGCATTGAAAGCATTACACTGGACCGCGGCGCGGCGCATCTGAAAGATGAACTGATGCCTAAATATGCCGAGATGATCTATAACGGTTTCTGGTTCAGCCCGGAACGCGAGATGTTGCAAGCCGCCATCGACCATAGCCAAACGTTGGTATCGGGTACGGTGCGGCTGAAACTGTATAAAGGCAATGCCAGCGTCGTTGGTCGCAAATCGCCGAACAGCCTGTACAGCGAAAAGGTCGTGACGTTTGAGGATGATGCGGGGGCTTATGATCAAAAGGACGCCGAAGGGTTCATCAAGCTGAATGCTCTGCGGTTGAAATTATTGGGTAAACGCGGGAAGCTGTAACTCTCACCGGTTTTTAACCAATTGCCGTTACTGGCAATATAGTGAAAAATCTGAAATCCAGTGTGGCCGACCCCCGGCCCGTTTCCGCTGTCAGCCACGGTGTGGGCATTTGCGGGCTGTTGGGACTGATTACCGCCGTTATGATCGCGCGCAATTTTGGCGTGATTGCAGAGGCGATCAACTTTCCGATGCTTGCCGAATTCGGCGGCGTGTATCCCAAGACAGCCGATGGCCGTTACTCTGCGCTCATATCGGTGGTGATGTGCGGTGTGCCGATGTTGCTCTGGTCAATCCTGGTCGACAAAGTGCATTTGCGGAAATCCACGGGCATCGATTGGTCGCTAAAACGCCCGATCAGCGAAGTTCTCGACGACAGCATCGTGAAAATTGCCGGGCTGTGGGCGACATGGGCGATCATCGCGACAATTTACTGCATTTTCCGCTTTTACTGGCGGAACGGGTTTGAATTTTCGATGGAAATTTTCCAGATGGCGATCATCCCGTTGGTGCTGTTGGCGGTGCCTTATGTGGTCTGGCTTGACCGCTATCTGATCGATCGCCACGATGGATCTTGGCATTTCGGAGCTTGGCTGGCGGGACGCGATGACTGGGACAAAGATGAAATCCTCCACCATTTGCGCGCATGGGCGGTAAAGGGCTTTTTCCTCGCCTTTATGATCTCGATTATTCCTGGCGGATTTCAAAACGCGGTCACCACCGATTTTTCCGGCATAGCGGCAAACCCGGTGACGCTTGCAACCGCACTGATCGGCTTGATGTTCCTGGTTGACGTACAGATTGCCACAGTGGGCTACATGATTACGATGAAGCCGTTTGATGCCCATATCAGGACCGCCAATCCTTATTTGGGCGGTTGGATGGCCGCATTACTGTGCTACCCGCCGTTCATATTAATGAATGACAGCGGCTTGCTGAATTATCACATCAACACCCGCGAATGGGATTACTGGTTCGCTGATTACCCCGCTTTGCTGTATATTTGGGGCGCAATATTGGCCGTGCTAACCGGTATCTATGCTTGGGCAACCGTGGCATTCGGAATCCGGTTTTCAAACCTGACAAACCGCGGAATATTGACGCATGGCCCCTATAGCTGGACGCGGCACCCCGCTTATTTGAGCAAGAACGCTTATTGGTGGCTTGCGTCGATGCCGTTCCTTGTAACCAGTGGCAGCAAGGTCGATATGATCCGCAACACGGTAATAATTGCCTTGGTCAGCGGCATTTATTTTTGGCGCGCAAAGACCGAGGAAAAGCACTTGATGGCGGACCCGGACTATCAGGCATACAGTGCATGGATGGACCGCAATGCGCCGATACCGCGCTTGATCGCGTGGGCAGGGCGCTTTGCCGGGCAGCGCATTCGTGGCGCGCAAGCTCAGGCTGAACCAGCCGAATAAGAGCCGCAAACACGCGCTTTAATCATCCGGTTAAATATGATACGCCTTGGTTCAGAGAACTGAGGAGAGTCGAAATGCATGATCTGGTAATTCGCGGCGGGATGGTGGTTGACGGTACAGGCGCAAAGCCATTTGCCGCCGATGTGGCAATTGACGGTGGACTTATCACTCGCGTCGGCAATGTCGAGACCAAGGGCCGTAAAGAGATTGACGCGACCGGCAAAATCGTCACCCCCGGCTTCGTCGACATCCACACCCATTATGACGGCCAAGCGACATGGGACGCCGAAATGGCCCCGTCCAGCTGGCACGGCGTTACCACCGTGGTCATGGGCAATTGCGGCGTCGGCTTTGCTCCTGCACGTCCCGACCGCCACGAATGGCTGATCAGCTTGATGGAAGGTGTCGAGGATATTCCCGGCACGGCATTGGCCGAGGGGATGAAGTGGAATTGGGAAACCTTCCCCGAATATCTTACCGCACTGGAAGAATTGCCGCGCACCGTTGACGTTGCCACCCACGTTCCACACGGCGCAGTCCGCGCCTATGTGCTGGGCGACCGTGAGATGCCGGGCGCAATCCCCACCGCCGATGACATCGCCGAAATGTCGCGCATCGTGGAGGAAGGCATTCGCGCAGGCGCATTGGGCTTTTCCACCAGCCGCACAGTACTGCACAAATCCATCGACGGCGAGCTGGTCCCCGGAACCACCGCCACATCCGAAGAATTGATCGCGATTGGCCGCGCCATGGGCCGCGTGGGATACGGCGTGTTTGAAATGGCCAGCGACATGAAACGCGAATGGGATGAATTCGGCTGGATGGGCGCGCTTAGCCGCGAAACCGGTCTGCCCGTTACCTTTGCCGCGTTGCAATCCATTGCCAAGGAATTGCCGCTGGAGGAACAGATCAGCGAGATGCGCGCGCAGAACGACAATGGCGCCAATATCGTGGCGCAAATTGCGCTGCGCGGTAATGGCATCATCATGGCGTGGCAGGGCACCGTTCATCCGTTCAAGTTCAAACCAGCTTGGGCGGAAATCGACGCGCTGCCATGGGCGGATCAATACGCACAACTGTCCGATCCCGCGTTCAAGGCGCGGCTCTTGGCAGAAGAAAGCGTCATCCCCGAAAGCGACATTGCCGATTTTCTGCGCATCGTCGCGGGCGGCTGGCCTGTCCAATTCGAGATGGATGAAGATTTCAATTACGAGCCGAAAATGGACGAGAGCATCATGGCGCGCGCGGGCGTAGCGGGCGTATCGCCCGATGAATATGCCTATGACTTGCTGATGAAGGACGACGGCAAAGGCTTTATCTATTTCCCGATCCTGAATTACCGCGACGGCAATCTGAACTTTTTGGAAGACCTGCAAATCAGCGACGATTGCGTCAACAGCCTGTCCGATGGCGGCGCGCATTGCGGCACAATCTGCGACGCGGCCAGCCCCACATTCATGCTGCAACACTGGGTCCGCGACCGCGATGGAAAGCGCATCACGCTGGAAAACGCGGTCAAACGCCAATGCTATGACACCGCGCGGCTTTATGGCCTGAATGATCGCGGCATATTGAAACCGGGATATATGGCCGACGTCAACGTGATCGATATGGACGCGATCAAGCTGGGCAAGCCATGGCTGGCATTCGATCTGCCCGCGGGCGGCAAACGATTGCTGCAAAAAGCCGACGGCTATGTCGCCACGATCAAATCGGGCGTAGTGACATTCCGCGACGGCGTGATGCAGGGGCCAACGCCCGGCGGGCTTATTCGCGGACCGCAAAGCGTGGAAATGATGGAAGCGGCGGAATAGGGGGCTTAAAACAATAGGCGGAGTAATACCTAACCGTTCGTGCGAGGCCCTGAGTTTGCCGAAGGGCGAAGCATAGGTTCTTTACAAGTCCCCGGGCAGCGGCCCGCCGGGACACAGCGCGAACGGTGGGCTCATCTTGCCCCCATCTCTAATATTCTTTCACCCTTTTTTCCTTCTGCCCTTTTAAGAAAATCTCATCACGGCGCAGCAATGCAATAAAGCGCAGATTCAGCGCACGCTCAACAGCGCGCAAGGCGCAAAGGGGAAAGAAGGAAATAAGGGGGTGGGTGCGGCGGCACCGTAATTTGTAATTCAAGAATAATTAAGCGCACTTTCACCTTAAGTCGTCACCATAAGCCTATTGCGTTGAGATGCTTGCAAATACCAACAGGACGAAGAGTGTTTTGAAATTCTATTGAGACATTTTGATCAATTTCAATTTCCCTTAGCTTATCGCCCCAGCGCGGCTCCAACCAGCCCGCTCAAAGTGCTGCTGATCGCTTGACCAACATCCTTTTTATAGGCCGACGCGTCGCTCAGTGTTACGCCAAAGTTTAAATGCTGCGTACCGGCAAGTGACATGCGATCACCCGCATCATAAATTGTGTAATATTCCGAACCGATGATTACCGGCTTGTTAAGCGCCACAACAACGTCGCCGTCCTTTGGCGGCAATCCCTTAGCGACTTTCTTGATATTGGCGCTAACTGGCAAACGGAAAGCCAGTCGGGATTTTTCCTCCCGTAAACGCACAACTGATCGTGCCGATGCGTTATAATTCACGGTCGCACGTTCCGTCCCGCTCTTTGCTGATACTTCGGTAAAATTGATAAACTGCCATGCCTTTACGACGACGCAATCCAGCGCCTTGGCAATCGCGGTTTCATGGCCCGGAACATAATATAATTTGCTCGATGGATAGCCTTTTCCATAAACATAACAGCATTGGCCGCCCTCAAATAATGAGTGGTTATAGGCCTTCAATCCTGAGGCGCTGACGATTTTGGCATTGCCGCCATTGGTGTCACCTTTGGTCGTGTTGTCAGTGATATTGCCAACCATGTAGTCGCCAAACTGGGTCAGCCCGGATGCTTCGATAATGCTGGGATATGTGGGCTGACTAGCGAGCAACGCTTCGTCGAGCACTTCAAGCCCCTTCGCCTTGAAATCTGCCTTTAATGCGGCGAGTCCCGCATCGGCTATACCTTGTAGGACGGAAGTATCCGGATTTGGCCAAGCCATTTTTGCGGCAACTTCCTTCGCGTTTCCGCCTCCAAATGTGGTATTACCAATGCGCGTGGCATTATCATTTCGAACTGATCCATCCATCTGAAACGCGCAGACAAAATTGATAATGATCACCCTTTTTATTCCCGCCAGCGATGCAATATCGCCCTCTGTCACCAAATAATCAGGCTGAGGCCCCACTGGTTCGGCGGGTGCTTTAGCTTTTGCAGCGAAAAGTTGCGTTCCACCGAGTGCGACAAAACTAACTGCCGCAGCCGATCTAATGAGTGACCTGCGGCTGGAAAATTGATCAGGCATAAAAATGAACTTTCTAACAAAACGCATTTAGGAAACCAAAATAGATCAGAGTCTGGGAATGCGAAATACGGCTATCAAATCAGCGCCCACTGCATTCTGAACGCCAAAATCATAGAAACAATTAGCGACCCCACCTAAACCCGCATCGGCATCAATACATATAACGCCGCGCTTTTGTCATTCTCGCGGATCAGCGTCGGGGCGCTGCCGTCGGCTAAGTGCAGCTCAACGGTGTCGCCTTCGATTTCGCTCAATATGTCCATCAAATATCGTGCGTTGAAGCCGATTTCGAAACCGTCGCTGCTATATTCGCCGCTGACTTCTTCCGCCGCTGTGCCGTTTTCAGGCGAGGTCACCGACAGCGTGATCTTGTCCTTTTCCAGTGCCATTTTGACGGCGCGGGTTTTTTCGGTGGCGATGGTGGCGACGCGGTCGACGCCTTGCGAAAACGCTTTGGGGTCGATGCGCAGCAGCTTGTCATTGCCCGTGGGGATGACGCGGCTGTAATCGGGGAAGGTTCCGTCGATCAGCTTGCTGGTCAGGATCGCGTTGTCGAATGTGAAGCGGATTTTGCTGGCGGACAGGTCGATCTGAATATTCGCATCACCGCTTTCGTCGAGCAGTTTGCGGACCTCGGCGATGCATTTGCGCGGGATGATGATGTCGGGCATGCCGTCTGCGCCTGCCGGGCGGGGCAGGGTGACACGGGCGAGGCGATGGCCGTCGGTGGCCGCGGCCTTGAGCACGGGCACGTCGTCTTCGGCGACGTGCAGGAAAATACCGTTGAGATAGTATCGCGTTTCTTCGGTGGAGATCGCAAAACGTGTCTTGTCGATAATCTGGATCAATGAAGATGCGGGAAGCTCGAACGATGTCGGCAGGTCGCCCTCGGCAATCATCGGGAAATCATCGCGGGGCAGGGTGGCCAGGCTGAACCGCGCGCGGCCCGCGTTGACCGCCATGCGGCCATCGGCGGCGTGCAATTGCACCTGGCTGCCGTCGGGCAACTTGCGGGCAATCTCAAACAGGGTGTGCGCGGACACGGTGATCGAACCGGCGGTTTCAACGTTGGCAGCAAATGTCTCGACAATTTGCAGGTCCAAATCGGTCGCGGTCAGCTTGATCTTGCCGTCTTCGCTGGCCTCGATCAATACGTTCGACAATATGGGAATAGTGTTGCGCCGTTCGACGACCGACTGAACGTGGCTAAGACTTTTCAGCAGGGTTGCGCGCTCAATCGTTGCTCTCATATTCTAACTCTTCCCCTATGGTCCGGCATGCCGCCCGGCCCGATCCTGAATTTAATTACGCCGAATTTGGGTAAAACATTGCCCCTTATCCATACCCATTATGATGCTAAGGGCAAGTCGATTGCTTTTGCAACGCGCAATATCCTGTGGAATAAGCCCAAAAATGACGATTTCAACAAATGGCAAACGTATTTTTATTGCGCGGCACGGCGAGACGGTTTTCAATGCGGCCGGGCGAATGCAGGGAATGGACGCGCATACACCGCTAACGCGGGAGGGATGCGAGCAAGCGGTGCGGATGGGCGAGGCGCTTCGCAGCTATGTTTCGGATGCAGCGGCGTTGCAGCTGCTGGCTTCGCCGAGTGGCCGGACGTTGCAGACATTGGCACTGGTTACCGCTGAAATTCATGCCGATTGGCATACGCATACTACCGACCACAGGCTGCGTGAGATTGATGTGGGGGAGTGGGAAGGGCAATATTATGCCGACCTGTTTCCCGTCGTTACCGACTTGATCGATATGGAGCACAAGCTGTTCAAGCAGTTCGCTAAAATGGGCGAAGATTATGTCGCGGTCGCGGCGCGCGTGCGCGAATGGATTTCCGAACAGGTATTTGATCGCGACATGCTGGTCATCAGCCATGGCATGACGGCACGTGTGCTGCGCGGGGTGCTATTGGGAATGCCATTGATGGATGGCTATGGTGCACCGATTGCACGGACTTTATCGCAGGGCAGCATGGTGATGATCCGGGACGGCGTTGGAGGAGCTGGTGATCAGCGGCGATGGCAGCGGGGAGCGCGCGTGAGGCGGAGCATACTATTGTTGGCAACCGCGATGTTGACGTCCGGTCCGGCAATTGCGCGCGACCGGTTGGGATTCTATCAAGGATGGGCCGCGTTCAAGGACAAGGAAACGCCGCGTTGCTATGCCATAACAGCGCCAGAAACGCGGATCAGCGGTTCAACACGGCCAGGATATTTCTCCGTCGGGTTCTGGCCCAAAAAGGGCGTGACATACCAGATTTACGTCAGCCTCTCACGGGATCGGTCAAGCAATAGCGCCATTAACATCAGCGTCGGCGGCAGGCGCTTTCGGCTCAAAGCAGAACCAACAGGAGGATGGGCAGCGGACCGCAGGATGGATATCGCGATCGTTTCGGCAATGCGCACCTCTGGCTCGCTCAGCGTAGAAAGCATCGGGCGGGATGGACGGGCGATCGTCGATGCCTACCGGTTGCGCGGTGCGCCCAGTGCCATTGATGCGGCTGCGCTGGGATGTTCGCGTTAACCGACAGCTGCAACTAAGCCTAAATCCAATAAGTCTGCGGATCCGGCATTGGCACCTCTTTTTGGGCATTAAGCAATGCAATTACGGAACGAATGATTGCCCAAATCCCGACGGCAAACATAATCAACAAACCAATTGCAACGATCATCAGGACAAAGCCCAATATCATGCCGGCCAATCCAATCCAAAAGGTACGGATATGATAAGTATAATGGCTCGCTTCCCAACCCGCAGGGTTTTCGCCGCGCCATACATAAGCGAGGATAACGCCGATAATCCCGGTCAGGCCGGTGAAAAACGATATGATGAAAAGCAACGCAACGATGGTCGGATGGTTGAAACTAAATCCAGATGATGGCGTTTGGCCCTTTGGCAAGTTCATTGATCTCTCTCCTGTGCAGATATGCAGTGAAACAAGGTAGGCTGCATACAAATACTTGGCAAGTATTGACTTTGCCGCGCTTAACGTAAGCCCCACACCGCCGCAGCACCAGCGCAACCTGCCAAAATCGCTACGGCCGAATATTTCCATACACTGCCAGCGGCTGTCTGTTTCTTGTCCCAGATCAGCTTGACCGGCGGCAACGGTGGCGGCTCCGGCGCGCCGCCCTTTTTGGGCAATTGGTCATCTAAACGCCTGATCAAGTCGGGTATCATTTTCAATGTTTGTGCCTGTTTACGCAGTTCATCGGCGACCATCGCTTCTGGACCCAGCTCGCCGCGAATCCAGTCCTTTACATAAGGCGCGGCAACATCCCACATATTGATATCGGGGTTCAACGATGTGGCGATCCCCTCCACCATGACCATTGTTTTTTGCAGCAACAGCAAGTGCGGCTGGGTCTGCATGTCGAAATCACGGGTGATGGCGAACAGACTGTCGAGCATTTGCCCAACCGAAAGCTCGCTGACGGGTTTGCCGCGCGTCGGTTCGCCGACTGCGCGCAGTGCGGTCGCGAATTCGTCGACATTGTGATAGCTGGGTACATATTGCGCCTCGAAATGGATTTCAGCCACGCGCTTGTAGTTTCCGGTGGTCAGGCCATATAGGATCTCGGCCAACCAAAAACGCGCCTGCCGGTTGATCCTGCCCATGATGCCAAAGTCGATGGCTACAATGCTACCGTCGGCGCTTACGAATAGATTGCCTTGGTGCATATCAGCGTGGAAATAACCTTCGGCAATGGCCTGGCGCAGGAATGTGAGCACAAGCTTGTTGGCGATTTTGGTCAGGTCATGGCCTGCAGCTTTCAGTCCCTCGATATCTGCGATTTTGATGCCGTCGACCCATTCGAGCGTCATCACCCGTCCCGATGTCCGGTCCCAGTCAATCGCGGGGATATGATATCCGTCGACCGCGACCATTGCCTCTTTCAGTTCCGACGCGCTGGCGGCTTCGCGGCGCAGGTCAAGCTCACGCAAGGTCCAACGCTTTAGATTGGCAATGACAAGTTGAGGACGCAGGCGCGCGGCCTCTCCACCCAACGCCTCCAAATGCGCGGCGGCCCATTCATAGGTTTCGATATCGCGGGCAAATTGTTCGCGAATACCGGGGCGTAAAACCTTGACCGCCACGTCTCTACCTTCGCTTGTACGGGCACGGTGAACCTGGGCTATCGAAGCCGAACCGACGGGCACGGGATCTATATAGTCGAACAAAGCGTTGGCGGGGCTGTTCAAACTGCTGTCGATTTCGGCAAACACTGCTTCAAATGGCGCGGGCGGCAGCTGATCCTGCAACGACAACAGATTTCGCGCAGGTTCGACGCCGATAATATCCGGGCGCGTTGCCAGCGTTTGGCCTAGCTTGATTGCGGCCGGACCGATCGCGCGAAATGCACCGGCATAATCCGGTACTTTTGGCTGGATCGTGCCCAACCTTGCGATGCGGCAAAGGCGCTTGACCTGTGGCGGCGTGTTACGGTCAGCCTCAATTGCGCGCAGCGCGCCGTGGCGTGCAAGTATGCGGCCCCATTTCAGCAGGCGAAAGATGTGCGTGGTGGCGGTGGTCATTCTGGCTCAATCACACTTTCCAGCCGCTGTGGATGGCGACCAGCCCGCCCATGATCGGTTCCACTTTGGTTTGCACAAATCCGGCATCGGCGATCATGCCCTTGAATTTCTGCATATCGGGAAACCGGCGGATGGATTCGATCAGATAACGATAGCTTTCTTCGTCACCGGCAATTGCTTTTCCCAGCTTGGGAACCAGCTTGTGCGAATAGACGTCGTAAACTTTGGCAAGGCCCGGCCATTCGACGGTCGAAAATTCAAGGCAATAGAAACGGCCGCCATAGCGCAATACCCGGTGCGCTTCTTTAAGGGCTTTTGGTATGTCGGTGACATTGCGAATGCCAAAGGCGATGGTGTAGGCATCAAAATGCTTGTCCGGAAAACTTAATGTCTCGGCATTCTGCTCGCTCCAAACCATAGTATCCACGCCGCGATCGACCGCGCGGTCCATGCCCACTGCAAGCATTTCGGGATTGATATCGGAGACCGTGATGTTGGCGCCGCATTTTTCCATGCGAAATGCGATGTCGCCAGTGCCGCCTGCCATATCGAGAATGTCTTCGCCCGCTTGCGGTTTTACCCGGCGAACAAACTTATCCTTCCACAATCTGTGCATCCCGCCTGACATCGCATCATTCATGATGTCATATTTGCGCGCAACATTGGAAAACACCTCGCCAACGCGCTGCGTTTTTTCTTCGGGGGCTACATCTTGGTAACCGAAAGATACTTTTTCGCTCATAACGCAATCCCCTAGCGGATAGTTGCGCAGGCCGCAAAGGGTGATAGATGCAATTGTCTATGTCTGAATTAACAAATGCCTGAACTTCCCGAAGTGGAAACCACCGTCGCTGGCCTGCGCGCTGTGCTGGACGGCGAACGGATCATTCGCGCCGAACCGCGCCGTGCCGATCTGCGCTGGCCGATGCCACTGGATTTGCGGCAGCGGCTGACAGGAGCGCGCGTAACGGGTTTAGGACGACGGGCCAAATATGGTTTGATCTATACTGACCGCGATGATGTGCTGATATTCCATCTGGGCATGTCCGGGCGGTGGCGCGTTGATCCTGGAGAGGTTGAAAAACACGACCATTTCATATTGGAAACGGCATCGGGCAGGGTGGCGGCGCTAAATGACCCACGGCGCTTTGGCTCGCTCGACTTGATCGAAGAGGGCAATTTGCAAAACTTCAAGGCGTTTCGCGGTATGGGGCCTGAACCCTTGTCCGCCCACTTTGATGCCAACGCCCTGCAAATCGCCATTGCCGGCCGCACCGCGCCTATTAAGGCCATGCTGCTCAACCAGAATATCGTTGCCGGGCTTGGCAATATATATGTTTGTGAAGCGTTACATATGTCCGGGATCATGCCGACGGTGGCGGCAGGCAAAGTAAGCATGGCCAAATTGCGGACTCTCGTCGATGCAATAAAAGAGGTGCTGACTTCTGCTATTGCAGCGGGCGGTTCGACCTTGCGTGATTTTGCGGCGCCGGACGGCGAGCTGGGATATTTTGCGAAACAATGGCTGGTTTACGGACGTGAGGGCATGGATTGTCATTGCGGCACGACGGTCAAACGGCGCGTTGATTCGGGCCGATCGACATTCTATTGCCCAAAATGTCAGCGGTGATGCCATCGATTGGTGTAAATTCGCATTGACGTTTTGCCATAGCCTATCTAAAGGCCGCGTCAGACAAGGGCTTTGAATGATTCCATTGCCCCAAAACTTAATCAGACTTTCGAGGTTTAATAATGGCAAATACGCCGCAAGCAAAAAAGCGTATCCGTCGCAACGCGCGCCGTACCGACGTAAACACCAACCGGACCAGCCGTATCCGTACTTTCATCAAGAAAGTTGAAGCTGCAATCGAATCGGGTGACAAAGCTGTTGCTGCCCAGGCATTGCTTGCTGCTCAACCGGAAATTATGCGCGGCGTTTCGAAGGGCGTTTTGAATAAAAACACCGCTTCACGGAAATTTAGCCGTCTTAACAAGCGGGTAGTTGCGCTGGGTTAAATATCCGGTTCGGCGTTGTAGAATTTCAATGACCCGCTCAATTTTTGGGCGGGTTTTTTGTTGAACATTTCAGTTTCAAATAGCGACCAATTCACACCCTAGCATTTCCTGCGATTCGGACCAATTTGACTACTTGGTTCAATTTAAAATATTTATATTCAATAAGTTAACTCGTTTGCTAACGTATTTGCTTGGCTTACGGCAAGTCAACAGCATTTATTTCATTTTTTTTGCAGTGCGCCTCTTGCTCGACTCAGAAAGTGGTGCGTAAGGTCAAATTTCAGTGGCATGTGAATCCGTTCGGATGACGCTCCAAAAATACGCATTTTGAAACCGCTTCCGAAGGTTTTTGCCATCGGCGGTAACGGGGATAGTGTAACTTTTGGAGAGCAGGCGCCTAGCGCATATGCAGATCAAATGCTTGCTGAAACGGGGTGGCGATAGGTTCGATTGTGGAAGTAAGCGAAATGCTTCGCCGCACTCTCCTTTGCCTGATTGTGGCGGGCAAATACGGGGTGTCGCAGTGATTGTACAATTAGAATCGGATTGGCAGGCTATTTCGTCGGGCTTACGGCGCGATTTGGGCGCGCAGATCTATGGCCAATGGATCAGGTCAATCAGTCTGGGTGACTATTGCGATTTGACCGGTACACTTGAATTGCTCCTGCCGTCGGAGTTTTCGGCGAGTTGGGTCGCTGATCATTATGCTGATCGGCTCAAGCTTGCTTGGCACAGCACCAACAAAGCGGTTCGCCAATTGAAAATCCGCACAAAACCTGGCGCGGGCCGCGTCGAAATGTTGCGTGACAATGATGTGGCGGAACGCATTGCTTCCGAAAATGCCAATGCGGCCAAGCCCGTTCGCACTTCACTTGACGCAAGAATGACATTTGCGAATTTTGTTCGCGGTCAAACAAATGTGCTGGCGCTTAGCGCGGCAGAACGCGTTGCGGCCGCGGAAAAGCCATTGTTCAACCCGCTGTATCTGCAAGCGGCAACGGGGCAGGGTAAAACCCATTTGATGCACGCGATTGGCCATGCTTACGCAGCAATCAACCCTGACGCCCAGATCATCTATATGTCTGCGGAAAAGTTCATGATGGAGTTTGTGTCTGCAATGCGGGCCAAAGAAGTCATGGAATTCAAGGCACGGCTGCGCGCGGTCGACGTGCTTTTGATCGATGATATCCAGTTCATCATTGGCAAGGTTTCCACCCAGGAAGAGTTTTTGCATACGATTGATGCGATATTGGGGTCGGGCAAGCGCCTCGTCGTTGCCGCTGACCGCGCACCGCAAGCGTTGGACGGCGTCGATCAACGGATATTATCACGTTTATCGATGGGATTGGTTGCCGATATCCAGCCTGCTGACCTTGAACTTCGCCGCACGATATTAGAACAACGTCTGGCGCAAATGCCGGAAACCAAAGTGGGTGAAGATGTTATCGAATTTTTGGCGCGAACGATCAGCAGGAACGTCCGTGAGCTGGAGGGCGGCTTGAACAAGTTGCTGGCTTATGCACAATTAACCGGTCGGCCGATTACCAAAACCTTGGCGGAAGAACAGCTGAAGGATATTTTGAGTGCGTGCCGCCGCCGGATCACTATCGACGAAATTCAAAGGGCTGTTTGCGAATATTACCGTATTGATCGCAGCGAAATGTCGTCAAAACGCCGCGCCCGCGCGGTGGTTCGTCCGCGCCAAGTCGCTATGTATCTGGCAAAAGTTATGACGCCGCGCAGCTATCCTGAAATTGGCCGCAAATTTGGCGGACGCGATCACTCGACGGTGATCCATGCGGTTCGGTTGGTCGAAGTACTCCGCAAACAGGATAGCGAGATGGACAATGATGTCCGCACTTTACTTCGTCAACTTGAGGCGTAATCAAGCCCTTTTAACGAACATGATATTCGACTAATGCGAACGTGTTCGTTGCGGGAGAATAGTGTGAAGTCATTTCTTGTCACATGACGCGTGGCTGCGCTGTCAAGCCGATAGCTTGGGTGGTTGCCTTGGCTGCTGATCGCGCCAAGGTCAGGCTGTGGCTCAGCCTTGGTGTAGCCGTCACGCTATTGTCGGGGATTGGCTATTATCTTGCGTTCATTTATGATTTGGACGGCAATGCCGCGCAAGCCGTTGAAACCGCCATGCAGAAAGCGCCAGCCGAAGTTGCCGAAGTGAAGCAATTTTATGCTGCGACCAAGGCGAGAATGCGCGATTCTGCTGCAGCCGAAAACGGCAATGTCATCGGCATCTTGCGTCGGGGTGATCCGGTCAGCGGTTCGATTGTGGCGGGAACAGCCGAAGGTCAGTTGTGGCTAAAACTTGCCGACAACAAAGGCTTTGTGAATGTGGTCAACTTGTCCGAAAACCCTGCGCCCGCTCTTAAGACTAGTTTCGGCGGAAAAGTTTTTACGCTGCCGGAAAGAGCCAACTTGTTAAGTACTCCGTCCAAAGATAGCCCGGTATTGGACCGATTTTCGCAAGGGTTGGTGTTGACCACATCCGGAATTACCCGAAATGGCTATGCCGAGATTATTCGCAAAACCGGCGGCGTCGGGTATATCGCGAATGGGGAACAATTGTTGGCGGCATTAAAAAAACCGGCGTTGGCGCGCGCCATGACGATCAGAATCGACAATAATGGATGCGCCGCGGGCCCAGAAATCGACTCGCTTTTTCGGCAGATACAACTCCGTCAAGCCGCAGGTTTAAAAGCCGTCGAGGATGCCAAATATCCTGATGATGATGCGCGCGATGCCGCGATTACCAAATATCGGCAGCGCACCGAAGGAAAGAGCGTTGTAATTCCGCTAGAACGCAGCTTCCGCACCCTAACTGTTACTGGATTGGCCCAGCATTACGAGTTGCAGTCGGTATATTTTGCTGATCCGCCAGAACAGGTCCGCAAAGTGTTTCGGTCGATTGGTTACCGTGTTGGCAAAGATGGCAAATTGCCCTCTGGCGAAATCTACGCAGGCATCGATCCTGCGCCCAGGGGTAATGTGAGTTACGGCCAAACCGACTTGGGCTGCGGTGTTTAAAAGCTGTGGCCAATAAAAAAGGCGGGTCTAAACCACCCGCCTTTCGTTTTTCAATCAGGTTTTGGACAGCTCAGCGTTTTGGTTCAGGCGCAACAGAAATCCTCACGGTTTCTCCGTTGTTGCCGGGGAATCCGGTGAACATTGCCTCAACCAAATTGGGCACCAGATATGCCAGCTTGTTCGAACGGGATTTTGCTTCTGCTTTGCCTTCAAACACATTTTGGCTATCGGCGTTGCGCCTGATTTTCAGGTCAATGTTGCCGGTAAACACGGTGTAACTGTCAGCGCCAAAGCCGCCGCGATGTCCGTAACCATAACCGCCGAACAGAAACGGGTCGTAAAATCCGTGCACATAGCGGGCACCGCGCGGTGTACGGACCAGATAAGGGCGGCTATAACCAAAGCTGCCATATCCCCAGAACGGATCATAAAACGGATCGTTGACGATGCGTTCTTTGCCGCCATCGACACCATAATCAAGTGAGACAGTCAAATCCGCATTGGCTCCGCCTGAAGGCACATAGCCGAGTTTTTGCATTTCGGTAGAAACCAAAGATGCATATTGCCCAAATTCAATGCCGCCATCATTGGCAGAATTGGTCGGCCGAATGGCAAAGCTTTGCCCTTGCGCGGGTGGTAATTGTTGAAACCGCGAGACATCGGCGCGAAACGGAGTTGGCGCGCATCCCGACAAGGCCATCAAGACCAGTGGAGCAGCAAGCAGTGCAGATTTTCTGAATGAACTGGTGAACTTAGTCATGATCTTTTCCTCATACGACACAGCCGGATTTTTCCGATTCTGCGACGATTGATATCATATTTAGGATGAACCGTCGTTGAATATGTAAGCAGCGTAGATTTCGCAATCACCAGATGCGGTTAGCGCAATAGTCCCATTGCAGCATACGCCGCCGAAACCGTTGGCTTTGCCATTGCGTTCGCCTTTTCCCCGCCCTTGATCAAAATGGCGTCGAGTGCGGCATCGTCGCTTTTTAGAGCAACAAAGCGATCGCGTATTGGCCGCATCGTCTCCACCAGCAATTCGGCCAATGCCGGTTTAAATGCGCCAAAGCCTCTACCGGCATATTGATCAAGCACGGATTGCACAGAAATTTCCGCCGTGGCAGCAAATATGTTGACCAAATTCGCAGCCTCGGGCCGGTCTCGCAGCTCTTCTGGTGTTTCTGGAAGCGGTTCTGCGTCGGATTTTGCCTTGCGAATTTTTTGCGAAATCATGTCATCATCATCGGCCATATTGATCCGGCTCATATCACTGGGATCTGATTTGGACATTTTCGCATTGCCATCACGCAGGCTCATTACCCGGGTTGCAGCACCCGTTATATAGGGTTCGGGCAATGGAAACAGATCGACATCATAGTCGGTGTTAAATTTGCTGGCGATATCGCGCGCAAGTTCCAGATGTTGCTTCTGGTCGTCACCCACTGGCACATGCGTGGCTTGATAAATCAGAACATCTGCCGCTTGCAGCACCGGATACGCAAACAAGCCGATGCTTGCGCCCTCACGATTCTTGCCGGACTTCTCCTTGAACTGCGTCATCCGGTTCAGCCAGCCGATGCGCGCGGTGCAAAAAAGCAACCACGCCAGTTCAGCATGGCCGGGAACCCGTGCTTGGTTGAACAAGGTGGATTTGTCAGGATTAACTCCCGCCGCGATCAACGCGGCCGCCATTTCCCGCGTGTTGGCGGACAGAGATTTCGGATCATTATACACTGTGATCGCATGCAAATCGGCTAGAAAATAAAGGCACTCGCCCTCATCCTGCATCTTCACCCAATTTTTGATCGCCCCCAGATAATTACCCAGATGCAGGTTACCCGTTGGTTGGATGCCGGAAACGACGCGCATATTCTATTGCCTCATTCTGATGCGGGAACGGATTTCGCGGGTGCGCGGCTCCGTTTTAGTGCCGCCAATTGTTCCCGGTCAAGCGCACCTGTAAACCAACCGGAGATAGCGTATGCAGCACCGCCAGCACCGACAATCAAAGCCAACGACCAAATCTTTTGAATTACGCTGCCCGAATAATAAGGTTCCAGCCAGCTCATTAGCCAAAAGAGCAGCGCAGACATCACCCCGGCCGCCAGCAATTGCCTGGCAATCCGTTTCCCCAGATCGGCGGTAAACCGGAACCAACCGCGTTTGTGCAAAATTGCGTAGAGAAGCACGCAATTAAGCGTAGCCGAACAAGCGGTCGCTGCCGCAAGTCCGACAATGCCGAAACCGGCTATCATAATGGCGTATATATTCAGCGCGACATTGAACACTAACGACACCAACGCGCAGTAAACCGGCGTCCGGGTATCGGACCGGGCGAAAAATCCCGGGTTAAGGATTTTTACAACCACATAGGCAGGCAAGCCCAGCGACCAATGCGACCACAATGTTTGACATCAATGCGCCGTCGGCTGCGGTAAACTTACCGCCAACAAAGAATGCCGTTGTAAAGGCAGGGGCGCAAATGGCCAATGCCGCCGCCGCAGGCAGCGTCAGCAATGTTGCCATTTCGAAAGCATTGGATTGTAGCCGCTGGGCCTCTTTCTGATCGCCGCTTTGAATGAACCGCGACAGCATAGGCAAGATCGCCGTACCCAACGCAATGCCGACAATACCAAGCGGCATCTGGTTCAACCGGTCCGCCATCTTTAACAATGTCAACGAACCTTGCGGCAGCGATGTGGCAAAGAAAGTGTCAACAAATTGGCTGATTTGATAAATCCCTGCGCCAAAAGTCGCGGGTAAGATGACGATACCCAATCGCTTTACTTCGGGCGTTATTTTTGGAAATTTGAGGCGCAATTTTAATCCTGCGCGTTTTACCGCCCACCAAAGATAGACAAACTGGACAAAGCCGGACACCGACACTGCGATTGCCAAAACGTTGACCACTTGTGTGTCATCGCCCGATGGTCCGCGCAGATAATAGCCGATGATTATGCCGCCAATCAGCGTGATATTGAACAGCACCGGTGCAATTGCGCCGGGGGCAAAACGTGATCTGGCGTTCAACAACCCCGACAGCATCGCAACCAGGCTGATGAAGAACAGGTATGGAAACGTAACGCGGCTTAAGAACGTGGCCAATTCAAACTTGCCGGGAACACTGGCATATTCGCTTGCCAACCCATAAACAATTATGGGCATGATGATCATGGCGAGCGCAGAAAAGCCGAGCAATATCCAGATGAAAACCGACAACACATCATCGGCAAATTCGGCGGCTTCTTCCTCGCCATTTTCGCCCGCTAGCTTGCGGGTGTACATTGGTACAAAAGCGACCGAAAATGCGCCCTCCGCGAACAGCCGCCGAAATGTATTCGGCAACGTAAATGCCAGTTGATAGGCATCGGCAGCCAACCCGGCACCCAACACCCGCGCCAACAAAATATCGCGGACAAACCCGAATATCCTGCTGATGATGGTGAAGCCAGCTATCGTCGAAGTATTCTTGATCAGGCTCATTTATTGAGGGCCTTTGGTGTGCAGGTTACGCTTCGCCCGCAGGTTCTTGTTCGGCCATCATTGCTGCTTGTTCACGCTGTTGAATATACAGCGAGTTAAAATCAATCGGTTCCATCACGAAAGAAGGAAATCCGGTATCGCGAATGGCATCGGCAATCACACGGCGCGCAAACGGGAACATCAAGCGGGGGGCTTCACCGAAAAGGAATGGATGGGCTTGTTCGGCATCAACATTGCGAAGGCCGAACAGCGTGCCATAATCAAGTTCCACGCTAAATTGGACGCCATCGTCGACCGATGCTTTAACAAGCAACTTCATCACCACTTCGTTGACTTCATCGGTGATGGCATCAACCTGGATGTTGACCTGCACGTCGACTTGCGGTTGGCCTTCCCAGGAATAGCTGTGCGGTGCGTTTGGATTTTCAACTGACAAATCCTTGATATATTGGTTGAGCATACCAATTTGCGGCTGTGTATCTTCGCCGTTCGCAGCAATTTTTTCTGAAATTATATTGCCATCATTTTCGGCCATGTCGTTATCCGTTTCTTGTCGCAATTTGGGCGCAAAACACCCCCTGTTTGAATTGCGCCGCGACTAGCAGGGGAGCGGGCCTAGCGCAATCTTTTCTAAGACTGGCGTAAAATTTACACGCCGCAAATGACATTGGGCCATCATTCTTTGCAAAGCAGTTTGAATCTTGGTGCACTAACGCCTATGTAGGAAACGGGCAGAGCATCGGTACATAAGATATGGCTGATGATGGCTGCCGTCTATTTTTCTCCCGAAATGGGCTGGAGGCGTTGTGACGTTTGAAATTATCCTGTTGGCGATGGTTGCTGCATTCCTTGGGCTGCGGCTCTATTCTGTGCTTGGAAAGCGCACGGGACACGAACAAGAGCCTTTGGTTCGGCAACCTGTTGAAGAACGCAACGCGCCGGTTATCCATGCGCCAAAGCCCAACGTGGAACCAATGCCTGCCGGGGCTTCGGTTTTGGATATCGACATTGACGTTGCCGCACAAAGCGGACTGCGCTCGATCATGAATGCAGATCGTCAATTTGACTCGCAGATGTTTATCGAGGGCGCAAAGTCGGCGTATAAGGCGACGCTGGAGGCGTTTTGGAGGGGTGACCGGGAGTCACTGCAATTCCTGTGCGATGATGATGTCTTTGAAAGTTTTGTCGGTGTGATCGATGCCCGCAATCTGCGCGGGGAATTGGTTGAAAACCGTTTGGTCCGAATTGAAACCGCCAGAATTGTCGGTGCCAGTTTCGATCATCCGGTCGCACGGATAACCATGCATTTCGATTCAGATATTGCCGCAATGGTTAAGGACAAAGATGGCAACATCATCGGTGGCTCGATGTCCGATGCCGAAGAAGCGCATGACGTGTGGACATTCATGCGCGATGTTAAGAGCAACGATCGCAATTGGAAGCTTGACGAAACCGACGAAGCCTGATTCACAGGCGGCATGTACAAGAAACTAATTTTGGCGGCGGTTGCTGCTGCATCATTATCTGCCTGTTCGAACGGGTTAATCCCCGGCGGCGGCGTTACGCCAGTGTCACGTCCGCCAGCAGACCAAGCCGCAAAGCCGGTAGCATCAAAACCAGCAGAAACCTTGCCGCCCGCTGTCGCCACAGGCGATGGCGCGACAGCGGCCAGCTTAGGCGTGGTGCGAGGTCCGGCAATCGCATCATTGAAAGTCGACGCGCGCAAAACCAAAGGTGCGCTCGACGCGTTCCGCACCAGTTGCCCAGGCTTGGTACGCCGCACTGACCAATCCGGTCTGACACTCGGTAGCGATTGGCAGCCAGCATGCGACGCCGTTAAGACGTGGACCGGCGATGCTATATCGTTCTTCGCTACTTATCTGGATGCGGTGCAGGTAGGCGACGGGCGATCCTTTGCCACCGGTTATTTTGAGCCCGAAATTGCAGGCTCGAAAACGGCGCAGCGCGGATACAGTGTTCCGGTTTACAAGCGTCCACCGGAGTTAATTGATGTCGATCTAGGTGCTTTTTCCGAAAGCTTGGCGGGTAAGAAAATTCGCGGCAAAGTCGAAGGTAGCAATTTTGTGCCGTTTGATGATCGGGCAAAGATCGAGGCGGGGTCACTTACAGGCCGGGGACTGGAAATTGCCTATGCCGCCGACGTGGTCGAGTTTTTCTTTCTGCAAGTACAAGGATCTGGGCGGCTGAAGCTTCCCGACGGCAACATTATGCGCATTGGATATGACAGCCAAAACGGCCGGGATTACACCGGTATTGGCAAATTGATGCTGGAGCGCGGCGTGATCGGCAAGGGCGAAGCGTCGATGCAGGGCATTGTGGCGTGGCTGCGCGCCAACCCCGATGAGGGCAAAAAGATCATGCAGGAAAACAAAAGCTTTGTCTTTTTCCGCGAATTAACCGGCGCTGGACCTTTGGGGGCGATGGGGTATCAAGTTATCGGTGACATTAGCGCCGCTGCTGATCCGAAGTTTACGCCTTTGGGCGCACCGGTATTTCTGTCGATGGACCGCGCCGAACCAAATGGTGTCTGGATCGTTCAAGATGTGGGCGGCGCAATTAAGGGCCCCAACCGTTTCGATACATTCTGGGGGGCAGGGGACCGGGCCCGGGCAATCGCTGGGGGCATGTCTGCACGCGGCAGTGCGCTGTTGTTCTTGCCAAAGGCATCGGTCCAACGCTTGGGACTATAAGATATGGTGCGCCGTCTGGATGGCGAAGAAAAGGCGCTTTGGGGCAAGGTGATTTCTTCGGTTAAGCCGTTGCATCCCGTTAAAACTTTAGTTCAGACAGCCAGTGCCGCCGCGCCGCCGGGGCTAAAGATGCCCAAAAAGCGCGAGGTTGCAAAACCAGTTGCAGTGGCCAAAACGGTTGGTACCGCTCCCGCCACGTCGCCCGCAATATCGTCGCCGGATAATCTTGACGGCAGTTGGGATCGGCGCATCGGAAAAGGCGTGGTTATTCCCGATGTCA
This sequence comes from uncultured Alphaproteobacteria bacterium, assembly GCA_963802245.1. Taxonomy (GTDB): domain Bacteria; phylum Pseudomonadota; class Alphaproteobacteria; order Sphingomonadales; family Sphingomonadaceae; genus Sphingorhabdus_B. Next base: position 17,720 of record CAWDID010000012.1, on the reverse strand, counting down.
GCGTGGATTTGCACGGGCAAGGACTGTCCAGTGCGTATCGCCGGTTGGACGGAGCATTGGAACAAGCGATAGCGCAAAAACTGCGCGTCATATTGCTGGTGACAGGCAAGGCCCGCACGCACGACCGGATGAGCGGGGAAGGCCGCGGTGCGATTGCTTCAGTAATTCGTGATTGGCTGGCGGCATCCCGTCATTCCACTTCGATTTCAGCGGTTCGCGGTGCCCATCCCCGGCATGGCGGAACAGGCGCGCTCTACATTATTTTGAAACGCTGAGCATCTGTAGCGTGATGCGGCGGTAGATATCGGCCAATGCATCAAGGTCAGCAATGGCCACGGCTTCATCCAGCTTGTGCATTGTTGCGTTGCACAGGCCAAATTCAACCACCGGGCAAACCTTTGATAGAAAACGCGCATCAGATGTGCCGCCGCTGGTGGAACGCTCTGGTTCAAGTCCGGTTACGGCCTTGACTGCATCAGCAATCGCGGCGGAAAGCTCGCCGGGCGGGGTTAGAAATGGCTCTCCAGAAATCATTGATTTCAATTTACCACCGCCGCGTTCGACCAACGCGGTGATACGGTCGACCAGACCTTGCCCGCTGTGCAAATCATTGAACCGGATGGACAGCCGCGCCTCCGCCTTTGACGGGATGACGTTGGTTGCCTTATTGCCAACCGATATATCCGTCACTTCGATATTGCTGGGTTGGAACCACTCGGTACCTTCATCGAGCAGTATTGCGTCTATTTCGCTGAGTATTGCGACAAGCTTGGGTAACGGGTTGTCGGCCAAATGTGGATAAGCAACATGGCCTTGTGTGCCATCCACGGTGATCCACATATTTACCGATCCGCGCCGCCCCACCTTCATCGTATCGCCCAGCCGGTTTACAGACGTCGGTTCGCCGACCAGACAAAAATCGGGAACGCTGCCGCGCGTTTGCATGTGGGCGATCAACGCCCTTGGTGCCATGAATTGCGGGGCCTTCTTCATCGCCGGTCAAAATCAGGCTAATCGTTCCGGCTTCCTTTGGGATATCTTTAAGCGCCGCGAAAAATGCCGCAATGCTACCCTTCATATCCACCGCGCCGCGCCCGTACAGCATATCGCCGCGAACTTCCGGAGCAAACGCCCCGCTTGCCCAACCTTCTCCAGGCGGAACAACATCAAGATGCCCGGCAAACGCGAAGTGGCGGCCGGCATCGCCCCGAATTGCGAACAGGTTTTCCACCGGTGCGCCGTGATCCGGGTTTTCATCGTCTTCACCAGACAGGAATTTTTCGACGGTGAATCCCAATAATTCCAGCATTGCCTCGGCAGTATCAAAAACGCTGCCAATGGCCGGGGTGACGCTGTCGCACGCGATCAGAGCTTTTGCGATGGATAGAGGTGTGTGGTCGTTCATGCTATAGACCGAATGACAAGAACGTTGGTCAATGTCCATGATTATATAGGAAGTGCTATGCCCAAAATTGATGTGAGCGTAGCGCGCGATAATTTATGCTCGATCCAAATTCACAATATTGCAGCCGCATTGAAAATGCCAAGTTGACACCTAGTTGACAAAATTGACACCTATTTTGAAACTAATTGCCAGTTCGGGTATAGATAATTTCCTACATCGTAGTTATTTTGTAATTTTACGGTTTCGCAAATCCTACTGCGAAGGGGTAATTTGACCGCCAACAATGTCAAAGAGCGCGCCCTGTAAAAGCGGCGATGCGCTTTGTTCCCAGAACAAATCCTACATTGCAAGCGGCTAATGGGGGATGATATAAAATTGAATCGCAAACCGCTCGTGCTGAGATACCTAGACAAAAATTCGATCAAGTGGAATCGTCATTGCGAGCGGAGCGAAGCAATCCAGTGCAGTTTACACCTGCTCTGGATTGCTTCGTCGCTTCGCTTCTCGCAATGACGCTTGTTCAAAACGGATCGAATCTCGTGCTGAGCTTGTCGAAGTACAGGTTGCTTGTCTCATCCCTCGGCACAGTTTCGCAGGGAGGCAATTTCATCTTGCTCTAAGTAACGGCATCCTCGAACTTTGTGATCGTCCACGACTCTTCGGCTGCCGCATCATACCATGCTTGCAACCAAGGATGGGCCATCATCGTTTCAGAATAGGCCGCAGCAAAGCCGGGCAGGGTGAAACCATATGTGGCAAACCGCGTGACAACCGGGGCAAACATAATGTCAGCGGCAGTAAAGGTACCGAACAAATAGGGACCATCCTTACCGAAGCGCGACCGTGTTTCGGCCCAAAGTTGTAATATTCGCACCGCGTCATTCCGCGATTCTTCGCTGATTGCGACGTCTTTGAAAACCTTGCGTGTGTTCATCGGGCATTCGCGGCGCAGCGACAAATAGCCGCTGTGCATTTCGGCACATACCGAACGCGCCATGCCGCGCGCGACTTCGTCTTTAGGCCAAAAACGATCGCGGCCCACTTTGTCGGCCAGATAGTCGATTATTGCCAGACTGTCCCAGACAACAGCATCGCCGTCCCACAATATCGGGACCTTGCCGGATGATGGCGCCAAGTCTTCTTCCCGTTTCCGTTCATCCCAACCTTCTTCATATAGCGGAACGGTGATTTCTTCAAAACCAAGCCCGGATTGTTTCGCCGCTAACCAACCGCGCAGCGACCAGCTGGAATAAGCTTTGTTTCCGATGATCAGTTTCATAGTCATCAATTAAATCCGATCGCGCTGATATTGCCGAAATATGCGTGTCCGCTTTCTTTGTCCTTCGGCAAGCGCCGGACTACGGATGAATTAGCTTTCCACAGCCTCTAGCACAGCGGCGCGCAAATCATCAATACCGCCTCGTTTCTCTGCCGAAGTTACTGATAGTTGCGGAAATGCCGCAACATGCTTGCGAAGCTTTTCGGCAGTATCTGCCTCGACCGCCGCCAGTTCGCTGGCTTTGATCTTGTCGGTTTTGGTTAGAACAATGCGGTAACTGATTGCGGCGGCATCGAGCATCGCCATAATCTCATGGTCAACCTCTTTGATACCGTGGCGGCTGTCGATCAGCAGGAAAACCCGTTTCAGCACAACCCGCCCGCGCAGATAATCGTTGATCAAATGCCGCCATTTTTTCACTGTCGCAATCGGCGCTTTGGCATAGCCATAGCCGGGCATGTCGACGATGCGGAATATTGCCGGATCGCCCACTTCAAAAAAGTTCAATTCTTGCGTGCGGCCCGGTGTATTCGAGGCGCGCGCCAAATTGTTGCGATTAACCAGCGCATTTATCAACGAAGACTTGCCCACATTCGACCTTCCGGCAAAGGCAATTTCGGCCACAGTCGGGTCAGGCAAAAATTCAAGCTTTGGCGCGGATTTGAGGAAGGCAACCGGACCGGAAAAGATTTTAATGTCGGTCACGGCTCAGATCTTTGCCTTCGCCGCAGCTTTTTCTGCTTTTTTTATCTCGGCATCTTTGATCGCTTGTTCACGCAAGATCGGATGGCGAGAATATAGCCATTTCTGCTGCAAGATCGTCAGGCAGTTGGACACCACATAATAGACCTGCAATCCCGCCGCGAACGGCGCGAACAGGAACATCATCATCCACGGCATCAACGCGAACACCTGTTTCTGGACTTCGTCCATTGGCTGCGGGTTCAGCTTTTGAATGCCCCACATGGTAATGCCCAACAGGATTGGCAGGATGCCGATGGCCAAGAAAGTTGGCGGATCAAACGGGATAAGGCCAAACAGATTTAGGGGCGTCCAAGGGTCAGGTGCCGAAAGATCATTGATCCATGGCGACAAGAACGGTTGATGCCGCATTTCGATGGTGAGCATCAACAGCTTATACAGGCCAAAGAAGATCGGCATTTGCAGAAATATCGGCAAACAGCCCGCCAGTGGATTGGCCTTTTCATCCTTATACAGCTGCATGATTTCCTGCTGCATTTTGGGTTTGTCATCCTTGAGACGATCTTGGATGGCCTTCATTTTGGGCTGGATCACCCGCATCTGTGCCATTGACGCAAACTGTTTATGCGCAATGGGGAACATGAAAAGGCGCACGACAAACGTCAGCCCGATGATGGCAGCACCAAAGCTGCCGAATAATCCGAACAGGAAGTGGAGGATTTTGAAGAAAGCTTTTTCGATGACCCGGAACCAGCCCCAATCAATCGCGTAATCAAGCTTTTCGATGCCGTATTGATCGACATAATCATCGAGGACTTCAACTTCTTTTGCGCCCGCAAACAGCCGTGATGTTTGTGTTATGCTTTGACCCGCAGCAACGGCAGTTTGTTTGTCCGCAATCATCTGTGTTTGATACACGCCGCCAGCCGATCGCATTGTGGCGTCAATTGGGGTTTTTTGGTCGGGGATCAATGCGGCGAGCCAATATTGGTCGGTAAAGCCGATCCAGCCGCTTGTCGTTTTGAATGCTTGCTGGCCGCCGACTGCTTCGTCGATATCTTCATAATCCCAGTCATAGTCGGCAGTTCCGCCGAACACGCCCATGGGGCCCACATGGATATTCCAGGTATCTACATCGGCAGGCTTGCCCGTGCGGCTGATCAAGCCATAAGGTGCCATTTGAACAGCGATGTTGCTTGTGTTGGTAAAACGCTGCTGCGCAGTGATCAAATAATTCTCATCAATGCTTAGGATAATGTCGAATTTTTGGCCCGCCTCATTCAGCCAGCTTAAAGTCACTGGCGCTGCGGGAGTTAATTTGGCGGCGTTGGTCGTCCAAATACTTTTGTCATCGGGAACGACTGCGCCGGTGCCAACCCAACCAAAGCGCGCAAAATAAGCCTTTTTGGTTCCTGACGGTGCAAACAAACGGACGGGCGGCGAATTTTTGGCCAGTTCGGTGCGGTGGGCGAGCAACAACAGATCGTCGATGCGCGCGCCGACCAAGTTAATTGATCCCTTTAACTTCGGAGTTTCGATTAAAACGCGGCTTGATCCCTTAAGTGCGTCGGAAACCGTGACGGCTGCGCCAGTTGCGGACGAAGCACCGGGAATGGTCGGCGATCCGCCTGCTGGAACCTGCGCCGCATCCGTGGCGGCAGGACCGCTAGCGGGAGCATTAGTAGTAACCACCGGCTTAGGCTGAGGGAAAAACTGTGCGGTGAGCACGGGCCAGCCAAAAAGGATAAGTCCCGCCAGTACCATCGCGACAATAATATTACGCTTGTCTTCCAAAACTCTAATCCCCGTTATTCAATTCTTGGTTCCCTCAAGGAACCGGATCGTGGCCGTGGCCACCCCATGGTTGGCAGCGCAATAGCCGCTTCAGAGCCAGCCAGCCACCCTTAATTGCGCCATATCTTTGCAATGCTTCGATGGCATAGGCCGAACAGCTTGGGCTGAACCGGCAAGTCGGCGGCAAAATCCGCGAAGGGCCCAGTTGCCACCCGCGTGCCACCATATCATTAGGGCGCGTGCGATCATGGCTTCACGCTATCACCGTAACCCTGAGCCTGTCGAAGGGTGTCCAGCAGAAAAGCGCCCTTCGACAGGCTCAGGGTTACGGTTTTGACCGCACAGTTTATTCAGGCCGCGCTGCATATCGGCGCGCAGCCGAGCCGAAATCCATTTCGATACCGTTGCCGCGCCCGATCAGGATATGATCCGCGCCCGCTTTGCCATTATCATCCAGCATTTCGCGCATCAGGCTGCGAAAGCGCCGACGCATGCGGTTGCGGATGACCGCGTTGCCAACTTTTTTGGTGATCGTGATGCCGAGCCGGATCGCCGGATCATTATCATTACGGTCATGCACCAACAAAACAAAACCGGACGTCGCAAATCGCTTCCCCCGGTTGGCGCTTAAGAAATCAGCGCGTTTTGTAATCACGGTATAAGGCGACATTTATCCGCCTCCGTTGTGTTGCTTTCGCTTATGCAGAAAGCTTCTTGCGGCCACGGGCGCGGCGTGCGTTCAAAATGTTGCGGCCCGCTGCGGTTGCCATACGATGACGAAAACCATGGCGACGCGCGCGAACGAGGTTGCTTGGCTGAAAGGTGCGCTTCATGGCGGTATTCCCTAAAAATTTCTGTGTCTAAAAGGCAAAGGGCCGCCGAATCCGAATGGCGACTGCCTGTGTTGATCGGCGCATTATGGCGGTGGTTGTCAAAAGTCAACATCAACCGCAGATGTTCATGGCATTTCTTGGCCCACATCGTCACGCCGAAAGATAAACATCAGATCTCGCTTGAAATCTGGCACTTGCGGGCGGCCTTGACCTTTGCTGCGTTTCATCATCCAGTTCAACCATCGGCCATATTCAGGGTGCGTGCGCGCAAACCGGGAATAGCGTTTTTTCGCCCAACGTGAATTCTTCAGAACAATTGCCATGCCCACAGGTGCCAGTATCAGCGGCCCGGGTCCCGGCAATGGCCCAATCGCCACAGCTCCGGCTATCAGCAGCCACCCGACGCTAACCAATGCAATCCGCAAAGCGTTGCTGTCGCGCCATGATTTTGCGGATAGTTGCTGTTTCTTGCTCATGGTGTGCATGTGGGAAATTATGCCGCGAACTGCAAGACACTAGTCGTCTTTACCTGCCGCCATTGCCGCCAATTTTGCCACCGTGTTGATATTCCGCGCCGTGCCAATCTTTAATGCGGGCATTTTTAGCCGGGTGAAGCGGATACCAGCGCCGTAATCGACGTAAATTTCGCGCACCCCCAGCGCGATCCGTTCATCTGCCTGATCCCGCACGGTTTCTAATGTATCGGTCGGTGGCGGAGTATAAAGGAAATAGACGAGATGACGGCTGCCTTGCGCATCGGGGAGAGGATTGGCGGCAAGCACGGCGCTCATTTCGGTTGCCGTCCTGATCAACACGGGAACGGGTTTTCCTGCAAAGGATTCCAAGCGTTGTTCAAGCGCCGCCTTCACTTCGCTTTCGCTAAGTGCGCTTTCAAACAGCAAATTGCCGCTGGCAATATATGTACGAACACCCGCAAAACCGACCTCCTGTGCCATCATGCGCAATTCGGCCATCGGCAGCTTGCCAGTGCCGCCGACATTCACGGCGCGAAGCAGAGCGACGTAGGTGGTATCACCGATATATGACATGGCACTCTCCGCTTGCGTTCAGCAATGCGATATCAAAAAAGGCGTTTCGGCGCACCAAGAATCAGTATGAATCAATCCAGCGGCAGATATAGGGCAATGTCGCGGGGGGTTAGATATAGTGCGCTGTCGTGCGAGACGCTGTTGGTCATCGCGTAAAAGGCGCGGGCCTTTTGATCGTCCATACCGATTTCGCGGTAGTAATTTATGTATTCAAGGTTGATCGGATCGTTTGCCGCGATATCGTCTGCTTCCCTGCCATCTTCGTCCTGCCAGCTATGTACCGCAAATTCTGCATCAGGATCGGCATAACGGCGGACACCGGACAGGAACAATTCCACACCACCTGAACGCACCGAACCGCCATTAGGGACAAAAGTGGAGATGCCTGCTTTTCGGATCATGCGCGCGATTGTGAAATTTGCCGCGTCGTCATTTGTGCCTGGGCAATCGATCATGTCGATCTGTTTAATCGCCGGATAGGCGGCGAGCATTTGTTTGAATTGTGCAGGCGTATTCGTTTCGATGGTGCCTACCAGTTCAGCCCTTGCATTGCCAACGACATTGAAAGGACCGAAGCTGGCTAAGGCTATTGTGCTTGCGACGCGACCCGCGGGACGTTCGGCAATCTGTGCATAACCGGCGGCTGGTTCGTCTGCCCACTCTTCTACGGTGGTTTCGACGATGGTGTATTCGGCGGCATACGCAGTGAACGGGGCACACAGCAACGCCGTAATAGCGGCGAATTTGTTTAATAATCCCAAATGAGTACGCATACTAAAAACCCGTCATTACCGAATATATCAGGTATAATTACTGGGATTGCGTTGCCCGCCGGTAACCGGAAATGCCTATGCTAAAATTAACCTTGTCGGATCGTATACGAACCGTTTTGATGGACGAATGGATGCGGCATGTGCAGGCACAAGGTTACGAGAAGGAACCCTTGTGGTCGCAACCATATCAACTGTCGCCTATCTCGGCCTGGAAGCGCGAGCAGTCGAGGTGCAATGTCAGGTTGCCCCTGGAATGGTTGGCTTTTCTGTCGTCGGCTTACCCGATAAAGCCGTCGCCGAAAGCAGGGAGCGGGTTCGCGCCGCTATTTCTGCGTTGGGGCTCGCGCTTCCGCCGAAACGGATCATTGTTAATCTGTCGCCTGCGGACATCCCCAAAGAGGGATCGCATTATGACTTGCCGATTGCGTTGGCGTTGTTGGCGGCGATGGGAATCGCCGATGCTGAATCGCTTGCCCATTATGTGGTGGTGGGAGAGCTCGGCTTGGATGGCCGCGTCACGCCGTCGCCGGGCGTGCTGCTCGCCGCTATTCACGCGGGATCGCGAGATATGGGTTTGATTTGTCCGGCGGTACAAGGGGCAGAGGCTGCGTGGGCAGGGCAGTTAGAAGTTGTGGCAGCGCCCGATCTGCTGTCGTTGCTCAACCATCTAAAGGGGCAATCAATATTGCGTCCGCCCGAACCGGGCAGCATTGATCCGCCCGCGATGGGCCCAGACCTGTCGCAAGTCAAAGGGCAAGAGACGGCCAAGCGGGCACTTGAGATAGCAGCAGCGGGCGGGCATAACTTGTTGATGTCTGGTCCGCCGGGGTCAGGTAAATCGCTGCTCGCCGCTTGCTTACCGGGAATTTTGCCCGAACTTACGCCCGCCGAAGCCTTGGAGGTTTCCATGGTAGCATCGGTCGCCGGAACATTGGAAGGCGGACGGCTATCGCGCACACGTCCGTTTCGCAGCCCGCACCACAGCGCATCAATGCCCGCATTGGTAGGCGGCGGATTAAAGGTACGCCCCGGCGAAGTGAGCTTGGCGCATTTGGGTGTATTGTTCCTTGATGAATTGCCCGAATTCCAGCGCAATGTGCTGGATAGCTTGCGGCAACCGCTTGAAACCGGCGTGGTCAGTGTTGCGCGCGCAAACAGCCATGTTACTTTCCCTGCAAATGTCCAGTTGGTGGCGGCGATGAATCCATGTCGCTGCGGCTATTTGGGTGACGCCGCCTTGGCATGTTCGCGCGCTCCGCGCTGTGCCGCCGACTATCAATCGAAAGTGTCTGGGCCGTTGCTTGACCGGATTGACTTGCATGTCGAAGTGCAAGCGGTGAGCGCGGCTGATTTGGTATTGCCGCCGCCAGCCGAAGGCAGCGCCGAAGTCGCGGCCCGCGTCAAGATGGCGCGTGACATACAAAGCATGCGGCTGGAGGGCAGCAATATGCGCACCAACGCAGAGCTGGACGGTGAGTTGCTCAAAACATTCGCAACTCCGGATGAACCCGGGCAAAAACTACTGGCGCAGGCCGCCGAAGCGATGCGCCTTTCTGCGCGCGGCTATACCCGCATTTTGCGCGTGTCGCGAACCATCGCCGATATGGCCGGCAGCCAAACAATCGGCCGCATTCACATCGCCGAAGCACTAAGTTACCGGCGGCAAGCCCCGCGCAACTAGAGCGGGATGACATCAGATTGAATTGTTCATTCAAAACCGTAGTGCTGAGCCTGTCGAAGTACGTCTCCAAGTGAAGCACCCTTCGACAGGCTCAGGGCTACGGTGATGGCTCAATCTTATGTAATTGGCCTTACACCGCGAAATTACTTTTGCGCGACAGTTTGATCCTGCGGTTTGGTATTGCCCATAATTGGCCGCGACGCATCGCCGATGATTGCAAATCCGGACCAATAATAAGGATGCGATGTTGCCGCTACATCCATCATTTTTTGTTGACCCAGTGCCAACGCCTGCCCGATGCTGACGGAACCTGCACCGTCAAACAAGCTTGATATTAACGTCGTTGTCGCACCGTAATCATCCGGCACGGGCCAATGGCTGGCAACCACCGTTCGTGCGCCTGCACCAATGAATGCGCGCACCAATCCGTCCAGAGCATAGTTTCCACCGGTGGAGATCCCGGCCGCGCGGGTTGCCTTTGTTGTTGCCATGCCGGCGGTATCGCACGCCGACAAAATAATAGTGTCCGCATCCAGTTTCATATCGAAAATTTCTGTGAAAGTTAGCAATCCGTCTGAACCTGACGCACCAACCGAAGTTAGCAGCGACGGCTGCGCAGGGCATTCCGGATTTGGCGCGGTAACCAGACCGTGCGTGGCAAAATGGATCACCCGAAAATCCGAAAGGTCGCCGCGATCACGCAGCGCGGTATCGGTAAAGGCGCTGCCCGTCAAAAGTTCACTTGCCGAAATACCAAGCTGATTTGCACCCAATTTGAGTTCTGCACTGGAAATAGGATTGGCCCAAAAACTGGCGGGCCAGTTGCAGTTCAATTCGCCTTGTCGCTGCATGTTCGCATAAGTGGACGCCATGACAGGAGCATTCTCGCCCAATCCCAAATAGGCGTGAGCACCGCGTGCAGCCTTCAAATCGCGCACATCAACAAATGCTTTGGGCGATACCGACGTCGAAACGATCCGTCCACGGGACAGCCAAGCAGTTCCGGTAAAATCAAATTCATCAGCATCCGGCTTGGCGATGCGCGTTTCATAAGCCGCCACGCTTTCTGGCGCAGTCACCAGCAAGTTGACGGGAAGCTGCAGCATCGCGCCGTCAGGTTCAAAAACCAAATGAGTTATTTGTGCAATTTCCGCATCGATTGGTCCAAACAGCGCTTTATAGAGTGCATGTGCGTTGGCAATATCGAACGGGAATACTTCAACAGAACTGCCATCGCTGATCACAATCGAATCCCGGATCGTTGCGACATCATCGGATAACTCGTCCGCTGAAATTCCAGTCTTTACGATACGCGAATTATTCTGCGTCAGGAACAAGCCGTAGACCGAGCCTGCATTGACCACCAACTTGTAATAGCCCTCGCCTTGGCGCAGTTGCTTCCGCAAATCTGCCAGTGTGATGCTATCACCGCCAAGCGCTCGGTAACGGGGATATTCGGCAAGCTGCGCTAACAATTTGGTCTGTTCACCCTTTGCGATCTCAAGCTCGCGGACGGCAGCGGGCAGGCGCAGTGCGTCTGCCGCAGTCATGTCTGTTGAGGCCCGGATGAGCGCCAGCTCGGTTTCCAGCCGAATGATGTCGCGTGACAAGTTCAATGATTGCCGAAACAGAGAGGATGCCGTGTCGTCCCCTGCCGACAACTCGCGTGAAAGCACAGCTTGCGTCTGTGCAACGCCGGGCCGGGCGAGCGTTTGGCTGGCCATAAAAAAGTCTTCAGCCGCTGACACATCGCCGGGTGTGGCTTCGGCAAGCAAGCTTAAATAAGGCGCAATGGATGTACTCAGCATGGTTCCAGCGCCGGGTGTATTCGCGCTTTCACTTACGATATTGCGGAACATGGACCTTGCAGTTTGCGGGTCGCCATTGCGCGCCAGAAAACCAGCTTGCCGAGCCCGTGCCGCCAGCGACGCCGCTGACCGTGGGTAGTTGCTCTCCAATAACAAAGCAGCAGATTCAAGATAACGCCGGGCCGTATCAATTTTACCTTCGGTCTCGGCGATTTGCGCGAGTTCGTTTAGATTTGCTGCGCGCAGCCATGCCACACTGGCGATCTTGCCTCCGCGCATTGCGGCCAGCCCCGTTTCCGATTCGGTGATTAACTTTATGGCGGCAGGGCGGTCACCATTTCGGCGCAATAATACGCCGCGCAACTGGGTTGACTGCAAGTCGAGAATTTCAATTTTTTCGGACAGGGTCAGGGCCGATCCTGAACCGCCAAGCGCAATCATTTCACGGCTGCTGTTGTTCAATTTTTGCGCAATCGGCCGGTCAATATAGCCACTGGCTAAGCGGTTTTCCTCAAATGCGTTGCCGATACCTATCGCCACCGGCCGATTGAGCGCGGCGACCGCAAGTTCCGTATCACCCATATTGAGCGCGTGCATTGCCTCGTAATTGCGGATTATCCGAGTCAAAAATGGGTCGGACGTGTCAGCGGCGCCTTTGGCACGTTCGAATAGTTTGTCGGCTTCAACAAAATCGCCAAGATTAGACTGTTGTAGCGCCTGGTTGGCAAATCCTTCCGCACTCTTGTCCGCTGGTCCAGCTTTATTTGACTGGGCAAGTGCATCGAAAAATGTAGCGGCCTCGGCAAAATTACCGGCGTTGTTTCTATTGTAACCCTCCACACGAACCTGCGCTGAATCGAGTTTGCTCGCTTGCACGCGCGCAAATGCAGTGGGATCCCCGGCTTCGGTAACAGCGACGTCAACGGCACCCGCAACCGGACGGTTCTTCACTATCGAAAGCAATCCCAGCCGCAGCGCAGAATCATATCCGGCCAATCCCTGCGCCACATATTGAACATTTCCATTTGCCAGTTGATAACGATAATGGCGCAGTCCCGTTGTTGAAGTGCACTGGGTCCGGCTGACCGATGACAAGCCGGCAACGTCAATCATTTGCGGTTCGGTGCATGTTAATGCTTCGCTCGCCCATTTATTGGGATCAGGCAAAGCCGCCGATCTAAACTGGAATAGCTTGCCCACTTCGGAAGCAGCATCGCGGCAAACGATCGCATGGGCGCGGTCGAACATGCCCGTCAGCGCGCTGTCAGCCGACAGATTCTGTGCCGAGCATAGTACCCCGCTATTGCCGATCCGGAAACTGTCGGCGGTGCTGATGTCCGATTGTGCAAATACCGGCCCGCCAGAATATAGCGCAAGTGCAGCGGCAAGCACAAAAAGCTTCACGTTCATGGCGCCTCTCCTTCTGGTTTAGACCAAGCCTCACTATTGCCGCTTCCCGTTACCGGTTCGGTAATTCGCGGTTGATCTTCGCGGGCAGGGTCCGAAACGAGCGAGTTAATCAACACAATCGGCGGCACATCAGCAAAATCGCTGGCTTCGCGCTCCTCCTTCTGGTGCTGAACTGTGTCCCCTTGCTGGGTGCCGATGAATGTCAGCGCATCGCCGCCAAAATTGCCGCAAAACGATGCCGTGATTAGGCAGCCATTAAGCTTTGCCGTTGACGCAAATGCCGACAAGGGCGTGAATGTGGCTGCGTCTTTTGTGTTCTGATTGGTCAGGAACACGCCGCCTGCTTGCACCGCACGTCCGTTGACGATCATTTCTATTGGCGTATTTGTGCCAGCGATTGGCGCAACCGAAAGTCCGCCTGCTCCGACGTTAAATCCAGCGCGAAGCTGGGACGTGTTGCTGTTTTGAACAAAGAATCCGCTAGAAACGCGAACGTTCATTGTACCCGCTCCAACATATCCCTGTGCCACCGAAACCAGTGCCGGTGCATCCAGCGCGTCATCCCGGCCAGCAAAGTTTGCGTTTTGGGTCAGTTGATCAATCAGGCCGCCGGTTGCCGACGCAATGGTCGCTGCGGTCAGGTTGAGCGTACCGACCGGGTCACCCGAATCATTGCTCATACGGATTGATCCACCTTGATCGGTAACGATATCAATTCGTTCGCCGGCCGTTAATGACAATATATTGCCTGCCGCCGCGCCGTCGACGACGGCAGCGCCAATGACACGAATGGATCCAGTCGTATCGATACTAAACGATCCGGTATTGCCGATTAGGTTGGATGCCGCGCCTTCGCTTCCTTGCAGGACAAAGCTGTCCAAATTTATGGTAGGAACGTCTGCGCCACTGGTCCGAAACCGGATGGATTGTCCGCGCAATCGCGTCATTTCCGATTGATCGATCACGTAACCAGTACCTGTCGCTGCTCCGCCGAGGCGAACGCCAAATGCACCGGGTTCGACGGTTAAGTTGAGGGCAGTCGTAGCCGCTGTTCCCAGGCTGCCGGATGCACCAATGTCCAAGCCACTAGATGTCAAAGTGATCGTTGGCGCAGCAACGACGCCGCCAAAAGTGGCCAAGCCGCCGCTATTGACCGTGACCGGGCCGGTTGCATTGATTGCCTGTTGAGCGGTGAAATTGTCAGTGCTTGCCGCCACAAAACGTCCGGTATCAACTGGTCCTGCTATGACAATTGGTCCGCCAACGCGCACCGGTGCGGCGTTGAATACGGGGGTTGGATCAAGTGACACTGGGTCGATAAGCGCAATCATGCTGGCGTCGGCAAGGTAAGTGATGCCGTTTGGACCCGTGCCCGTCGTAATTCCGCCATTGACCGTGACACCGGTATCGGCCAGCGCGAGGAAAAACTCGCCGGTGCTAATCGCTCCGGTCGTAATCGCGCCGTTTACTGCGCCGACGCCTATCCGGTTCGCTGCTGAGATTGTTCCCGTTGAAACATTGCCCGCTGCGCGTAAACCGACAGCATAAGCAGCGGCCGGGTCAGCCGACGGATTGTTGATACCTGCGTCGATATTGCCAGTCGTGATTGTACCGCCGGAACCGATGGTAACGGTATCGCCGCTGCTGATCGTGCCCGTTGTCACTGCTCCGGCAGCGGTCAAATCGACATCGGAATCAGCGCGGATATTGCCGAATGTCATTGTACCGCCAGATATCGCTTCCAACAAATCGCCGCCCAAAATGCCACCGACGTTCATGTTGCCGCCCGATTGCAGGAATAGATATTCCCCCGCACTTACGCCGCCTGTAAACAAATTTCCCCCTGCGACAATGTTAGCAGTCAATTGCGACAGGTAACTGCTGTTTGGCGTCACGATATTGCCGCCTGCATTGATATTCAGGAATGTGTTTGACGTAACTTGTCCCTGAGCTGCTGGCGCAGTTCCTGTCAGCGTATCGACAATGTTGGCGGGGGTTTGCAAAGTGAAGCCATTGGTTCCTGCGCCGACAAAATTGATATTGCCGCCATCGGTTCCCAGCGCGACGTCGCCCGCAAATTGGCCGTTGAAACTGCCGCCGATCTGCAACGGAGCATTGCGCGCCAACAAGCCTGAATTGATAATTCCAAATGCGGCAGGCACGGTAGTTTGCCCTGCCGAGCCCAGCGCCAACATCAACGTATTACCCAGTTGTACATTACCGCCGTTCGCCATTATCGCGGCGCGGCCATAGCGGCCAGTGGGTTGAGCGGCAGTGGGCGTAACCCGCCGAAATCCAATAGCCACTAATGATGTCGGTCCAGCTGTAAAGCTGCTGCCGCCGCCATTGGGATTGGGCGATGTCGCAATAATGACGTTGCCGCCATCGCCAGTACCGCTGACTGCGCCAAAGCCGCCAATACCGTGCGCCACAGCGCCAGCCTGGTTGGTAACGGCAATTATGCCGCCACGCTGATTGCCCAAATAATTATTTCCGCCTGCGCCATTGCCGCCATTTCCCGATACAGTTCCGGTGCCGCCATTGCCGCCTTGGCCGCTGGTGACCGTAATCAGCGATAATGCGTTGAAATTGCCCGTTGCAGTTGCGGCGGATGCGCCATAACCGACCCGTATCGCACCGCCGTTGGCATTGCCGCCGTTACCGCCGGGGCCGAACGTGCCGCCATCTCCGCCATTGCCGGCTTCCGCGATGCTCTGCGCCCCAACCGAGCCAACATTAATATTACCAGCGCTATTTGTAGATCCTATGGCGATTGTTCCGCCGCGGGCATTGCCGCCATTGCCGCCGATGGCGGGCAATCCTAGCGCGAGCAATGCCGCCGACGCGCTGCCGCCATCGCCGCCATCTGCGCGCGCTGAGGTTGTGACAAAAGACGCATTGATAGCAACATTTGCCGCCGGGTTATCGGCCGTAAAGCCGATTGTGCCGCCCGTGGCATTACCGCCTGTGCCGCCCAGTCCCACGGACGCATTGCCGCCTGTTCCGTTTGCGATAAGCGTTGATCCGCTAATGATATTCAGGCCGCCGCCGCGCACAGCGACGTCAGCTATGCCCGCGACAGCGTTGCCGCCGCTTCGGCCTGCACCGCCCGTTGCCGCGCTGTTTAGTTCTAACGTACTTGAAAACCCTCCTGCTCCGCTAACAACCGTCAATCGAGCATTTCCGCCATTGGCCGTTCCACCGGTTCCAAACCCGGTGGCCGCACCCCCAGTTCCTCTCGCAGATATCGAAGCCGCTCCTGCGACCGACATATTGCCGCCATTTACAAATATTGACGCGCCGGGTGCGTTGCCAGCATTACCAGCACCACCATCAAGGCCGTCGCCGCCTGTGCCATCGGCAATGGCCGTTAAAGTTGACGAAAATGTTGAAGTCCCAGAACTGTTCAGCTGTGCATTACCACCAGTTCCCGCACCTCCAGCGGCGTTGTTTCCGCCTGCTCCGCCTCGTCCTTGAGCATCAATCAGCACTGTGCCTGCAAATGTTGCATTGCCCGCTAATCCGACAATAGCTGTGCCAGCGGCAGCGCGGCCGCCTTCCAACAGCGTTGATGAACCACCAGTAGCATAGGCATTGACGATAAAGTTGTCCGATGCCACCTGCAAAGTGCCGCCGGTATCAATAGAGACAGTTGACGAACCCGCGCTAGCCGCGCCTCCTTGGTTGCCATTCCCGCCGACTGCGAACGAGTTAACACCAGTTACGCTGCCCGGCCTAGTAAACCGAATGGCACCGCCGCCAAAAATCGTTAAGCTGGCATCGCCGCCCGTTGCGCTGCCTCCTGCGCCAGCAAAGCCAAATCCACCGTTTGCAGATGCGTCGACCCGAGATTGAATCGCGTCAACATTCAGGTTTCCGCCGCCGGTCGCCCGAACCACCACCGAACCGCCGGTTCCGATTCCACCTGTCCCGCTGATCGAGTCAGTTCCATTCCCGCCTTGGCCGGTTGCCGTAACAAAAAATCCATCCGCGACGCTGACGTCGATCAGCCCGGTTGGACCTTCGGCATGCGTTGATGCCGCACCGCCTGTGCCGTTTCCGCCGCGTTGTGTGCCATCGCCGCCGGTTCCATCGGCGTTTACCGCATAGCCACCTACCGACCGCAATGCGCCATTGGAGTTGGTAACATTTGCGCTGCCGCCAAAGCCATTTCCGCCCAATATTCCTGATCCACCTGCACCGTTGGCCTGAACCCGATATCCGCCGTTTGCGTTAAAGGATGCTCCTGCCGTGATGTTAACAAAAGCGGTTCCGCCGCGTCCAATTCCCCCGTTGCTGCCGCCGCCTGCTGCGGGGGCATCCGCGCCAACGCCGTCCGCTGAAACGGTCGTAAATCCGCCAACGGTCAAAGAATTTCCAGTGCCACCGACGGTTATGGAAGCGGTTCCCCCTTGTTGATCGCTGCTATTGGCGATCAACGATACTGCGTCAGCGGAAAGCTGCAAATCGCTGGTTACCGTAACCGAACCATTGCTCGCATTCAGACTGGCTTCGCGGGGCGCGCGAACAATTAGGGAATTTGCAAAATTCATGTTGCCGGGCTGAGTGGCGGCAATGATGGCCCGGTCATTGCTTCGCGCATTGACGTATGAGGTGTAATTGCCCTGCGCCACTTGGATTTCGGTCGCAACATTGTTCACGGGCGCAGGTGCGAAGGGATCCGCACTGCCAGTGCCGCTGCCTGCCTCTGTAATGTTACTGCCGCCTGACAGAATAATCGCATTGCCCACCACGTCGGCGGCACCAGCAATATCGAAGCCCAGTCCATTAACACCGCTAACAAACATCCGAATTGCTGCACTTTTCGGAACGGCGACCATATAGGCGCGGTGATAATCTCCTGCGCCGCTGCTTGCCGGGCCTGTGGTTGATCCGTCGTGCCGCAACACCTCGCCCGTTGCCTCTGTGCCTTGCGTCACGCTGATATCAAACAGCCCGGCATTATATGTCAGATCAACCGCTTCG
>CAWDID010000011.1:0-74252 GCA_963802245.1 uncultured Alphaproteobacteria bacterium | reverse complement strand
TGTTATGGGAAGGCGCGGAATGACACGCAACACCTCTATTTTTCGCACACTGGCGCGCGGACTTGCGGCGGTAGGTCTGTCAGGTACGTTGATGCTACTTGTAGCCGTCGTGATGCAATACCGGCTTACCTTCGCTGATTTGTCTACCGAAGCAGCTTTGCGTGCAGCGTTAAATGAAATGATCCAGCATGTCGCGCTTCCGGTGGCATTGTTGCTCGTTCCGATGACGATTGCCAGCCTTTGGGTGATGCGCCGTTCGTTTCGCCCATTGAGCGATGCAGCGACAGCGCTGGACGATCTGACCGCGCAGGATCGGGACATCCGGATCGATGACAGTGCGCTTCCTATGGAGGTGGTGCCCTTCACACAAGCGGTCAACAAGCTGCTGGCAAAGCTTGCCGACGCCGCGATGCGGCATGAATCCTTTGCTGCCGATATCGCCCATGAACTTAGAACACCGCTGGCATCGCTCATGCTCGAACTCGATGAAATCGATCATCCCGCCGCAGCGTCGATGAAGGGCGACGTGGCTTCGATGCGGAGGCTGATCGACCAGCTTATGCTGTTGGCCCAAATGGATGCCCAGCAAGCAGCAGCAACCTCTACCGACGCCGTCGATCTCAATGAAGTCGCGCGTGATGTGATCGCGCGTTCAGCCCCTCCCATCATCGCGGACGGGAAATCGATTGAATTCTCGCCAAGTGAGGAGAGCGCAGTGATTTACGGTCGTAGGGAAGCGATTGCAGCGGCGCTACGCAACCTTATTGAAAACGCGGTGCGGGTGACGCCAAAGGGAGGCGGTATTCTGGTTGCGGTAGGGAGCGGTCCCAGCTTGCGGGTTGCCGATGACGGGCCGGGACTTTCCGCCGACCAACTTGCCGGATTGATCCAGCGAAACCGGCGGTCCGACAATTGCAGCCCGGATGGTGCCGGGCTCGGCCTCGCCATTGTCGACCGAATCATGCTCTTGCACGGCGGCCGGGTTCGGACCGAACCTGATGCGCGCGAACTCATTCTCGATTTTTCTTAGTTTCGCTGATTCTGCGTCACGGCGTCAGGAAGTCGTCAGCAAGCGATGTCAATGCCACGTTCATGCAACGCAAATTCTATCTTATCGCCGCCGCCGTGGCCACCGTCATCGGATTGGCCACCTATTACTGGTCATCGGGCGGCGAGAAGGCTGCCCCTGAATCATTATCCGTCGGCCCTCGGGTCGCACCCGGTGCCATCACAGCCACTCAAATCGAGCGGCTGGGCATCAGGACCACTCCGGCGGAGGCTGCGGTGGACGTTCCCTTGGGAACTGTCCCCGCAGCCATATCGCTGCCGCCTGAAGCACAGGTAGCGGTAACAGCGCCGTTCGATGGGGCCGTGGTCCGATTGTTCGTGGTTCAAGGCCAAGCGGTCACCAAAGGACAAGCCCTCGCGGTGATCAAGAGCCGCGAACCGGTCCAATATGGAGCCGAACTAGCCCGCGCGAATGCACGCCTCGGCCTTGCCGAAGTTTCGGCAGCACGAACCCGGCAACTGGTCGCTGAAGGGATCGTTGCCGCGTCCCGTGCCGATGAAATGAACGCCCAGATTCGCGTTGCCCGCACCGATGTATCAGAAAATGCGCGTATTCTCGCCCAAGCCGGAGCGGGCGCAAACGGCAATGTGACGCTCCGGGCACCCATTTCGGGTCGTGTTGCAATGGTCAATGTCCAAACCGGGGGACCGGTCGGCGGCACCACCGCGCCATTTGTCATCGAAAATAGTGCGGCACTCATGCTCGATCTGCAGCTACCCGAACGGCTGGCCAATTTGGTTGCACCCGGCATGACAGTGGTTTTGCTAGGCGTCGGAAATGGGCTAGAAATTCAGGGGACGATCCTGTCGGTCGGCGCGTCAATGGATCCGATGACCCGGTCGATTCCGGCGAAGGCACGGATCGGTGCGGCCCCCTCGCTTGTTCCAGGCAAGTCGGTGATGGCCATCATCAAGGGAACAGGCAACCAGTCGGGAACGAGCGTTCTCGCCTCGGCGCTTACCCAGATCGAAGGCAAGGACTATGTGTATGTCCGGTCCGGCAACCGTTTTGAACAGCGCGTCGTCGTTAGCACCGGACGAGCGGGCGACAGAGTGATAATTTCCGAAGGACTGAAGCCCGGTGAGCTTGTGGCAACTTCAGGAGTCAGCGAACTCAAAGTCATGCTGGCGGGGAATTAAGCGTGCTACGCAAGTTGGTAGAAACTGCGCTCTCTTTACGCATGGCTGTTCTCGGGTTGGCATTCGTGCTGGCAGCCGTGGGAGCCTGGGCCTTCGTGAACCTACCCATTGATGCGTTTCCCGACATCAGCTCGACGCAAGTTAAGATCATCCTAAAAGCGCCTGGCATGACGCCCGAAGAGGTCGAAAGCCGGGTCATCACGCCGATTGAAATGGAAATGCTAGGCATACCGAACCAGACGATCCTGCGTTCGGTCGCCAAATATGCGATTGCCGACATCACCATCGATTTCAAGGACGGCACAGACATTTATTGGGCGCGCAGCCAGGTGGCCGAGCGCCTCGCCAACGCCTCGGGTAATCTGCCCACATCGGTCGAAGGCGGGCTGGCACCGATATCTACGCCGCTGTCGGACATGTATATGTTTACCATCGAAGGCCCGATGTCGCTTAGCAAAAAGCGGCGGTTGCTCGACTGGACGATTCGTCCAGCCTTGCGGACGGTGCCCGGCGTTGCCGATGTCAACGCGCTTGGCGGATATGTCGAGACCTTCGAGGTGCAGCCCGATCTGGCGGCGCTGGCGGCTGCGAATCTCAGCATCGAAGACCTGAAGACGGCAATTGAAGGCAGTAATCGCAACGACGGCGCTGGTCGCCTCGGTGTCGGTGAAGAAGCACTCATCGTCCGGTCTGTCGGAGCGATCAAGACGCTCGACGATCTAACATCGGTTGTCGTGCGCAGCGCCGGTGGCGGCGTCGTTCGTATTGGCGATATTGCGACCGTGCGAACGGGCAGCCTGACGCGCTACGGCGCGGTCACGAAAAACGGCATGGGTGAAGCCGTCCAAGGTCTGGTTATCGGACTGCGCGGCGCAGATGCCAGCAAGGTTGTGGCGGGCGTCAAAGAGCGGCTCGCCGAACTGAAGCCGACACTACCCGCAAATGTGACCATAGCACCATTTTATGACCGCTCGGATTTGATCGGGCGTGCGGTTGGCACTGTCGAGGAGGCTTTGGTCGAAGCGACGATCCTCGTCGTCATCCTATTGCTGCTCTTTCTCGGCGACGTTCGTGCGTCGATCATCGTCGCGCTCGCGCTACCCATGGCAGCGCTTTTGACCTTTATCTGTATGCGCGCAATGGGGCTGACCGCCAATCTGATGAGTCTCGGCGGACTCGCGATCGCGGTAGGCATGCTCGTCGATGGCGCAGTCGTCGTGATCGAAAATGTCGTTGAGCGCCTATCCGATGCCAAGCACAAAGGCACATCCAAATTGAACAACGTGTTCGTGGCAACGGCGGAGGTTGCAACTCCGGTGGCCTCTGGAATGGCCATTATCGCTCTCGTCTTCCTGCCGCTCCTGACGCTAGAGGGACTGGAAGGTAAGCTGTTCGCACCGGTTGCAATGACCATAGTGCTTGCGCTTCTGTCGGCACTGGTCTTGTCACTGACGCTGGTGCCGGTGCTGGCCTTCTATGTCCTCAAGCAATCCGACCATCATCACGAACCTTGGCTGATGCGCCAGCTCAGCCCGCGATACGTGCAATTACTCGCATCGTCCTTCACGCACCAGAAACGCGTCTTTGCAGCTGCCGGAGCTGCGTTGCTTATCGCTGGGCTGGCCTATTCGGTCACCGGCAAGACCTTTCTGCCAACCATGGACGAAGGGTCGATGATTGTTCAACTCACGAAGTTGCCGAGCATCGGCATTGATCACAGCACCGCTGGCGACCTGAAGGTGCAAAAGGCGATCCTGAAGGATGTGCCCGAAGTACAGGCGGTCATCGCCCGTGTCGGCAGCGACGAACTTGGCCTCGATCCGATGAGTCCCAATGAAACCGACAGTTTCCTTGAACTCAAACCCCGCAACGAATGGCGCGTCAGCGACAAGGACTGGCTGACCGACAAGATTCGGGCAGTGATGGCCGATTTTCCGGGGATAGAGCCTAGCTTCACGCAGCCGATCGAAATGCGGATTTCCGAAATGCTGACCGGGGCGCGCGGCGACCTCGTCATCAAGCTTTTTGGGCCTGACCTAAAAGAACTGTCGCGGCTGGCGGAACAGATCCAAGGCAGGCTGGAAAAGATTGAGGGCACGACGGAAGCCATGACCGTTGCCAACGATACGGTCGATTACCTGCAACTCGATATGGACCGGATTGCCGCCGGTCGCGCTGGCATGCCAGTTGATATGCTCCAAGACATGATGCGCGCCAATGTCGAAGGCATCCGCGCTGGTGTCGTCGCCGAAGGCAATCGCCGCGTGCCGATCCTGATAAAAGGCACGGGCGGGACCGGGATGGATACCGCAACCTTTGCTGATCAACTCTATCGCGCGCCGTCGGGCCAGTTGCTGCGCGCCAGTGACGTCGCAAAGGTCGCGCAGGTTGCTGGACCGGTAAAGCTCGAACATGAAAACGGGTCACGCTTTGCTATGATCCAGGCCTTTGTCGGCGGCCGCGATCTGGTTAGCTATGTTGAAGCTGCCAAGCAGGACATCGGGGCCAACGTCATCTTGCCGCAGGGCTATAGGCTCGTGTGGGGCGGTCAGTTCGAAAATCAGCAGCGCGCTTCCGCGCGCTTGTTAGTGGTACTGCCGATTTCACTGCTGCTCATTTTTCTTGTTCTGTACGCAACGCTCGCCTCGGTCCGCGCGTCGGTTCTGATCCTTGTGAATATTCCGTTTGCGATGGTGGGCGGCATGATCTCTCTGGCAATCTCCGGTGAATATCTCTCGGTGCCCGCTTCAGTCGGCTTCATCGCACTGCTCGGCATCGCGGTCCTTAACGGTCTGGTGCTGGTGTCCTATTTTCGGCAGTTGCGGGAAACCGGCATGTCGCTCGCCGATGCTGTGAAGCTTGGCGCGGCCCGCCGCCTTCGCCCGGTTCTGATGACAGCAAGCATTGCTGCATTCGGCCTCGTTCCGCTGCTTTTTGCAACCGGCCCGGGCTCGGAAATTCAGAAACCGCTCGCCATCGTCGTGATTGGCGGCCTGATCAGTGCCACCCTCCTAACCCTGGTACTTCTGCCAATTCTCTACGAACGCTTTGGCGAGAACAAGGCAGAGCGTGACGCTGGATCGCAACCCGAACCTGTTGGAGATGTAGCATGATGCGCGCCAGTATTTTCGGGCTGGCCATTGCCCTTTTTACGAGTGCTGCGATTGCCGAACCTGGCTTGCCGCCGGAAGAGCAAGTGCAGAAAGTGCTCGATGAGCATCCGATGGTCCTCGCCGCCAAGGCGAGGACAGAGGCGGCTCGTGCCAATGCCCACGCGCTGCGTTCAGGCTCGAACGAATTCACGCTGACCACAAGCGTGGTGCGCCGGTCGGTCGATCTTGAGGGGCGCTATGGCGAGTACGACGCCACCTTAACGCGGCCTGTTCGCCTTCCCGGCAAAGCCGTATTGGACCGTGCGGCGGGCGATTTCGGAATCGTCGCAGCCGAAAACCGGGCCGAGGACGTAAAGCACCAAACAGCCGTATTGCTGGCTGACCTATGGTTTGACTGGCTGGGCGCGGGTGCAGAGGAGGTCGTCAACCGGCAGGCGGTCGATAATCTAACCCGTTCGCTAGCGGGGGTCAGACGCCGACACCAACTGCGTGACGCGAGCCAACTTGACGTCGATCAAGCCGAGGCCGCTCTGGGCGCCGCAAGATTGCAGGCCGAGCAATCAACAGGGCGCATTGCATTCGCGCGGGCGCGGCTGACATCGCAATTTCCGGCGCTTCTGCTACCCGACCATCCCGAAGAGTTGACGACCCCGATGATTCCTGAAGGTGGATTCGCATCGCTGCGGGAACTGGTCATTGCGCGGAGCCACGAAATTGCCGCAGCGAGGGCAGAGGCGTCGCGAATGCAAGCGCTTGCCGACCGCGCACGGCGCGATCGTGTGGCCGATCCTACGTTCGGCGTCCGGGCATTCAGCGAGCGAAATGGCCAGGAAAAGGGTGTCGGCCTGATTGCCTCGATTCCGCTCGGCGGTGGCCATCGGCGAGCCTTGTCGGATCGGGCGGCGAGCGAGGCAAGCGCATCCGCCGCTGACGCATCGGCCGTCACTTTCAATGTCATGGAAATGGCTGATGGCGGACTAGCTAAGGCTCAGGCTTCCTGGGAGTCTTGGCAGCGTAGCAGGGATGGAGCCAAAGCACAGGTTGCAGCGGTACTGAAAATGCGACGTGGCTACGATCTCGGAGCGATTGATCTCGCCGATTTGCTGTTCGCGGAACGGCAAACCCAAGACATGTTCCGGCTTGAAGCGCAAGCAAGGACGGACGCGCTACGCGGCGTTACGCGGCTGCGCATTGACAGCCATAGCCTTTGGATTGGGATGAAGCTGAAATTCCCCAAGGAAAGATGTAAATTAAACGATATTTATTGTGACTGTGATCCGTCGACCAAAACGAAGTTGCAGAGAAACTACCATTATTTTTGGCCCTTAAGAGGCTTCTGCGTTGAGAAGCGACGATAGGTGCCCCGAGCGCAGAGTTTTGGCGCTATCGGCCTTGTCCCTTATCCGTTGGTCTATCATCCGAAGGCTTGGCATCCATTGATGGAACCGCTCAATTCAATAGCCGCGAATATTGAGCCGCAAAAACTTCGGGCGTGGCATTCATAACCTGATGATTGTCGAGGAATCCACGAACGTCGCTTGCCAGCTCCCGGTCGTCGGCTTGCCCGGTTGCGTCCATTGCTGCGGCTGCCTGACTGTATGCCGCTCGTATTTCCCGCCACCGCGCCGTGCCAAGCGCGATAAATGACGGCAGGGTCGCTTCGCCGCGCGCAACTGCGACAGCCTGTTCGTTCGTTCGCAAATCCGAGTCAGTAACTTGCTTGCTCCCCTCGGTTCGCAGCCACGCCCCGGTGATCGTCCGGTAATTCCCGGCGCTCAATCCTCCCGCAAATCCATCCGGCTCTTCGCGGAACAAGCGAAGTCGAACGCTTGGTCATGCGCTGTCTGCCTGTCCGCCGTCCCTAGCGCAATGGTCTTGTAGCGATCCTCCTTCGGGAGCTTGATGCGGCAATAAAAGTTGCGGTGCGCCACATCACCACGCCTGAAGATAATCAGGCCGGATTTAAGCTTCTCCTTGTCGGTGATAAAGGCCATCGCGATGCTCCCCGGCCCTGTACAGAGATTGGAGCAGAATCTGTGTAGATTAGCTGCGCAGGGGCGCGGAAATCCATAGCTGTGCAGGTGCTGTGTAGCTGTTTATACCTTATTTTATTAGGCGATTCCAGTTATTTACTGTAATCCTGTCGTCCCGACCAATTTTTCTAAGAAATTCGAATTTGGCAAATATCCGGCATCGCTGCGATCAACGGCAGTTACAACTGCAGCGTATGCACCATACTGCCAAAGCTATTCTTGTTCGAGAAAATGGTGCCCGAGGGCGGATTTGAACCACCGACACGCGGATTTTCAATCCGCTGCTCTACCCCTGAGCTACTCGGGCCCTGAAAAATCAGGTAATGGCTGTGGGTTTCAACACTGCCCAACGCCATTGGGAGCGATGCCTATAGAGAGCGATTGCTGCCCTTGGCAAGCGCAAAATCAGTCTTCGTCCATGTCGATGCTGTCTTCACTATCGGCGGGCAATCCGGGCAAACGATAGCCATCGCCAAGCCACTGCAAAAGGTCGCGGTCTTTGCACCCTTGGCTGCAGAACGGGCTATACTCTGCGCGAACCTGTTTTTTACATACTGGGCATTTCAGTTTGGGTTTAACTGGCATAATAACCGCCGGTAGCCAATTTGGGATCGACCCGCAAGCTGACGGTGCGGCCACTGCGTTTGGCCAATTCCTCCGCAAGATCCGGCCTTGCCTCTAACAGCTTGATTATGGCCTGATGCGCCGCCAAATCGAGCGGCCCCGGCCGGGTGTCGCGCTCCGCCATCCGCAGTAACTCCATCGTATAGCTATGCGTGCGCCGATGTTGCATCATTTCGAGCAAAGAGGGTCCCGTGCGCCGTTTCACAAGTTGAAGAAAGCCAAACCCGTTTATTGCTGTTCGTTCAAACGGTCCCGTCATCGCCGAATCAAAAGTCTCCGCCACAGCCTGCCGCTCGGCTTTGTCGGCGACATTGGGAAAATCGATACCGATCATGCCCTGTATGCCGAGCCGCCGGATCGCCTCAGCCACTGATTTCGCGGCGTTGTGTGCCAAAGTCTTCGGCGGCAAATCGCCGTCGACATCAATCAATGTCATCGCTGGAGTCACCGAAATCAGCAAGCTTCCACCGGCAAAATCGACCTGCCCGGAACGCGCCTCTTCGATAACTTCGTTCCATCCATTTTCCGCGAACAGGTCTGCTTGGTGGGCCCGGCAAATGCTGGCATCGCTGATCCGTTCAAACAGTGTTGGCGCAGGTTGAATCGGCTTTTGCCGTGCAGCGCGCGCCAGTGGTAACTTGAACCGGGATTTCTCGTCAATCGCCGCGCGGGTCACTTCGACAATGACCGTCGCGCCCTCGGTCAATCCAGCTGGCAGCGGCGACAGCAGCAGTTCGGCGCCATCAGCGAGCCGCGCTATCCCGCGTTTCCCGGCGACAAGCTGCTTAACAAATTGGGCATTAGCCACCAATCCTGCCTGGATCGTGCCGCGTTGTTGGATGCGCGCTTCAATAATGCGGCCATGCTCGACCAAGATGGCGCGCTCTTCGCCGATGCCATCTTCATATAGCCATTCAGCCAAGATTGTAACCTGACGCAATTAACAGCGACCGCGTCTCATAAAGTGGCAATCCGATTACTCCGGAATGGCTGCCCGACATCCAATCAATCAACGCTTCTGCACGGCCCTGAATGGCATAGCCACCCGCTTTGCCGATCCCCTCGCCGCTTGCGATATATGCGTCGATTTCGCCAGCGCCCAGCTGCTTAAACCTGACGATACTGTCGCTCATTCGGCTACGTACTTTGCCGGACGTATCGATAACGCAGACCGCCGACAAAACGTGATGACGGCGGCCACTCAACAATTGCAGGAACCGCCGTTGTTCGTCCGCGTCGTTGGCTTGCTGTAATATCCGGCGGCCGACGGCTACTGTAGTGTCGGCGGCAAGAACAATCTCGCCACCGCCGCGCGGAATGACGTCTGCCTTTTCCAATGCCATCCGCATCGCGTAAACGCGCGGCAGCTCTGCATTTAGAGGGCTTTCGTCAATATCAGGGGCGACAACACGGTCAGCCACTACGCCAAGGCGCGCCAAGAGGTCCCTGCGGCGCGGGCTGGATGATGCCAAAACGAGTTTTAAATCTTGGCGCAAATTTTCCTGCCCAACGGAATGGACCGCCTTATTTAAAGCGATAAGTGATCCGGCCTTTGGTCAGATCATAAGGGGTGAGTTCGCACAGTACCTCATCTCCCACCAGCACGCGAATGCGGTTCTTGCGCATTTTTCCGGCGGTGTGGCCCAACACTTCATGGCCATTTTCGAGTTCGACACGGAACATTGCATTGGGCAACAATTCACGGATCGTGCCACGCATTTCGAGAAGTTCTTCTTTTGCCATTCGGCCCCTAATTTCTGCTGTTAATTTTGTTAGCAGCGCCTTTAACGGCAATCCTTACAAAAGGCCATACAAAAGGCCATGCAAAAGAAAAGCCATCCCTTGTCGTCATAAAAATTCATGATCAATGTCATTTGCGACAATTTATTGGCTATCCAAATTGTTCCAAATCGCGCAAAGTCATACAATATTTCTCCCAGAATATCCGAAATTTGGAAACTTACTTATGCCCGTCCAGCAACGTCATGCTTGTTACAGCAAGGCTTCGATTATCGTCGTTTCGGCATTTTTGTTGTCGGCTCAGGCTGTTGCGCAAGAAACTTTAAATGACACACTGGCGGATGACGGGCAGCCGGAAATCGTGGTTACGGCCACTCGTCTGCGGGGTTCGGTGGTTACCGACGTACCGCCAATCGCGCAGATCGACGCGAAGGATATCGCATCATTCGGGGCATCCTCGGTAACCGATTTGGTCGCGGCAATTGCTCCGCAAACAGGATCAGGCCGCGGACGCGGAGGCGGAGCACCGGTAATATTGCTGAATGGGCAAAGAATATCCGGCTTTCGAGAACTTCGCGATCTGCCCACTGAAGCAATCCAGCAAGTGCAAGTATTCCCGGAAGAAGTTGCGTTGCAATACGGATATCGACCGGATCAACGTGTCATCAACTTCATCCTGAAAGACAATTTTGCCTCCGTTAGTGCCGAAATCGAGGGCGGTTTGCCTGAAGATGGCGGATATGCGAAGCAGCAGTTTGAAACAAACTTGACCAACATTGGCAAATCCACGCGGTTTAATCTGAATGCGGAATATCAACACAGCAGCGGCCTAAAAGAAATCGAACGTGGTATAATCCCGGTCGGCGGCGCAATATCGGATGTATCCGGCAACGATATCCGTAATTTTCGGACATTGTTGCCGCGCCGCGACGTCTTTGAAGTCAATGGCAACTGGAGCAAGATGCTGGCGCCGCAAACCAACCTGTCACTGAACGCCAATTACAGCCTGAACGCATCAGAATCCTTGCTCGGGTTGCCATCTGCAAATTTGTTATTGCCGGGTTCGAGCCCGTTTTCACAATCCGGCACCGACGCGATAATCAGCCGAAGTTTCAAAAACCCCGGCCCGTTGACGCGCGATACGGAAATAAACAGCGCCAAGTTCGGTTTTTCATTTAACACCCGGCTCGCCGAGTTCCGCTGGTCCGCAACCGGAAATTACGAACACATCAAAAATCAAACGAGCACGGTCCGCAACGCAGATTTTTCGTCCTTACGCGCCGGATTAATCGCGGGCACGGCCAATCCATTTGACCAAGCGTTTGGCAATGATCTTATTTTTGCCCCCGCCGACACCAGCGGCAGCACTTCGCAAATTCTGGATTTGGCCAATATTTTAACAGGTGAAGTCATCCGCCTGCCCCAAGGTTCAGTTCGGGTAACGGTGCGCACCGGATTTGGCCGTGAAACATTGAACAGCACGGCCTTGCGATCTGGCATTGCAAATAGCGCCCAATTAGAGCGCAATAACCTCAACAGTTCACTAAACATCGAGATACCGTTGGTGGAACGCGGCGTCGGTGCGTTAGGTTTCCTGGGCGAAATTGGCATCAACGGCAATTACGGCGTAAGCGACTTATCGGATTTCGGACGGCTAACCGAATATACCGCTGGCATCCGCTGGGCACCAATTAAAGAGCTGAGCTTTCAGGCGACGTTGATCGGCGACGAAAACGCACCAGGAATTGGCCAACTGGGTAACCCCATTATCACGACGCCCAATGTAAGTTATTTCGATTTCGGACGCAGCGAAACTGCATTGATCGATGTCGTTTCCGGCGGAAACCCGGCGCTGATTGCAGAGAAACGCCGCGATCTAAAGCTATCCATCAATTGGACCCCCGCGAATGTCAATAATCTGAATTTTCAGGTTGAATATTTTCGCAATCGCAGCAGCAACACCACAGCTGGTTTCCCAATATTGACGCCAGAAATTGAAGCCGCATTTCCCTCTCGTGTTACCCGCGATGCTGCAGGCCGATTGATCCGGATTGACCAGCGCTCGGTTAATTTTGACGAAGAACGCTCGCAAAAAATCCGTACTGGATTCAACTTTTCAGGTGGTATTGGACAGCAACAGCGCAGCGGTGGATTTGGCGGCGGACAGGGCGGCACTAATCAAGTCCGAGGCGTTCCGGGGCGAGAAACCGGCGCACGCGAAGTCGGCAGAGATGGACCGGGTTCTGGCGGGACGGGTTCTGGAGTACAGGGTCGCGGCGGTTTGGGCGGAGGAGGTTTAGGCCGTGGCGGATTTGGCGGGCAAGGCGGCGGTCAGGCTGGACGTTGGCAGCTATCGCTTTACCACAGCTATCAAATTCAGGATGAGATACTGATCCGGTCCGGTATCCCGCGCCTAGACCTGCTTGACGGTTCAGCGACCAGCAATCTGGGAGGCACGCCGCGCCACCAAGTCGAGTTGTCGGGCGGCGTATTCTATAAGGGTCTGGGGATGCGCGCCAATGGCAATTACCGCAGCGGCACGCGCGCCGATGGCAATGGCTTACCTGGCAGCAGCGACCTGCGGTTCAGCAGCTTGGCGGCGTTGAACTTGAGATTTTTCCTGAATTTTGACGATCGCGGCAATCTAACCAAGAAAATACCGTTTTTAAAAGGGAGCAGAATCGCATTCAACATCGAAAATGCCCTGAATGATATCATAACCGTGCGGGATCAGAACGGTGCAGTCCCGTTAAGTTATCAACCAGCCTATCTCGACCCGCAAGGGCGCTATTTTGAACTGAGTTTTCGCAAACGATTTTAAGACGACGTCCTGCGCCAACAAGTGCTTCCAAATTGCCAATGTCCGGGATCTAAGCCAGGCGGTCACGGATCATCATCGCCCACCGCCAGTCCTTCCGATTGCAATTGCGCCGGACGTGCTCTTTTTTTGGCAAGCTCGGCGTGCAACAACAAACCAAATGCTCCTCGCCGTGCCGCGCCGCCAATGGCAACCGAATAACGGCCAATTCGCCGCCTGCCGGTCCATAGGCTGTCGATCATTGGATGCCCCTCAGCCGCGCAACTATCGCACCAATCGACGTCACCGCGCTCAAGCAATGCGAGATTTTCAATTTGTAGAAGTACGCCGGGAGAAAAACGCGCGTATCTCTCGTCAAAGGCTGTTTTAAATGAAAAGCTACCAGGTGCGCAGATGAAGTTGACCAACATCGCCAACGGAGCGCCATCAAGGCGCAAATCCAAAAGCTCGATTTTGCCTTTTGCAGCCGCGCCGCGCAATGCTTCACGAAACATAGTACGGGTTTCCGCCGTGCAATCTAAAGCAGAACCCGCCTCACCTTTCCAGCTCGCACGCTCCAACGCCAGAAATTCGTCAATCCATTTATCAGGATTGGCACCGCCGTCGCTGCGCAGGAATTGCAAGTCGCCCATTTCTGCAAGCCGGTTCTTCTGCCGCCGCAATTCTTTGCGTTTTTTCCCGCGAACGGCGTTTGCAAAATAATCCTCGGCTGTTGCCGGTCCCTGCAAAAGCGCCCGTTCCTGCTCGTCTACCAGTGCAAAACGGCGGTGTTGTGCCATGCACGTTCGAACCAAAGCTTTTTGAATTGGCGCACCGATCACCATTCCGTTCAAGTGCAAGAAAAGTGATTTTCCCCCACTCTGATCCATGATTTCGAACATTTGTTCCCAAAAGAACTGCTCAAACCCCGGCATCACCAACGGAACACCCAAAAATGCGTTGTGATGCAGCCAGTTCACATGGTGTGCAATCGGCCAACGTCCGTAAATCCAGGCATCAACGACTGGTAGAAAACCAACCAAAGCTTTGTCTTGCCACATCGCCAGAATTTTGACATTTCCATCCTGATCAAACTGTTGCAACGCAGGCAAAAGAAACCAGCTTTCGTAAAATGGATTGGGCTCCACTGCCCCAGCCGCTAGGATGTCCCATTGAGATTTGAAGGCGTCAGTGACAATTTTATCCCAGCCAACGCACAGCATAACCGGTGCAGGCAAAGTCACTGCAACGGGCGTATCACCCGCGAATTGATCCGGTGGACATACCCCAATTGATGTCACGTTAACGCTTGTTCCTTGATGCAATGCCAATTCTGAACGGATAGCTAACACCAAGGAGCAAAGATTTTGCTAATAAGCCGGAATTTTCGGCCCGCCCACGCGCAAAAATTGCTGAAACGCACCCTCGAAACCGACCAAATGCGTAACATTAATTAACACATGCAGACTGATTAAAAAGTTCGAGCTTAGCCGAAACAAAAAAAGGCCGCCTCTCCAATCCGGAGCGGCGGCCTTTCGGGTATTTATTTGAGCGGATTACACGCCGCCATGGGCCAATGCGGCGAGCAGCAACAACGCTACGATGTTGGTGATCTTGATCATCGGGTTTACGGCCGGGCCAGCGGTATCCTTGTAAGGATCACCCACAGTATCGCCGGTAACAGCGGCTTTATGCGCCTCTGAACCTTTGCCGCCGTGATTGCCGTCTTCGATGTATTTCTTGGCATTATCCCAAGCACCGCCGCCCGATGTCATCGAGATAGCAACAAATAGTCCGCCAACGATCACACCCAACAAAAGCGCGCCCAAGGCTGCGAAGCCCTGTGCCGGGCCCGCGACCCAGCTGATCACGAAATACACTGCGATTGGAGCAAGTACCGGCAGCAACGAAGGCAAGATCATTTCACGGATCGCGGCCTTAGTTACAAGGTCAACGGTGCGTGCATAATCGGGGCGGCTCGTGCCGTCCATGATGCCGGGGTTGCTTGCGAACTGATCACGAACGTCTTTCACAACTTCGCCAGCCGCTTTGCCCACTGCGGTCATGCCCATCGCTCCAAAGAGGTAAGGCAGAAGCGCGCCGAGCAACAAACCAACGATGACATAAGGGTTCATCAACGTGAAATCGACGCCTTCAGAAATCCCGAGGCGATCAGCATAGAACACCAGATCGGCATTATATGCACCGAACAGAACTAGCGCCGCCAGTGCCGCAGAACCAATGGCATAGCCCTTAGTCACAGCTTTCGTAGTGTTGCCAACTGCATCGAGCGCATCGGTTTTCTCACGAACCGATGCGTCCATTTCAGCCATTTCAGCAATACCGCCGGCGTTATCGGTGACCGGACCATATGCGTCCAAAGCAACGACCATACCGGCCAGTGCCAACATCGAAGTTGCCGCAAACGCGATGCCGATCAAACCAGCAAGCTTAAACGCGACGATAATACCTACGCAGATAACCAAGGTTGGCAACGCGGTGGATTCAAGGCTGATCGCCAGGCCCTGGATCACGTTGGTGCCGTGGCCGGTTTCCGATGCCTTGGCAATCGAACGAACCGGACGATAGTTTGTGCCGGTATAATATTCGGTAATCCAAACCAGCAAACCTGTTACGGCCAAACCGACCATCATTGCCCAAAACAGCGACATGCCGGTGAAAGTAGCGCCGCCCGCTTTCAATGCGATTTCTGCGTTCATATCGCCCAGCGTTTGCATGGTGACATAATAGATTGCAGGGATCGAGCTGATCGCGGTGACCAAAAACCCTTTGTACATCGCGCCCATAATATTGGTTCCGCCGCCCAAACGGACGAAGAATGTGCCAAGGATCGAGGTCAGGATGCAGATGCCGCCAACAACCAGCGGTAATGACATAAGGCCCATCAGCGCCGCACCGGTTGATGCAACTAACAAGGCGATCAAGACCATCGTTGCGCCAATGGTCACAACATAGGTTTCGAACAAATCCGCGGCCATACCTGCGCAATCGCCCACGTTGTCGCCGACGTTATCGGCGATAGTTGCAGGGTTGCGTGGATCATCCTCAGGAATTCCGGCCTCTACTTTGCCGACCAGATCGGCTCCGACGTCGGCTGCTTTGGTAAAGATACCGCCGCCCAAACGCGCAAAGATCGAAATCAACGAAGCGCCAAATGCGAGTGCAACCAAACCGTCAATAACGACGCGGCTGTCAGGTGCATTTCCGGCAATGTCAGTTAAGTAATAGAAGAAGCCAGCGATTGCGATCAACGCGAGGCCAGCAACCAGCATACCGGTTATTGCACCCGCGCTAAACGCCATGGTCAAACCTTTTTGCAAGCTTTCACTTGCGGCCTGCGCCGTGCGGACGTTGGCACGAACCGATATGTTCATCCCGATAAAGCCCGTTGCGCCCGAAAGCACAGCGCCCAATACGAAGCCGACCGCAGACAATGGGCCTAAAAACCAGCCGACCAAAATCGCGACAACAACACCAACAATACCAATCGCGGTATATTGACGGTTCAAATACGCAGATGCGCCTTCTAGAATAGCGGTAGCAATTTCTTGCATCTTTGGCGTGCCCGCGCTTTTGCTAAGTAGCCAGCGGCTGGTAATGATACCATAAACAACGGCAACCAAGCCGCAGAGTATGGCGATTAATGACAATGACATGAAATCTGTCCCTCCCCGTTTATTCTCAAAAAATTAGTTAGACGCACCCGCAGAACCGCAAGCATGTGGCAACGCTATAGTGCCGCTTTAACATCAAAGGCAACCCCAAAACCCGCCCATTCTAGCGATGTTCAAAGCCCAGCGACGATGGCGGCTCGATGACTGAACCATTGTCCATTAAGGTCAATCCGGTCCCGTGCGCAAAATTGCCGACTTTGGTTGCTGTAACTGGCAAGTTCACATCGTTGCTACAGGCAAAAAGCAATTGATAGTCATCGCCCCAGCTACCTGCTTCCATTCTGCTTTCGCTTGTATCGCCGAAAAAATCGACAACTCCACGTGACAGCGGAATTTTGGCAATGTCGATTGTCACACCAAGGCCGCTGGCGGCTGCCATTCGCTGCGCATCAATGAACAACCCGTCGGAAATGTCCATCATCGCATGAACTTGGCTGGCAAGCGCGCGGCCTTCCACGAGCAATGCTTGTGGGCGATTGAACGCATCACGCAACGATTGATCGCCCCCGGAACGGCCATTTTCCATCTCAAACCCCGCCCTTGCATCGCCAAGCGTGCCCGTGACATATAGGCAATCGCCCGCTTTCGCAGCAGACCTTGTCGGCACAGGAATATGGGTCGCCCGGCCAATTGCGGTCATGCCCAGACTTCGGGGGCCCTCCACTTCGCTAACCGTATCGCCGCCCAGTAACGCGACATTGTAATGGTCAAGCGCTGCGTGCAATCCACTGGCAAAGCCGATGTCCCAGTCATCTTTGCCCAGCATAAAGCCAAGCAGTACACCAACCGGTTCCGCCCCCTTGGCGGCAAGGTCGGATAGGTTCACCGCGACCAGTTTCCAGGCAACATCGGCTGGATCGGCGGTGGCCAGCCAGTGCACACCCGCCACCATCATGTCATGCGTAATGACCAGAGTTTCAGCGCCAAATTCGATCAACGCGACATCATCGTGCAAGCCATTTGCCGCAGGTGACGTTGCAATGGCGCGCATCATGGCGATGAATTGTGGTTCGGTGGTCATGGTTTCAATATACTAAAAAACAATCGTCATTCCCGCGAAGGAGCGCATATAAATACGTCTCAACGCTTTTCCCGGGCCAGCGCATCAAGCACACCATTGACGAATTTCGCATCCTTTTCGTCAAAGAAAGCATGGGCAACGTCGACATATTCGCTAATAACGCTCCCGGCTGGAACGTCGAGCCGCGCTATAATCTCGTAGGTTCCGGCGCGCAGTATTTGCAACATCGTCTTGTCGATCCGCGATATTTTCCACTTTTCGCCCAGCTTGCTCTCGATCAGCGCGTCAATCTCTTCACGCCGCGCATCCGTTCCCGATACCAGATCGTCAAAGAAATCGACCTCGGCTTCGGCATATTGCACTTCTTCAATTTCCGCACCCAGCCGGTGGGCGTGAAATTCAGCGAGCAGCCGGGATATGCTGACCTTGTCCATATCAAGCTGATACAATGCCTGCACAGCCGCCAGCCGGGCCGCTGAACGCGATGTTGAACGTTTCGTCATTCTAGTCTTTTCCTTACGCTCAGCGCGTGGGCTGGCAATCCTTCGGCATCGGCCAACCGCGCCGCAGCAGGACCGATAGCCGCCAAGCCTTCGGCACTTACACCAATGAAACTGGTGCGTTTCATGAAATCTAATACAGATAAGCCAGACGCAAAGCGCGCGCGCCGGCCCGTTGGCAGCACATGATTTGGTCCCGCTACATAATCGCCGATTGCTTCCGGGGTCATCCGGCCAAGGAACACCGAACCGGCATGACGCACCAATCCGAATAAGGCCTCGGCGCGGTCATCATCCAATGCAAGCTCCAGATGTTCTGGCGCGAGACGATTGACCAATGGTATCGCATCTTCGAGTGTCGGGGTGACGATGATCGCGCCAAAATCGCGCCAGCTAGCTTCTGCAGATGCGCGGGTCGACAATTTGGCCAGCTGCTTTTCGATCGCTAAAGTGACTTTGTTGGCAAATATCGCGTTATCTGTGAACAGGATCGACTGGCTGTTTGGATCATGTTCGGCCTGACTCAGCAAATCTGCGGCGATCCAGCCTGCCCTATTCTTTTTATCGGCGACGACGACAATTTCGCTAGGGCCTGCGACCATGTCGATACCGACAACGCCGTATACCTGTTGCTTGGCCTCTGCGACCCATGCGTTGCCCGGTCCTGTGATCACGTCGACCGGCGCAACACGCTCGGTTCCATAAGCTAAAGCCGCGATGGCTTGCGCGCCGCCGATCCGCCAAATTTCGTCTACACCTGCGATATGTGCCGCCGCAAGAACCGCCGGATTGGCCGTGCCGCCGGGTGTTGGCGTGACCATTACCAGCCGCTCTACGCCTGCAACCTTTGCTGGAATCGCATTCATTAACACCGACGAAGGGTAAGCAGCCCGCCCGCCCGGTACATAGACACCAGCCGCATCGACAGCGCGCCAGCGCGCTCCAAGCCGGACTCCGGCTTTGTCGGTGTAATCGCGGTCTTTTGGCAATTGGTCCTTGTGATAGGCTTTGATCCGGTCCGCAGCCAAATTCAGCGCATCGCGCAGATCCGGGTCCAGCCCATCATAAGCCGCCTTGGTTTCCTCCGGCCCAATCGACCAACCCTCGGCCTGCAAGTCAAAACCGTCGAATTGTTCGGTCAGTTCGGCAACCGCGACATCACCGCGCCG
The DNA here is from genome assembly GCA_963802245.1 of uncultured Alphaproteobacteria bacterium. Taxonomy (GTDB): domain Bacteria; phylum Pseudomonadota; class Alphaproteobacteria; order Sphingomonadales; family Sphingomonadaceae; genus Sphingorhabdus_B. Next base: position 55,352 of record CAWDID010000011.1, on the reverse strand, counting down.
CTGTACATCCAGTATGGTCGCGCGCACCATTGTCGCAACGTCAGCGTCACTTTCGCGCCGCTCGTTGACCAAAGCGTCAAAGGCATCAGCAAAACCGGTGGCTGTTGAATCAAGCCTTTGCACGTTTACTTGCCAATTCGCGAAAACGGTCAACCATTGCTGGAACAGTACCATTCATCATTTTGAACGCAGCGCGATTGACGATCAACCGAGCGGATACCTGCGAAATCACTTCGGCCTCGACCAGTCCATTTTCGGCCAAAGTACGGCCCGACGAAACCAAATCTACGATCCGTCCCGACAGGTTCAGCAACGGTGCAAGCTCCATCGCGCCGTTCAATTTGATACATTCTGCCTGAATACCCTGCGCCTGAAAATGACGCCGGGTGATCGCCGGGTATTTGGTGGCAACCCGCAGATGCCCTGCGGACTTGTCCTCCACTGCACCTTGCGGAACCGCTACCGACAGGCGGCATTTGCCGATGCCCAAATCCACGGGCGCGTACAGTTCGGAATAGTCAAATTCATCAATCACGTCGCTGCCGACGATACCAATATGCGCTGCGCCGTGGGCTACAAACGTCGCCACATCAAAGGCGCGGACGCGAATAATTTGAATATCCGGGTTATTGGTGGCGAACATTAACGCACGGCTGCTATCGTCAAAGAAGGTTGCTTCGGGTTCAATGCCTGCGGCTTTCATGAGAGGCAAAGCCTCGTCGAGAATCCTGCCTTTTGGGATTGCAAAGATGATGTTATCGGTCATTATTTGAGGCGCTTTAGGGGCAAGCGGACGAAAGGGCAATATGATGCGGCGCAGCGACGTGGAAAAGGGGATACATCAGCAAGCCGATCACTGCGCCCAGAACAGCGCGCCGGGGACATCCGCAGTTTGCCGGGCAATGGTAGCCTTGATGCACGGTCAAAGCCAATGTGGCCGTAAAATCGCCAATTGGCCGCGTGGAATTATCGACGATGCTGTGCCGCTGCGGCTGGCTGGTGGGTTGCATGATTTGTATCGTCGCGGGGTTGAGCCCGCCTTGGGCGCGGTTTACAGCGGAGAAATTGTCGATCAGGCGCAGGTCGATGCGCTGGTCGAACAGGTTGTCGCGCGCCATGATGCAGATTTGCTTGGCTGGTTTGACAGCGCACCGCAAACCAACGAAGCAGGGCGATCATCAAGCTTCGTTGCCGCGCTCCATTGGCTAGCGGGCCAAGTTATCCCGAATTTCGAGTTGTTGGAAATAGGATCAAGCGCCGGCATGAACTTGCTGATTGACCGGTGGCGCTACGATCTGGGCGGCGTGATTAGCGGACCTGTCGATGCGCCGGTTACCATCCGTCCCGAATGGCGCGGCCCGCCCCCGCCGTCGACGCCGTTTGCCATCAGCAGCGTGCGCGGATGCGACCTGAACCCGATTGATGTGCGCGACGACGCCGCCGCAGACCGTTTGCGCGCGTATATCTGGCCGGAAATGCCGGAGCGTTTTGCTCGGATGGATGCCGGTATCGAAATGATCCGGCAGCACAGTATTAATCTGGTGAAAGCCGACGCCGCAGATTGGGTCGAGGCGCAGCTTTCCTTGCCGCGAGAGGCGGGCGTGACCCGCACGCTAATGCACTCGATTGTGTGGCAATATTTGCCCGATGCAACGCAGGCGCGGATTAATGCCGCGATGGAGCAATCGGCAAAGGCGGCATCGGCAGAGCGCCCACTGGCTTGGATCGCATTGGAAACCAACAGGGCAACAATGCGCCATGAATTGCGGGTGCGATATTGGCCCGGCAGCGGGGCAGCGGTGCAATTGGCCGAGGCGCATGCGCACGGGCTTTGGGTAGATTGGCGAGGAGTGAGTTAAATCGTCCCTGCTCCGCCGAGGATTGAATACTCACCGCGCCGCCAACCATTCCAGCATCGCCGCGTTCACCGCATCGGGCGCTTCCCATGTCACAAAATGCCCGGCATCAACGCGCGTGATGGTCAAATCCGAAACCAGCGCATCCAATCCCTCCAACTGGCATAACAGCAAAGCCGGATCGTGCACTCCCCAGACGACCAAAGTCGGGATGTCGATCACCGGAAACGGCTTGTCCAGAAACGCAGGCCGGATAACCTCGCCCTCCATTGGCGGTACGGTCATATTGGTTGCCTTGTACCATTTTAGCATCGCTGCCATCGCGCCGGGTTGGCTCCATTCGGCCAGGTAAAGCCCGCGTTCGGCATCGCTCACGCTATCACCCGACAAATGCCGCATAAAACTATGGTCGAAAAACCAATCCAACCCTTTTTCGGCTATGCTCTCGTCGATGCGGTTGCCCTTAAACACGTTCATATATTGCGACGCTTCGCGCTGCGCCATGTCGTCATAGAGCGTGCGCTGAAACACCAATGGATGCGCGCTGTTGCACATCATCAGTCGGTCGATCCGCGCAGGGTTTTTCAGCGCCGCCATCCACGCAATCGCCCCGCCCCAGTCATGCGCGGCCAATGTAAAGCTGGGCAGTTCCAGCGCATCAGCCAATGCAAACAAGTCGGCGGCAGGCTTATCGGGGGTGTACTCGCTAATCTCGTCCGGTTTTGACGACCCTGCAAACCCGCGCTGGTCGGGCGCGATGCAATAGTAGACCTGCGACAATGCCGCCATCTGATGCCGCCACGTCCGGTGACTTTCGGGAAAACCATGCAGAAATATGATCGGGGGATTGGCTGGATCGCCCTTCGTCCAAACGTCAAGTTCAACGCCAGTTGAAAGTGGAATGCGCTTCCTGACAATCATTCCCCTGCTGCCATCGCCTTAATCGCCAGCGCATGCACCCGCTGCCCCGGAATATCGCCCAGCGCCTTATTCACCATCCGCTGTCGCAGGACGCGGCTGACGCCCACAAACGCATCGGCCTCGATTTCGATAGTGAAATGCGATTCGCCGCTGCCATCATCGCCGCTATGGCCACTGTGGCTGGCGCTGTCGTTAATGACGGCGAGGCGAGTGGGGGAAAAAGCGGCTATCAGCAGATTTTCCATTTCGATTGCGATTGGGCCTTTATTCATAGCGCCTTCTTCCCATATTAGGCGGTTCACGCCAATAGGAAAATCAGAGCATTTTTGCATGAGCAGCGCCCCGCATAGAGATAGATTTCATGGCCGTGTCGGCAATGGCACGGCGCGTTGCGCCTATCCCGGATGCCGCGAGGCTGGCGATTTTCGTGCACCCGCAACCCATGGCCGCACGCCGACTGCAAACGGCCCCGGTGATTACCAGCTCCTTTGCCTGGACCACGTCCGCGAATTCAACGCTGGCTATGATTGGTTCGCCGGGATGAGCGCCGAACAAATCGCGGCGGCGCAGAGCCCCACATATGTTTGGCCCAACGAAACGCGCGCATTCAGCCCAGCGGCGCAAGTTGATTCGCCACCCAAATGGTCCGACTTTCATGATCCGCTGGACACCATATCAGCGCGATTTCGCAGCAGGGTTAATGAATCGGCATCTCGCCATCGCCGCGACGGTAGCATATTGTTAGCGCAGGACCGCCTCATGCTGCGGACGTTAGGTCTAGGCGAGGATGCCGACCGTAAAGCATTGCGCCGCCGCTATTCAGAACTGGTGCGGAAATATCACCCTGACAAAAATGGAGGCAACCGTGCGCATGAAAAGGCTTTGCAAGAAGTGATCGCAGCCTATACGCACTTGAAAAATATTTCCGCATTCGCTTAGAGACCATCATGACCGACATCCCTAACATCACCCCTGGAACCAGCGGCACAACCATTTTGCCAGCGCCAGACAAAACAATCAGCGTGCGTGACATGTTCGGCATTGATGTCGATATGATGTGCCCAGCGTTTAGCGAATCTGATGAGCGCGTGCCCGATCTGGACCCGAGCTACGTCTTTGACGGGGATACAACGCTGGCAATATTGGCGGGCTTTGCGCACAACCGCCGTGTCATGGTGCAGGGATATCATGGTACAGGAAAATCGACGCACATTGAACAGGTCGCGGCGCGGTTGAAATGGCCATGCATCCGGATCAATCTGGACGCACATATCAGCCGTATCGATTTGATCGGCCGCGATGCCATAGTCCTGCGCGATGGACAGCAGGTCACTGAGTTTCGCGAAGGATTGCTGCCGTGGGCATTGCAAACGCCGACAGCATTGGTGTTCGATGAATATGATGCGGGCCGCCCCGACGTGATGTTCGTGATCCAGCGGGTATTGGAAACCGAAGGCAAGCTGACCTTGCTCGACCAAAACCGCGTCATTCGCCCCAATCCGTTTTTCCGCATGTTTGCCACCGCCAACACCGTTGGGCTAGGCGATACCAGCGGGCTTTATCACGGGACACAGGCGATAAATCAGGGTCAGATGGACCGCTGGAATATCGTCGTCGGTCTGAATTATCTGCCCGCGCAAGTGGAAGCAAAAATAGTACTTTCTAAGGAATCAGGCACCGACGAGGCAGTGGTAACCAGCATGGTCAAGGTCGCAGACATGACCCGCCAAGGATTTATGAACGGCGACATCAGCACAGTGATGAGCCCGCGCACCGTCATCACTTGGGCACAAAACACTGCGATTTTTAAAGATGTCGGTTTCGCCTTCCGCCTGAGTTTTCTGAACAAATGTGATGAAGCAGAACGTGCGTTAGTTGCCGAATATTACCAGCGCGTTTTTGGCCAAGATTTACCCGAAAGCGTGGTCGGCGCATCGAAATGAACGGATAAGTCGATTACCTCTCGCCATTACCGTCTTATAGCTCTAATACAGCAAGCCGATGCACGAACTCAACCCGGATCTAGCAGCCCAATCGGCAACATGGAGCATTGACGACACAGGTCGGCTGGCGTGGCCGCAGGGTGCGCCGATTGGCGATACAATTCAGCCGCCGCGCGCACCTTCGCGTAAGTGGTTTTGGATCCGGCGCGGGATAGCTGCGGCTTTCTTATTGCTGATCATCACAATTTTGTGGCTGGCGATCACTGCGCCATTGTCCAAATCGCTGCAACCAATCGCCCCGCCGCAATTGACGCTGACCGCCGACAACGGACAGCCGATTGCCCGCAATGGTGCAATAGTGGACAATCCGGTTGAGATGAAAGACCTGCCCCCGCATGTTGCGCAGGCGTTTATGGCGATAGAAGACCGGCGGTTTTATTCGCATTGGGGCGTCGATCCGCGCGGATTGGCCCGGGCATTTTGGAGCAATACATTTGGCAGCGGCATGACCCAGGGCGGCAGCACGCTGACCCAGCAATTGGCAAAGTTTACGTTTCTTACCCCCGAACGGTCATTGACCCGCAAGGCCCGCGAGATGTTGATCGCGTTTTGGCTGGAGGCGCGGCTTTCAAAAGATGAAATTTTTCAGCGGTATCTGTCGAACGCCTATTTTGGCGATAATGTTTATGGTTTGCGTGCAGCATCCTTGCATTATTTCTATCGTAAACCCGAACGACTGACATTGCCGCAGGCAGTGATGCTGGCCGGATTGGTGCAAGCACCGTCGCGGTTGGCCCCGACCAAAAACCCGAAACTTGCAGCCAAGCGCGCGCGATTGGTGATGAAAGCAATGGTAGCGGCGGGTTATTTGACCGAAGCGCAAGCGGCAGCGACTCCGATTGCGCGCGTTGATGTGCGCGGCACAGAAACACTGCCGACGGGTACATATTTCGCGGACTGGGCAATGCCGCAAGCGCGCGCAATGACCGAGGAAAGCTATAGCAAGCAAACGATCAAGACGACGCTGGATGCCGGCCTGCAAGATGCTGCCCGCCGCGTTGTTGCCCGCGCGCCTTTGGGCAACGCGCAGGTGGCAATTGTTGCGATGCGCACAAACGGTGAAGTGGTCGCGATGATCGGCGGCCGCAGTTATAAATCGTCACCGTTCAATCGGGTCACGCAGGCACAGCGGCAACCGGGTTCGACGTTCAAGTTGTTCGTCTATCTCGCCGCGTTGCGTGCGGGTATGACGCCGGATAGTATGATTGATGACACAGCGATCATGAACGGCGCATACCGGCCGAAAAATGCAGGCGAACGCTATCGCGGAACCATTAGCTTGCGTGAGGCATTTGCCCGTTCAAGTAACGTCGCCGCCGTGCGCCTGTTCCAGATTTTGGGCGGCGCTGCGGTCATTCGGGCCGCCCGCGATCTCGGCATCAAGAGCAAGCTTGCTGAAGATGATCCTAGCCTGGCGCTGGGAACTTCGGGCGTGACATTGTTGGAGCTAACGTCGGCTTATGCCGCCATTGCCGCCAACAACAGGCCAATTGTGCCCCATGCGTTCGAGCAAGAAGAGCGCGGATGGCTCGACTGGCTGTTTAAACCGCAACGCAGCCTTGGCGGCGATCAGCATGAAATGATGCAAGATCTGTTGCGCAGTGCAGTGACCGGCGGCACCGGGCGCGGCGCGGCTCTTGCGATACCGACATATGGAAAAACAGGCACGAGCCAAGACAACCGCGATGCTCTGTTTGTCGGCTATGCCGGCGATATGGTCGTGGGCGTATGGGTCGGCAACGACGATAATAGCCCGCTAAAGGGCGTCAATGGTGGCGGGTTACCGGCGCGGATATGGCGCGACTTCATGGGCGAGGCCGTCAAAGGTGCGCGGCCCGCTGCACGCCCAAGACCAAAGCCAAGACCCGCGACATTGCCCGATCCCGAAGGCCCGATTGAGCCCATCGACTTGCCTGAAATCCCCGAATTGCCGATCAACATCGACGGTACCGACGTGCGCATCAACGCCGACAAGGGCGTGATTTTGTCAACAGAACTTGGCGGCATACCGTTGGATGTGACAATTGGTAGAGACGGCGTCGATGTAAAACCCGGCGAACGCGAACGACAAGACCTGCGCTGAAACTGGCACAGATACCGGTGCCAAAATCGTGAAAATGAAACGCCTTGCCGCGATTGCTACCGGGTCGTTCATCCCACCGAAAGGTCTATCGATCATGCTTCAATCGGGGCCGACTCGATTGCGGAGAATTGTTATGACATCAACTGGAAACCCCGTTAAAATTCGAAACTCATTTGCTGCGATTTTGCCAGACAGAGCAATGCATGCCGGAATTGTTGCAGCAGCATTTGCAATTTCATTGCCCGCTGCACCCCTCACATTGGCGCATCCCGGCGGCGAAAATCACGCCCACATTTTGCACAAGCCTTACGCTGGAATCCGCAACAATTATTGGTATGACTATAGATCGGATGTTGAAGAGGCCGAAAACGAGCTACGCAAGGATTTGCGCCGCGCCAAGACCAGCCAAGACAGAAGCGAGGCTTGGGCCGAATATAATAACGAGCTGCGTGATGCACGGCATGATTACGCCAAGGAAATGGCCGAAAAAGGCTATATCCGTGCTGCGCGCGTAACAGTGAGCGAGTATTAATTCAACGAACGATTAAATTTGGGGTTTTAATCTGCGGCAGCTTGGCCTTATGGCTGACATATTATGGCCGACCCTTCTCCTCTTGAAGCCTTCAAATCAGTGCTCACCGGAACCGCACGTGCCATGGCGCAGGAACCGGAGGTTGAGCTGACCTTTACCGCCGATGTCCCTGGACAAGCCGGTAAGAATTTCAAGGTTCCAATGCCAAGCCGCAATCTGCCGCTCGATCAAGTGGCCGAAGCGCGCGGATTTGCCGATAGCTTTGCGCTGCGACTGAAGCACCATAACGCATCGCGGCACGCGGCTTTGCGGCCAAGCGAGCCCATAGCCGCCGCCGCATTTGATGCGGTTGAAACGGCTCGGATCGAAGCGTTGGGCGCAAGATCAATGTCGGGCGTTGCTGCCAATCTAGCCTATGCGACTGAACTGCGGATGAAAACCGATCCGATCACGCGCGCGCAGTCAGCCGAGGAAGTGCCGATTTCGACCGCATTGTCGTTGCTGGTGCGCGAACGGCTTACCGGGGCTCCGGTACCGAAAATTGCCGCCGCCGGGGTCGACATGCTGCGCGGTTGGATTGAAGAAAAGGCGGCGGGTGATCTGGATGCGCTTGGCCTTGCGCTTGATGATCAAGCGGCCTTTGCCGCGCTTACCCAGTCGATGTTGGAACATCTGAACCTGACCGAGGGTGATATCGAACCAAGTGACGCAGATCAAGGCGGCGATGATGTTGACGAACCCGATGAAGGCGACGCCGACAATCAGGAAGACGATAGCGACGGCGAAGCCGGTAACGCCGAAGCACGCGGCGAACCGCAAGATGGCGAAGCCGAAGACGCCGAAGGCGAATACGACGATTCTGAAATGCAGGACGGCGATAGCGACGACGGCGACATGGGCGAGGACGGTATGCAGCCGGTCAGCCCGCAACGCCGAAACTGGGATCATCTGCCGCAAAGCGATTACAAAATCTGGTCGGAACGGTTTGACGAAACAATCACCGCATCAGAACTGGCCGACGAAGATGAACTAAACCGCCTTCGCGCTTATCTGGACCTGCAATTGGAAAGCCTGCAATCGGTGGTGACAAAGCTGGCCAACCGCTTGCAGCGCCGGTTAATGGCGCAGCAAAACCGAAGCTGGGATTTCGATCAGGAAGAAGGCATGCTGGATGCCGCCCGGCTTGCCCGCGTGATCGTCTCACCGGGCAGCTCGCTGTCGTACAAGATCGAGCGCGAAACCGATTTCAAGGACACTGTGGTCAGTATCTTGATCGACAATTCAGGTTCGATGCGGGGCCGCCCGATCAGCATTGCTGCGATTAGTGCGGACATATTGGCGCGCACGTTGGAACGTTGCGGCGTCAAGACCGAGATATTGGGTTTTACCACGCGGGCATGGAAAGGCGGCCAAGCACGCGAAGATTGGCTGGCACGCGGGCGTACCCCGATGCCCGGCCGGTTGAATGATTTGCGCCATATTATCTATAAAAAGGCCGACGAGCCGTGGCGTCATGCGCGCCGCAATCTGGGTCTGATGATGCGCGAGGGGTTGCTGAAAGAAAATATCGACGGCGAGGCGCTGCTTTGGGCGCACAGCCGATTGATCGCGCGCTCCGAAGACCGCCGGATTATGATGGTAATCAGCGACGGCGCGCCAGTGGATGACAGCACATTGTCGGTCAACCACGGCGGCTATCTGGAACAGCATTTGCGCAAAGTCATCGAAATGATCGAAACCCGCAGCCCGGTGCAATTGATCGCCATTGGCATTGGTCATGACGTGACCCGCTATTATCGCCGCGCCGTGACCATCATGGACGCCGAGCAATTGGGCGGCACGATGATCGAGCAATTGGCTGGGCTTTTTGACGAGGATAAGTGAGAGGGAACACATGAACGTAACCGAAGCCGTCACCACCCGCCGGTCGATCCGGCAATTTACCAGCCAGCCGGTCGAGATCGAGAAACTGCAACGTGTGCTGCAAAAGGCGCAACTGTCGCCTTCGGGCGGGAATACCCAACCTTGGAACGCGGTGCTGGTAACAGGCGACGAACTCGCGCGCATTACGGCGGCGATCAAGGCGAAAGCACAGACCGCGCCAATGGGTGAAAACCATGAATATGCCATTTATCCAAAGGATCTCGCTGGCCGATACGAGGATCAGCGGCGCGGCGTGGGCAAGGCGATGTTTGCAGCATTGGGTCTGGGGCGAGAAGATGCGCGCGGGGCGGATCGCACAAATGGCGAAGAACTGGGACAGTTTTGGCGCGCCGGTGCAGCTGTTCACCTACACCACCAAATATATGGGCCCGCCGCAATGGAGCGATATCGGTATGTGGCTGCAAACCGTGATGTTGTTGCTGCGCGAAGAGGGGCTGGACAGCTGCGCGCAGGAAATATGGGCGATGTACGGCACGTATATGCGCGAGCTGCTAGCCATTGACGATGATCATATTTTCTTTTGCGGCATGGCGATCGGGTACCGTGATGCGAAGGCGGCGATCAACAATTTCGAAGTGCCTAGGGTGGATATTGCAGACGCGATCAGCTGGCGCGGGTTCTAGCCCTAAACTCCTCTCCGGAACGGGAAGGGATTATGGACTGCTCTACTGACTTGACCAAATTTGCCGAATGACGCATCGCGCCTGATATGACCGAACTAAAACTCTTCAACAGCTTCACGCGCAAACTGGAACCGTTTAAGCCGATCCATGACGGTGAGGCGCGGGTGTATACCTGCGGGCCGACGGTGTATAATTACCAGCATATCGGTAACATGCGCGCCTATATTTTTGCCGACACTTTGGGCCGCGTGCTATCGTACAAGGGCTATGACCTTACCCACGTAATCAACATCACCGATGTTGGCCACCTGACATCAGACGCCGATGCAGGCGACGACAAAATGGAAAAAGCCGCCGCCGCGCAAGGCAAAACGGCATGGGATATTGCCGCCTTTTACCAAGCCGATTTTGAGGCCGATCTGGCACGGCTGAACATCCGCAAAGTACAGCATCCCCGCGCCACCGAATATGTCGAGGCGATGATCGAATGGGGAACAGCGATTGCGGACAAACATTGTTACGAGCTGGAAAGCGGCCTGTATTTCGATACCTCGACCGTCGCCGATTATGGCCGCTTGGCGCGTGCGGCCACCGAAGACGGTGAAGGCCGGATCGACGCGGTGGACGGCAAACGCCACGCCGCCGATTTCGCAATCTGGCGCAAGACCCCGGCGGGTGAAACGCGGCAGATGGAGTGGGACAGCCCGTGGGGCAAAGGCGCGCCGGGATGGCATCTGGAATGCTCGGTCATGTCCAAAGAGCTGCTCGGTCACCCGTTTGATATTCACACCGGCGGCATCGACCACCGCGAAATCCACCATCCGAACGAAATTGCGCAAAATCAAGCGCATGGAGATTGTGACCATTCAGGGCGCAAAAATGTGGATGCACAATAATTTCCTGATCGACCGCACTGGTAAGATGAGCAAAGTCAAGCGGTGAGTTTTTGCGGTTGCAGTTGCTGATTGATAAGGGGTTTCATCCGCTGGCCTATCGCATGATGTGCTTGCAGGCGCATTACCGGAGTGAGTTGGAGTTTAGTTGGGAGGGGTTGCAGGCGGCTTTGGTGCGGTTGAAGCGAATGGTGATGTCCACTGATGGATTTCTGCCTCGGCAGGACGAGCAGCTTCATGGGATCATGGTGACAATCAAACGCAGTCGAAACATTCATAGTAAGGTTTGATGAGGCAATTTTGAACGATCTGAACACCTCAACTGCTCTTACAATTCTGGATGAGGTATTAGCGAGTTCGAGTATTGAGCCTTCGGGACGTCAAAACTTAGTTCAGCAGCTCGATGAAATCCTCGGCCTTAACCTCCTTACCCTAAACCGCCAAGACCTTCGCATCCGCCCCGTCACCGCCGTCATCACCGAAGCCGAAATCGAAACCGCCCTCGCCGCGCGGAAGGAAGCGCGCGCCGCGAAGGACTTCGCAAAATCCGACGCAATCCGCGACGATCTGATCGCCAAAGGGGTTGAGGTTATGGACGGCGATCCGCTCGGATGGGATTGGAAGTTGGATGTTTAGTATAATCGTCATTGCGAGCTTAGCGAAGCAATCCAGGGCAGTTTATCCCGCACTGGATTGCTTCGCTACGCTCGCAATGACGCAGAGGAAGATAATATGACCATCGCCGTAATGTCGGGCCTGATCCGGCCCTTGCTCGAATCGCAACTTCCCGCCGACCTTGATGTGCGCTGGTTCATGTCGACCGAGCAGGCGTTGGAACTCGCGCCATTGGCCGACATCGGCTGGTTCGACCTCAACGATAAAGCCGAAATGTTCAAGATTATCTCTGCCGGGACCAACCTTAAATGGCTCAACAGTATTTATGCAGGCGTTGACGGCATGCCGCTGGCGCAGTTGAAGGCACAAAATACCATCGTTACCAACGGTGCGGGCATTAACGCGATCACCATCGCCGAATATGTCGTAATGGCGATGCTGACCGTGGCCAAGGGATACCGCGATGTTGTGCGCGCGCAGGACCGCAACGAATGGCTGCATGGATTCGCCCGGCAAGATCGAACTGTTTGGGTCAAAGGCTTTGCTGCTGGGTTACGGCGCAATCGGTAAATTGATCGAAGAGCGACTAAAGCCGTTTGGCGTCGATGTCACCGTGGTGCGCCGCCATCCTGGACCCGGCACATTATCGCCGGATCAATGGCGCGAACATTTGAGCAAATTCGACTGGGTAATTCTGGCCGTCCCCGCCACACCCGAAACCGATGGCATGATCGGTGCCGAAGAATTGGCAGCAATGAAACCAAGCGCGACGTTGATCAACATTGCCCGCGGTTCTGTCATTGATCAGGATGCTCTTGTTAACGGCGCTGAACAACCGTCAGATTGCGTCTGCGTTTCTGGACGTGACAACGCCTGAACCATTGCCACAAGACCACCCGTTGTGGCGCGTGGAAAATGCGCATATCAGCATGCATCTATCGGGCCGCGCTCAAGACAAAATGTTCGCGCGGTCGGCGCAGCGGTTCCTTGAGAATCTGGCGCGATATCGCGCAGGCGAAGAATTGGAACCGCAAGTCAACCTTGATCTAGGATATTAATATGACCCACAACCCCGCCGCCATTTGGCACACCGTTGCCCTGTCACGCGATCCGGACGCAATCTCCGCTGTTCTTCACGACGACTGCATCTTTGAAAGCCCCGTCGTTCATACGCCGCAATTGGGCAAGGCGATAACCGCGCAATATCTTGCAGCTGCTGGTTATACTTTGGGCAATGGCGAATTTGAGTATGTCGGCGAATGGCACAGGCCCAATAGCTCCATCCTTGAATTCAAAACCACCCTCGATGGCATCGCGGTCAATGGCATCGATATGATCACCTGCGACGATGACGGCTTGATCACCCATTTCAAGGTGATGGTGCGGCCGTTGAAAGCGGTGAACATGCTGCACCAGAAAATGGGCGAGATGTTGGCACAGATGAAGGGTTAATAACCATCCGTTTTGGCCGGGATGTTGAGCAGGGCATCAATAACCGGCCCGTCCACTTTCACCAGACCATCCAGAATAAGCATCGATACCCCGTGCACAAGCGCCCATGAATGCAGGGCGGCAACCTTATGTTCCATTTCGGACGCGCCCGCTGGCAACATGTCCGCCACATTTTCCTTCAACTGTCGCATAGCGCCGCCAACAGCGGTGCCGCCTTCGTCGAAAAACCCGGTTGGCGGGCGTGTCGACATCATCAGCCGGTACAGACCGGGATTAGCCAACGCGAAATAAATGTAAGCGCGTCCGGATGCCTCAAAACCTGCCCTGCCCCCGCCAGCATCGCGCACAGCGGCCAGCTGCACCCGCGCCAGTTCTTCGCCGCCTTCGCCGCACATCGCATATAGCAATGCCTGTTTGTCGGGAAAATGCCGATACACTGCGGTTGCGCTTACGCCGACATGGCGGGCAACCTCGCGCAGCGAAAGATCGTCAACTGCGCGCTCCTTTAGCAATTCCAAGCCGCCCGCGACCAATGCCGAGCGCAAGTCGCCGTGATGGTATTTGCGGTCGGCGCTTTTTATGTTGACACTGTTATCATTACTCATCATGTTATCGATGTAAACATTATCGAGTTGGTGTTCAAGCAAAAGGATTATCCCTATGACAAGTACAGTCGAAACATTGATCCGGGGCGTTGTAACCAAAGGCGTGACCAAGGTGATGGATTTCAATCGCGACCGAATGAAATCGAACGCACCCAATCCGTATCTGCACGGTATTCATGAGCCGATGCACGATGAAAAGACGCTGACTGAACTGGCTGTTACCGGCAGTATCCCACCCGAACTCGATGGACGCTATATCCGCATCGGTCCGAACCCCGTCGCCTCCATCAACGAGGCCGCACATCACTGGTTTGTTGGCGACGGCATGGTCCACGGCGTTCGCCTGAGCGCAGGTAAGGCAATATGGTACCGCAACCGCTGGATCCGAACTGAGCCGGTAAGCAAAGCCTTGGGTGAACCGATTGTTCTGGGGACACGCAAAGGCACGTCGGCAACCGTCAACACTAATGTCTTGGGCCATGCTGGTAGCACATGGGCGGTGGTAGAGGCGACGGCGTTTCCGGTGCGGATTGACGAGGAACTGAACACCATCGCCCACGATCCATTTGGCGGTACATTGAAAGGCAGCTTTACCGCGCACCCCCATCTCGACCCCGATAGCGGAGAGATGCACGCCATCTGCTATGAAGGCACCGACCCCAATCATATCCGTCACGTTATTGTGGATGCCGCCGGAAAGGTGCGCAAAGAGGAAGCGATCAAGGTGCAGGACGGGCCGTCAATCCATGACTGCATGATCACCGAAAACTATGTGATCATCCTTGATCTGCCCGTTACATTTTCGATGAAGACACTGCTTGCGGGCCACAGCTTTCCCTACAAATGGAACCCTGACCATGCTGCACGTGTCGGGTTGCTGCCAAAGGAAGGCGGCAATGATGACGTGATCTGGTGCGATGTTGCGCCATGCTATGTCTTTCATCCCTGCAACGCTTTCGAGAATGCAGATGGCACAATCACTCTTGACGCGTGCGTCCACGACAGCATGTTTGCAGAAAGCACCCAAGGCCCGGATTCGAACAAAACGCCGTTCGAACGCTGGACCATTGATCCGGCGCGCCACAGCGTAGCGCGCAAGGTGGTGGATGCCGAGAGCCAGGAATTTCCGCGTCCCAACGAAACGCTTCTCGGCAAACCATACCGTTATGCCTATACCATGGCATTGCCCGACGGATTTGATGCGGCGTCTCCGAACCAATCTAAACTGTTCAAGCACGACATGATTGCGGGCACGCGCGAAGTGCATGAATTTGGAGCAGGCCATATTCCCGGTGAATTTGTGTTTGTGCCGAGGCAAGGATCGAAGTCGGAAGATGATGGCTGGCTGATGGGCTATGTCGTCAATGTGGATGAAGGCACCAGCGATTTGGTGATCCTGAACGCCATTAACTTCAGTGGCGATCCGGCGGCTGTCATCCACATCCCGCACCGCATTCCGCCGGGTTTTCACGGTAATTGGGTGGCTGGCTGAACCTGCAATAGCCTGAGTTCCTTTTTAGGTGAAATTGCGCTGCCAATATGCGAATAGCTGTGCCTTGTCGAAACAGCCGGGGGCGTATCATGCAATTCAAGTCAACTTTATTGATCGCGGTGCTGTTGTCGGCATCGGCTTGCAAGAATAGCGAACCTGCGCCGAAACCGACACCAGTGGATCAAAGTGCGCAGGCAAAAATCTATGTGCAAATCCGCGAATTGGCGGCGCAGGGGAATCTTTCCGCCGCGTCAAAACTGACCGACGATCCGCCAGGCTATCTGGCGCAAATCGAAACCGCACGGCTGAGAATGGACGAGGCAGCATTCCTGGCCGGAATGCAGCAAGCTGCAGACAATCCGAATATTGAGGCGCTACGAGTGTCCGGCGATTATAGCATGCTTGTTACGCAATATGACAGCCAAGGTACGATGCAGCTAGCGCGACGACATTCTTTCGCAAGTCAAAAGATACTCACCGCGAGATTGTCGAGCCCGATGAAGATATTCCCTGCAAGTTGGTTCGTGATTTCTACAAATTTCCGGCGAAAAGAACGGCGAAGTGAAAAATTGCACGGAAGAAAAAAAGCCGATCTAGTTTGGTTTGCCAACCGGCGCTGGCTATTCGGCGCAGGGCTTAGTCATTTTGCATTGCTTGCTGCGAATCCGGTCTACTAGGGATTGAACTTCGGGATCGAATGATTGCGCGTTATAGTCGGGTGAACATAGATATGCGCCGTGCTGTTCCATTTCCGCGCTGCATGACTTCATCCCAGCCATCCCCCAGCGCGAAAACCTGTTCAGTGGTATAGAGCATGTAGGATATATAGGCTTCGTAAGCACCGAATTGCGCTGAGGTCGTGATCGCGCAATAGTCCGGCTGTGCAAACTCTGGTTTTGACATCGATACGTTCAGATATTCGCGGTAGATATCCCGGGCCGATTGTTCCTTTTGCAGACGGGCCGCCGCATCGATCTGCCATTTGACACCAACAATAGTTCCAAGCGCGAGTACGCCTGCAAAAATCGCTGCCATCGCCTGAATCGATTGATGGTTTTGCCCAAGCCAATACCAAAGCCGCTTCATAGTACCACCTTCCACAAGCGCGTTTTTCGTCGCCGCAATCTTGGGCTGCTGCTGGGTTGCGCAATGTATGCCGCCGCCGCTTTCGCCCAGTGGATCGGCATTGAGAAATACTATTTTACGATCCGGATAGATTTGTTGCAAAATGGATTTGCGCCTTTGCATCGGCTGCGTCGTCGCCGAACTGCGGCGCAATCACCGCTCCATTGCAAACATAATAGTTCACGTAGGACGCGACAAAATCGTCTGATTTACTGCGTATGTCATAAGGTTCGGGCAGCACGATAATTTGTAGCTTTTTGCCACCTGCATCGGTCGATGCCTGCAATATCCGCATTGTTTCCCAAGCCGCCACCGACCAGGGATCAGATTTATCTGACCTTATCGGGCAATTGGATCAGCACGCGGCCAGGCGATACGAACCGCGCCAATGCATCAATATGGTAATCAGTTATGTCTTTGCCTGCCACTCCCGGCGCCCAAATTGTCTTCCGTGCGCCCAATGCTTTTTGCAAACTCGCCGCGATCTCAGCTCGCGCTTGCATTATTGCGGTTCGGATTGACCCAGCTTGAGGCATGGGCGATTATTGTACCTTCGCCATCATATTCCAGCCCGCCAGCTTCGCCTACAACTCCGCTATCAATATGTTCAATGCCCAGCCGCTCTGCGATCAACCCTGCTATCGCACCATCATGATTATGCTTCTGCTTATTGCCCCAGCCGTTGAAATTATAGTCCATAACGGCAAGTTCTTCACCGGCCCGAACAAATGTCGGTCCACTGTCACGTGCCCATAGATCATTGGTCGGGATGTCCCAAAGCTCAATTCCCGCACCTGCCTCGGCACGGATGTCTGCGTGATATTTGATATCTGCCAACATAACAATAGGTTCATATTTTGAAATAGTCCGCGCGATTAAGGCGATGTTTGTTTGCACTTCTTCCAGATATTCGCCTCCACCATAAGGCTTACTTTCGACCGGCCACTGCATGATGGTACGTTCATGTGGAGACGATTCTTCCGGCATTTGCCAACCCTGTGCGTTCAACATATTCTCCGCTTGTTCAACGTCACAGCCGCCCAAAATTGGCAGCAATGCTGCTACGCCACAACTCGCTATTGCTTGTCTACGTGTAATCATCTTGCCCCCCATTATTGGCGGGATACTAGCTGCATTCTTTAAATGTGCCAATAAAAAAGGGGCCGGGAATTTCTTCCCCGCCCCTATTTTCTGTGGGTAATGAACAGCCTAGCTTAGAAGCCCATGCCGCCCATTCCGCCGCCCATGCCGCCCATGTCAGGCATGCCGCCCATTCCGCCGGCACCCTTGTCTTCTGGAGCATCCGAGATTGCAGCTTCGGTTGTGATCAACAGACCCGCGACCGATGCAGCATCCTGAAGTGCGGTACGAACGACCTTAGTAGGATCGATAACGCCTGCTTTGACCAGGTTTTCGTAAACGTCGGTTGACGCATTGAAGCCCATGTTTTCGTCATCTTCACGCAGCAAATTGCCAGAAACAACCGCGCCGTCATGTCCCGCATTCGATGCGATTTGACGCAGCGGAGTAACGATTGCCTTGCGGACAATGTCGATACCGCGTGTTTGGTCGTCGTTGATACCCTTTAGGCCAGCCAAAGCCTTGGTGGCATAAAGCAATGCAGTACCGCCGCCGGGGACGATGCCTTCTTCAACCGCTGCGCGCGTGGCGTGCAACGCATCGTCGACACGGTCCTTGCGTTCTTTCACTTCTACTTCGGTCGATCCGCCAACCTTGATAACGGCAACGCCGCCAGCAAGTTTCGCAAGGCGTTCTTGCAGCTTTTCTTTGTCATAATCAGATGTTGTGGTTTCGATCTGTGCACGGATCGCTTCGACACGGCCCTTGATCGAATCCGCATCACCGGCGCCGTCGACGATGACAGTGTTGTCCTTGTCGATAGTGACGCGCTTGGCTTGGCCCAGCATGCTCAAAGTAACGCTTTCCAGCTTGATACCCAGATCTTCGCTGACCATTTCACCTTTGGTGAGGATCGCGATATCTTCGAGCATCGCTTTACGGCGATCACCAAAACCTGGCGCTTTAACCGCAGCAATTTTCAAACCGCCACGCAGCTTGTTAACGACCAAAGTTGCCAATGCTTCGCCTTCAATATCTTCGGCGATGATCAACAACGGACGTCCTGCTTGAACAACGGCTTCAAGAATTGGCAACATCGCTTGCAACGACGAAAGCTTCTTTTCGTGGATCAAGATGTAAGGATTGTCCAACTCGACCGACATTTTTTCGGTGTTGGTGATGAAGTAAGGTGACAAATAACCACGGTCAAACTGCATACCTTCAACAACATCCAGCTCGGACTCGCGGCCTTTGGCTTCTTCGACAGTGATAACGCCTTCTTTGCCAACTTTGTCCATCGCCTTGGCAATCATCTCACCAATTTCGGTTTCACCGTTTGCCGATATAGTACCGACTTGCGCGATTTCCGAAGAACCGGCAACAGGCTTCGACCGGTTTTGCAGATCTTCGATAACCTTGGTAACAGCCAGATCAATGCCGCGCTTCAAATCCATCGGGTTCATGCCAGCAGCAACCGATTTCATGCCTTCACGAACGATAGCCTGAGCCAATACAGTCGCAGTTGTTGTTCCGTCACCAGCGATATCGTTGGTTTTCGATGCAACTTCGCGGATCATCTGTGCGCCCATGTTTTCGAACTTGTCTTTCAGTTCGATTTCCTTGGCGACGGTTACGCCGTCCTTGGTGATGCGCGGTGCGCCATAGCTTTTGTCGATGACAACGTTGCGGCCTTTTGGACCCAATGTTACTTTTACTGCGTCGGCAAGAATGTCGACGCCGCGCATAATGCGTTCACGCGCATCGCGGCCAAATTTCACGTCTTTTGCAGCCATGATAATATTCCTTATCTAATTTCAATGATGTGCCCCGGCCTTCGCCGGTATTGCACAGATATTAGCCAACGATCCCTAGGATGTCGGATTCCTTCATGATGATCAGGTCTTCACCGTCGATCTTCACTTCAGTTCCGGACCACTTGCCGAACAAGATCTTGTCGCCGGCCTTCACATCCAACGGCGTAACTTTGCCATCTTCTGCTTTTGATCCAGCGCCAACGGAGACGACTTCGCCTTCTTGTGGCTTTTCCTGGGCACTATCGGGAATGATGATCCCGCCAGCGGTTTTTGCTTCTGCCTCGACGCGGCGGACGAGTACGCGGTCATGCAACGGACGAAATGCCATGTGGTACCTTTCTTTAATATCGGTTGCTAAATGAATGGGATTAGCACTCATTAATATAGAGTGCTAACGGTGCCCAGATAGGGATTATACTGAGCGGGTCAAGGCCATCGGAGAAAAATTTTCAGATCGTCGTAACTTAGGACTAGCTAGTCGCGAACCATTGGCAGGTGCGAACGATTTGTAGCATAACTGACGATACAGAAATGCGCGATTCACCCCGTTACCGAGTTGGAGCCGTTACCGAGTTAGAACCGTAACCGAGTTAAAAAGGAAATGTCTTATGTCGAATAACATCCTGAAAATTGCCGCAGCCGCCGCCGCGCTATCCGCCGCTGCAACATTGGCCTCTTCGCCCGTCGCCGCCGCTGGTGACAAGGAAAAATGCTATGGCATTTCGTTGAAGGGTAAAAATGATTGTGCCGCTGGTCCGGGCACAAGCTGCGCTGGTACTTCAACCATTGATTATCAGGGCGATGCCTGGAAATATGTTGCCAAGGGGACCTGCGTCACTTCGGGTGGTTCGCTCACCGCCAAAGTCGGCAACTTCAAACCTGTCCCGCAAAAAGGTTGATCACCGGTCTGATCTCGCTGGCAATGTTTCGGAATGACGAACTGGCCTTTTTGATTTAGAATTTGCGGATGGAACACAAGCACACATCATTCTGGGTTGAAACCTGCGTGCGTCCTTCCCTCGTACGGCCTACCCTCAAGTGCCGGTATCGGATTGAAACCGCAGCATTATGACAATGTTCTTTGTGATCCAGATCCTTTGGCCCGTCCCTCTTGGGTCGAAGTCCATCCGCAAAACTATTTCGGCACGCCTTCATCATGGGGCGGCGGATCGCCGCATAGCTGGTTGACAGCGGTTGCCGAAAAATATCCGCTCAGTTTCCATTCGGTCGGCCTTTCGCTGGGTAGCGCCGATGGACTTAACGAAATTGATCTGGAACGGTTGGCGATATTGTGCGACCGTTACAGCCCGGCGTCAGTGTCCGATCATTTGAGCTTTTCCGGTAACGCGCATGACCGGTTTTCGGACTTGCTGCCTGTGCCCTATACCCTGTCGTCACTGGATCATTTTGCCGGGCAGATTGAGCGCGTCCAAGATCGCTTACGGCGCAGAATTCTGATCGAAAATCCATCGCGGTATCTCGCCTATAGAGACGATGAAATGTCGGAGTGTGAATTCATCGCGCTTTTGGTTTCCCGAACCGGCTGCGGCATCATACTCGACATCAACAATGTCGAAGTATCCGCCAAAAATTTGGGTTTTTCGGCTGAATCCTATGTCGACGCGATTGACCCCGCATGGGTGGGCGAAGTGCATCTGGCCGGGCATAGCGCCGAACATCATGATAGCGGACCGCTGTTGATCGATGACCATGGCAGCGCGGTTAGCGAATATACTTGGCAACTTTTCAAACGCTTCGTTGATCGCGCCGGACCGAAACCGGTACTGATCGAATGGGACAATAATGTACCCGAATATGCCGTATTGATGGCAGAGGTGAATAAGGCGCGGGCATATTTGAACGCTTTGGAGGGCGCTGATGCTCTCGCTTAACGAACAGCTCGGCAACTTTGCCAAGACCATCAATGACGGACCCGGCGTCTTGAACCCAGCGCTGTTCGATGGCCCCATCGACCGCGTCATTCTGGGCCTGAAAGCACATGCCAACACGATCAGCCATGCGCGGTTGGTGGCATTGGAGGAAACATTCCCGCGCACGCGAAATGCGCTGGGTGAAAGTAAATTCAACGCGCTGAGCCGCACGTATTGTGAAACCGAATTTGCGAGGTCCAGCACCCCCAACAGTATCGGCGAAGGCTTTGGGCTATTTTTGCAATTATGCGCGCAAGATACGGCAATAATTGATCTATGCCGGATCGAATGGGCTTGGCTGGAAAGCTATCACGCGCCCGATGCGTCGGCCTTGGTGCTTATCGATTTGGCCTTGCTTGACGAAGGCGCGTTGCTTTCGCTGCAAATAGCGCCGCATCCCGCAGCACGTATGGTCACGCTGCATGCCCCGGTTGCGCCGGAATTGAGCGAGTTTGCGGCCTCAGCCAAAACGCCTGCGATATTGATTGCCCGCCCCGCAAATACGGTCACCCTGACCGCCTTGACGAAAGTGGATATGGCCATTTTCTATGCCGCAAAATTTTCTGCGAATATTGGTAACCTTTTGATCGTTGGTATCGAACAGACAGATGAGCAAACTGCCCTGGGCTCGGTTATGAAGCTGTTGGGTGCAGGCGCGTTGGTAAAGACAGGGCTGAACGATGCGGAGATTGATCCGAATATATGACGGCATAATTGCTACAATTTCTGGTCGCCTTGCCGAGGGTCTTTTGCTGGTGCTTGTCCGCTTCGCGCTCGCCGGAATTTTCTGGCGCTCTGCCCGGACAAAGATAGAAGAGGGCAGCTTTCTGATGATGAGCGACACGACTGTGTTGTTGTTCGAAAATGAATATGGAATGCCTTACCCGCAAATCACCAGTATGATCGCAACCTATGCCGAACATTTGTTACCGATATTGGTTGTGCTGGGATTGTTTACCCGCATCAGTGCGGCTGGCTTGTTGATTATGACATTGGTGATCCAGCTGTTCGTTTTTCCAGAAGCGTGGTGGCAGGTACATATTATTTGGTGTGCATTGGCACTGACGCTTATCGTCAAGGGTGCGGGGATATTTTCACTAGACCATTTAGCCCTAAAATCGCGCAACAGGATAGCCGCATGAAATCCAATGAGGAAAGCCTTCGCGGCCTGATGATCCTCGCGCAGAGCGGCGACAAGCAAGCCTATCATGTCTTGCTGGAACAAGCGGGGCGTTGGCTCGCGCGGTTCTATGCGCGAAAAATCTCTCCCGATGCGGTTGATGATCTTGTGCAGGATACTCTCATCTCCATACACCGAAAATTATCGAGCTATGATCCGGAACGGCCATTCCTTCCTTGGCTGGCCGCGATTGCGCGGTACCGTTGGATCGACAGGCTGCGTCAGACATATAAGCATGAAGCAAAGGCGCTGGATTTCGATGTTGCAACCGAGGGACATGAAGATGTTGTCGGCGCGAAAATCAGCATTGACCGGCTGTTGCACCAGATACCCTCCACCCAAGCCGATGTCATTCGGTACGTCAAAATCGAAGGGCATAGCATTTCAGAGGCTTGCGAAAAAACGGGCCAATCGGAATCGCTGGTAAAAGTGAATATCCATCGCGGGTTGAAAAAACTGTCCGCCTTGATTGAAAGTGAATAAATTGGACAAGTCAATAAACCGCCGGAATTTCAACATCTCCGATCTCGTCGACGATCTGCAACCTGTGCGCAGTCTTAGAACCGCACGCGGGTTGATCTTGCCGGTGATCTTTACCGGGATTGCTTTGCTGGTGATCGGCACGCAAATGGGTTGGAGATCAGATCTGATAGCGGGCCGTCCGTCCGAGATGTTTTTATTGCGCGCTGGCATATTGGCATTGCTGGGCGGTGCATCGGCGCATGGTGTTATTGCCATGGCCAGCCCCGCTGTGGGCAAACACAGCGACCGCTGGCAGATGGCCCTTGCTGCAGCATTACTGTTTCCACTTGCTGCAATAATCGCCGCGATGAGCGGCAATTGGGGAACCGCTGTGAAAGAGGTAAGCTATGGTGCCGAATGCTTGGCGATGAGCATGATCGGCGGACTTGGCACTGCAATTCCGGCGGTGTTGTGGTTACGAAAAGGAGCGCCGACATCGCCCGAACGCGCGGGCTGGTTAACCGGCATAGCATCGGGCGCGCTAGGTGCATTTGCGTATAATTTCCACTGCCCATACAGCGATATTGTCTACACTGGTGCTTGGTATACTTTGACGGTGGGTGTTTGCGCGGTTTGCGGCCGAATGATTGTGCCGCGCTTGATCCGCTGGTAAATTAGGCTTTCCTGCGAAACGGCCAATTGGTCACATTACCGGCCCATAATGCCAACCAGATAATCACCGGCTGCGCCAAAAAGCGAGGGCCGTGATACCACCAACTTAACGTCCGCCCATCAACCGCAACATCGTTGATGGCATGATGGATATTCGCTGGCCAAACGCACAGCGCATATAATGCAAGCCCAATGCCCGCAGCATAGCGCAGGCGCGGGATCATCAAGCCGATGGCTCCGGCAATTTCGGCCAATCCGGTAAACGCGATCACAAATTCAGGGAATGGAACCCAAGCCGGAGTAATCGCCAGAAACCCTGCCGGGCTGCGCAGATGCGCTATTCCGGCGAGCAGGTAAAATATCGCCAGCAATATGCGAAACGCGAACCTTGGCTTGCTTTCGCTCATGTTGTTACTGTTCATGCCCGCGCCGCCAATCCCGCATCGCGCAAAGCGGTATGGGCCTGAGCGATACTATACTGGCCGAAATGGAATATCGATGCGGCCAGAACGGCGCTGGCATGGCCCTTTACCACGCCGTCGACCAAATGGCTCAAATCACCGACCCCGCCGCTGGCCACCACAGGAACGCTGACGGCATCGGCGATTGCGCGGGTTAGTGCCAGATCATATCCGTCCCGCGTGCCGTCGCGGTCCATGCTGGTTACCAGCAATTCCCCTGCCCCCAGCCGCGCCAGATTTACCGCATGCTCCAGCGCGTCAATGCCGGTGGCATTGCGTCCGCCGTGGGTGAAAATCTCCCAGCCAGTGCCGTCCGCTCGCGCCCGTGCATCGACCGACGCGACGCAGCATTGGCTGCCGAAACGGTCCGCAATGTCGGCAACGATTTCGGGCCGTTTTACTGCCGCGCTGTTCACTGCAATCTTATCGGCCCCCGCCAGCAGCAACGCGCGCGCATCATCGGCGCTGCGCACGCCCCCGCCCACGGTCAACGGCATGAAGCAAACTTCGGCGGTGCGGCGCACCACATCGATAATCGTATCGCGGCCCTCATGACTGGCACCGATATCCAAAAAGCAAAGCTCATCCGCGCCCGCCGCATCATACGCCTGCGCCTGTTCAACAGGATCACCCGCATCGCGCAAGTCGACAAAGTTCACGCCCTTGACCACGCGGCCATTTGATACGTCTAGACATGGGATAACGCGGATACGGACGGTCACGAAACGACCTTGGAAAAAGAACCGTAGTGCTGAGCTTGTCGAAGTACGCCTCGCAGTGAAACACCCTTCGACAGGCTCAGGGTTGCGGTATTTTGCTGTGACAGTTTTTTCACGCCCTATTCGCCATCGCAATCGCCGTCGCAAGATCCAGCCGTCCGTCATAAATCGCGCGCCCCGTAATCACGCCTTCGATACCGTCCTTGGCATGCAGGCTGAGGATATGGATGTCGTCGATACCCTTTACGCCGCCGCTGGCGATCACCGGAATGCGCACATGCCGCGCCAGATCAACCGTGGCCTCAATATTGCACCCCGTCAGCATCCCGTCGCGGCCCACGTCGGTAAACAGGATCGACGCAACGCCTGCATCCTCAAACCGGCGCGCCAGATCGATGACGGGCATGTCGGATTTCTCGGCCCAGCCCTCGGTCGCCACCATGCCGTCGCGCGCATCAACCGCAACCACAATGCCGTTTTCAAATTCGCGCGCCATGTCCTTGACGAACTCGGGATCTTTCAGCGCCGCCGTGCCGATTACTAGCCGCGATACGCCCAAATCGAACCAGCGCTCCACCGTTTGCACATTACGAATGCCGCCGCCCAATTGGATATGGCCGGGGAAATTCTCGATTATCTCCTCCACCGCTTCAGCATTTTCAGGGCGGCCAGCAAACGCGCCGTCGAGATCAACCACGTGCAAGAACTCCGCGCCCTGGCTTGCAAATAATAGCGCCTGCGCGGCGGGATCATCGGCGTACACAGTGGCACGGTCCATATCGCCCTCGGATAGACGCACGACTTGGCCAGCCTTTAAGTCGATTGCAGGAAAAACGATCATCGGAATTTAATCCTTCTTTGTGTCTTTGCGCCTTTGTGCGAGAAAATTTGTTCGCACGAAGGCACGAAGGCACAAAGAATTTTAAGCACCACTTTCACGGCTTCCACCCCAAAAAGCGTTTAAGGAAATTGATACCATAGGCCTGACTTTTTTCCGGATGAAATTGCACACCGATAATGTTGTCGCGGCCAACGGCGGCAACCAGTGCCCCGCCATGGTCGGTGCGGGCGAGGATATCTTGTCTTGTCGGACGCATCGAAATGATAGCCGTGCAGAATAATAGGCCTCTCCGCTTTCAAGCAAGGCGTGCGGCGCGGATAGGCTGCACATCATTCCATCCCATGTGCGGAATTTTGATCGCCGCGTCATCGGGCACTATCGCCCGCACTGTACCGCCGATCCAGCCTAGACCGGATGCCTGCCATGCTCTACGCCTGCGTCCGCCAGCAATTGCATGCCAACGCAAATCCCTAAAAACGGTACCCGCCCTTATGCACCCGTCGCCTCGATCATCCTCCGACCATATCCATCAATCGCCGCAACGCCGTCATGCAATGATGCGAACGCACCAACGCCGGGTAAAACAATCCGATCAGCCTTGGCAACGATTTGCGGATCGGCGGTCACGACAACATCGCCTGCCCCCGCCGCCTTCAAGGCATTGCGGACTGACTGCAAATTCCCCGCGCCATAATCAATGAGCGCGACTGCCACCGTTACAATGTTCCTTTGGTCGACGGAATCGCATCGGCTTTACGCGGATCAATCTCCACCGCAACGCGCAATGCCCGTGCCAGTGCCTTGTAACAGCTTTCAACGATATGGTGATTATTACTGCCATATAAATTCTCGATATGCAGCGTAATCCCCGCCGATGTCGCAAAGCTGTGGAACCAATGTTCGATCAATTCGGTATCCCATTCGCCCAGACGCTCCATATTGAAACTGGCTTTCCAGACAAAATATGGACGCCCTGAAATATCGAGTGCACAGCGGGTGAGCGTTTCGTCCATCGGCGCATAGGCGCTGCCATAGCGCGTTATTCCGCGTTTATCGCCCAATGCCTGCAACACCGCCTCGCCAATCGCGATTCCGGTGTCTTCGGTGGTATGATGTTGATCGATATGCAGATCGCCAATCGCCTTTACCTTTAAGTCGATGAGCGAATGCCGCGAGAGCTGTTCAAGCATATGGTCGAGAAATCCGATCCCGGTCGACACTTCGTATATGCCCGTGCCGTCGAGATTGACCTCTACGTCAATCGACGTTTCGTTGGTTTTTCGGCTGATTTTACCTATGCGCATAGGCGTCGCTATACGCAAATGGACGACTTTGGCAAGTAACTGAAAATGCCAATAACAGTCTTGATTTCGCCGCCAAGCCAGTCCACGAATAAGATTATGAGCGATGATACACCCGAGAGCCTGATTCCCTATGACGATATAGTGCAAGAGGCATTGCGCGCGGTGGTCGGCCGCGTATTGCGATCTATTGCAGTTGGCGGCCTTCCCGGCGACCATCATTTCTATATAACTTTCAAGACGCAAGCACCCGGTGTTGCAATACCCTCTCACTTGCACGAGCGGTTTCCCGACGAGATGACAATCGTTCTGCAGCACAAATATTGGGATCTAAAAATCGAGGATGAGCATTTTGAAGTCGGTCTGTCGTTCAGCCAGATTCCTTCACACTTGGTGATTCCCTATTCCGCGATTACCGCATTTGTCGATCCATTGGTCGATTTCGCGCTGCAATTTCACGTCGATGCGATATCCGACGGCCCCGAACCGCATGAAGCAGCCGGCAATGACGAACCGTCCATCGCAGTAGAAGACGGCTCCAATGTGGTGAGCGTTGATTTCGGGCGGAAGAAGTGACGACGGGGTTTCGAACCGAAACCGACAGCTTTGGCACCATTGACGTTCCCGCCGCCGCATATTGGGGGGCACAAACGCAGCGCAGCATAGAAAACTTTCCCTTCCCGCCGCACGAACGCATGCCCACCGGCATCATCCATGGCTTGGCCCATGTCAAACGCGCCTCCGCATTGGTGCACCAGGCATCGGGCGCGCTACCCACTGATATTGCTAATGCTATCGTGGCGGCGGCAGAGGCTATATTGGCAGGCGCGCATGACGATCAATTCCCGCTAACCATTTGGCAAACCGGCAGCGGAACGCAATCGAACATGAACGTCAACGAGGTAATCGCGGGGATTGCGAACGAGGCTTTGACGGGAATGCGGGGCGGCAAACATCCGGTACATCCCAACGACCATGTCAACATGGGGCAAAGCTCCAACGATAGCTTCCCGACCGCCATTCATGTGGCCGCCGCGGTTGCAGTACATCGTGATTTGTTGCCGTCACTTTCCCGGCTATCAGATGCGCTTGCGGCGAAGTCTGCGGCATGGGCAGGAATTGTCAAAATCGGCCGCACCCATTTGCAGGATGCAACCCCGCTTACACTGGGACAAGAATTCTCCGCTTACGTCGCGCAACTGATCGCTGGCGCAAACCGGATCGCCGGTACCACCGAACATAATGTCCAAAAGCTGGCGCAAGGCGGCACTGCAGTTGGCACGGGATTGAATGCTCCCGCCGGATTTGATGTGGCAGTCTGCGCGGAAATTAGCGCCGCGACGGGGATTTCCTTTGCCCCGGCGCGAAACAAGTTTGAAGCGCTGGCAAGCAACGACGGGCTTGTGCAGATGTCCGGCGTGCTAAACACCCTCGCCGTATCCCTCACAAAAATCGCCAACGACATCCGCTTGCTCGGCTCCGGTCCGCGCTCCGGCCTGGGCGAATTGATTCTGCCCGAAAATGAACCCGGCAGCTCGATCATGCCCGGCAAGGTCAACCCGACGCAATGTGAGATGCTGACAATGATTGCTGCCCAAGTGATCGGCAACCATCAAGCGGTTACCATCGGCGGCATGCAGGGGCATTTGGAACTCAACGTGTTCAAACCGGTGATCGGGGCCAATGTGCTGCGGTCAATAGAGCTACTTAGCATCGGCATGCAGAGTTTTGCCGAACGCTGCGTCGATGGCTTGGAACCCAACATTGACCGAATATCTGAACTGGTTGACCGCTCTTTGATGCTGGTTACCGCGCTTGCACCGGTGATCGGTTATGACAATGCCGCCAAAATCGCCAAATATGCACATGCCAACGGAACCACATTGCGCGCCGCCGCGTTAACGTTGAGACTGGTTGACGAAGCGACTTTCGATACCCATGTTAAAGCAAGCGATATGGTTTAAGGAACACAGATAATGTTGAAATCAATAGCAGGCGCAGTTGTCGGCGAAGTCATCGGGCACAGGCGCGGTCACGGATTACTTGGGGCGGGGATTGGCCTGATTGCTACGCGCATTGCTACGCGGTCAATTCCCGGCGCGTTGCTCGTTGGCGGCGCGATGTTGGCGAAGGCGATTTATGACAACCGCAAGGTTGAACATGTCAAAACGCCATTATTGTCAAAATCAGCTCCTAAAAAAACCATGCTGCCTGATCAAACGACCTTGATCTAATTCAGGATTTACCCGTCAGCCAATACCCTCTTCCTGCCGCTTGCCAATCTTTCACCGATTCAATCGGCGCGGCCAACATCAGAATATTCAATGTCAGATTGTCCCTGATCAGGTACGCGGTCAGAGCTTCGAAGAATAACGCCAGCGTCAAGGTGATCTGCCAAGATAGGCGCGATGCAATGAACAGGCCGACAATCATCCACGCAACATCGGCCAATGAATTGACGATGCTGTCACCGGCATAGCCATATGATATCGTTACTTCGCGGTAACGGTCGATGATGATCGGCGAGTTTTCGAGTATCTCCCAAGCACCCTCGGCCAATATCGCAAGGCATACGGCAACGCCTAGCGTGAATAAAGCCGGCCATCTTTTGCGGAGCAAATGCCCCGCGCCGTAGAACAAAAAGCCGTGAATGATGTGACTTAATGTGTACCAGTCGGCCAGATGCTGGCTGTTTTCCGACGACTGAACAATACCGTGCCACAGCTTTACTGATCCGCACGCGCAAATGGGTGGTCGGCCCATTGCGAACAGGATCACGCCGATCACCGAAAACATTGCGAACGCGATCAACGTGGCGCGTTTGCTGATCCTTAATGGCCAAACCATATTCAAAATCCCCCAAAACTCTTGACGCCCATGCCCTGTTTGCGGCAGGTGCGGCTATGCCTCAAGCAAATAATGCACCGATACAATTGGAACGACGCGGGCTGTTGTTCGTACTGTCCTCCCCTTCAGGCGCAGGCAAATCGACTCTGGCGCACAAATTGCTTAATTGCGACAACCAGATCACCCTCTCGGTTTCCGCAACAACCCGCCCTGCACGGCCGGGCGAACAGGACGGCGTTGATTATCATTTCGTCGATGTGGCAACGTTCAAACAAATGGCCACAAACGGTGAATTTCTGGAATGGGCGCATGTTTTTGGTCACCGCTATGGCACTCCCAAAACGCCGGTTGAACAGACATTGGCGGCCGGGCGCGACGTATTATTCGATATCGACTGGCAAGGCACTCAGCAATTGTACCAAGAGGCCGGAAGCGACGTGGTCCGCGTTTTCATCCTTCCGCCATCTATCGGTGAACTGGATAAGCGGCTGCGCTCACGGGGTACCGACAGCGACACTGTGATCAATGAACGCATGGCGCGGGCCAAATCAGAAATCGGGCATTGGGATGGCTATGATTATGTCTTGATTAACGACGACATAGAGGCGTGCTTTGTGAAGATCCAAAATATCCTAGCGGCGGAACGATTGCGCCGATCACGGCAAAAGGGCCTGATTGGATTTGCGCGCAAGTTGATGGAGGGGTGAGTCAGGTTTTCAAGCGATCGTCCTTAACCTAATTCACCGCAATACCCTAATCACACATCGCCAAGAACCGCGCCGCCGCCATAAAATCGGCCTCGCGGTCGCGCCGGTTTTTTAACGCGAAATCGTCCGGCCCCCATTTTTCTTCCTGCCATAGCTCGTCCAACACCAAATCGGGCCAAAGTTTGGCTGCGGAAACCTCTCCCTCGGTCAAAGCGAGCAACGCGACCAGCGATCCTGTTACCGGCACGATTTTGGATGCAGCGGCCAATTGCCAATTGCCCAATTGTGCAACCGCTTCTTTTAAACGGACGAGCGTGGCCGCGGGTTGCGGCTGATGCATGATTCCGTTCACCACCGTAAATGAAAGTAAATAACGCGCCTGCGCCCAACGCAGATAGCGCCCCCAAATTTCTTCCTGTCGCCGCACCAGATCATCGGGTTCTTCCGCGCGATAGCAAAAAAGATCGCTTTCACCATAAGCCGCGATAGCGCCGATAAACCCGCCGCGATCTGCCGAAATTTTGTCGGTAGCCGCATTTGCTAGGCCGGTAATCGGCATTGCGATCGGGTTGATATCATCGCCCACCGCGTTCCATTCGGCGCACACCGCTTGCGCCAACGCCAAGTTAGGCATGATCAATTCGGCTTTCATCGGGGTCTTGACCGGCCGTTCGTCCAACCTGATGGCGTATCCCACAGCCGCCGGTTCGATACAGGCAATTTTCCAAAAACGTTTCATTCTTGGGCCGGACTTTTCCATTTGCGCGACAGGATTATGGGCAACACGACAAATTCAAAAACACCGATAGCGAACACGGCATATCCTGCTTCTATCGGCAGATCCATGAAACCATTGGCGATGATCCCAAGGCCCAATGCGATCAATATTGCGCCGGACAATCGAACCATATTTAGAACAAAAAAGCGCTTTTTGGCCACCGTTTCACAGTTCGCGCCACCGCCTTCTCGACCATTGATGCTCATCGCGATTCCTCCAGGTACTGTTTCAATTCATCCATTGTCTCGGCAATAAAATCTGCCCCAGCAGCGCGCAATTCATCCACCGGATGATAGCCCCATGACACGCCAATCGTCCGGCATCCAGCGGCGCGGCCCATCAATATATCATAAGTGGTGTCGCCAACCATTATCGTGCGTTCCGCTGCGCTTTGTGCCTCCAATATCGCCTGATGCACCATCGCGGGATGCGGCTTTGACGGGTGGCGATCTGCGGTTTGTAACGTCACAAACTGGTTATGTATTCCGTGATGGTTCAAGCAATTGTTTAGACCCCGGTCCGATTTTCCCGTCGCCACGCCCAATGCCCAACCGTCACCTGCCAACGCATCCAAAAGCTCTTTCATCCCGTCATACAACGGTTCTTCAATTAAACCTTTGTGGCGCAAGTTATGGAACGCTGATTTATATTGTTCGGCTAGCTCATTAAGTGCCGCTTCTGCTGCGTCGGGGATCAGCGCGCTTGCTGCCTCGAATACACTCAAGCCGACGATCCGGCGAATACGGTCACGCGGCGGCGGCGTTAGGTTTAGCGCGCCAAATGCATGCTCCATCGCCATGCAGATATTGGCCTGACTATCGACAAGCGTACCGTCGCAATCGAACAATGCAAGGAAAGTCATGCCTGATCTAACCCGCGAATAAGCTCAGCCATTTTTGGCTCCCCCCGCGCTTCCAACGCATCGGCGACGCGCATACGCTCATCGGCTGGCTTGTTCTGTGACAGTTTGAACGTAGGCCGCCACGCAGTAATTTCCATTTCAAATCCGGTAATCGCGCCGAGCATTTTGCGGAAAACATCATCGTCCATTTTGTCCCGCGTCCATGGTTTTTTGGGCAAAAGCCGATCTTCATGCAATGCGCTCAAATTATCGAGCTGTGCGATCAGGCCGTCATCGTCCAACATACGCACCGGCCCCTCCATTTCAATCGCAACGTAATTCCACGTCGGCACCTGATTGGCGGCGGTGTAATAATCCGGACTGACATAACCATCGGGTCCGTTCACCAATGCCAAAGCCACTGATCCGGCTATATGCTTGGTCAACGCATTGCCCCGCGCCAGATGGAATTGCAGCGTTTCACCAGTGCACACAAATGGCGCATGGGCCACTCTGGGCCCGTCAGGCGTCGTCAGGAATATCGTGCCAAAGCCAATGTCCCGCACCCAGCGCGTCAGCATTTCCCGCTCCGTCACAGGATCGAGCTTCGTCCGAAATGCCGCATTCGGATGCATCAACCCTTCCGTTTCCTAACAGGAGTGCTGCGCGAAACGCCCGCTTTTGGCTTACCCATAGCCTTGCCGCGCCCCTTGGAAGCAATCGCTTTCGAGGTATCCTTCTTGCTATCGCTTTTCTTACTATCACTGCGCGCTTTCTTTACCGGCTCGCTGCCCCGCGAACGGCGTTCTCCCTTGCGTTCCTTGCGCGCGGTTTTCGCGATGTTCGCCTTCAGCCGGATTTTGCCTTCCAACGTATCCTTTGCCTTGGGCGTCACCAGCGGCAGCATATTGCCGAGCGCCAAGTCAAAACCTAAATCCTCAAAGCTTTCCGCCATATGCGGCGGCAAGTTGGCGGTCACGTCCAGCGCCTCGCCCTTGGGATGATCAATCCGAATCCGCCGCGCATGCAGGTGCATCTTGCGGCTGATGGTGCCGGTTAGAAACGCATCCTTGCCGCCATATTTGCCGTCGCCGACAATCGGATGGCCAATCGCTGCCATATGCACGCGCAGCTGGTGGGTGCGGCCCGTATACGGCTGTAATTCCACCCAAGCACAGGTATTACCCGCACGCTCGATGATCCGGTAACGGGTTTTTGCTGACTGCCCTTTTTCAGGATCGACATGCATTTTCTCGCCGCCTGATCCGGGCTGTTTACCAATGGGCAGCTCGATCAGCCCGTCCTCAATCGCAGGCACGCCGACGACCAAGGCCCAATACACTTTGCGCGCCGTCCGCGATGCAAACGCCTTGGAAAAATGCGCCGCCGCCCGTGCCGAACGCGCCAATAACAACGCGCCCGATGTGTCCTTATCCAGCCGGTGAACCAACTTTGGCCGCCCGTCTACATCAAACCATAATGCATCCAGCAAGCCATCGACATGCTCGTGGGTTTTCGTGCCGCCTTGCGTCGCCAGCCCCGCCGGCTTGTTAATCACCAGCGCGTCTTTGTCCTTATGAATGACCAGCCCTTGCGCAAAATCGATCATATCCTCGGTCAACTCGGCGCGTTTTTTTACGCGTGATGGACGTGCATCGGGATCGGCATTGGGATCGGACGGCGGCACGCGAATGGCCTGCCCCGCCTGCACACGGTCACCGGGTGCGGCGCGTTTGCCATCGACGCGGATTTGTCCCGTGCGTGCCCAGCGCGATACTTCGTTGAAACTTGTGTCGGGCAAGATGCGGCTGAACCAGCGGTCCAGACGGATGCCGTCATCGTCCGCATCCACGGTGAATTCGCGTATTCCCTGCGCGCCGGATTGGTTGTTGGAACCGCCCTTAGGTGCAGGCGCAGTGGCCGCTGCCGCCTTGGTTTTGGCGGGGCTGTTGGGTGTACGTGCGGCTGGCGTGCGAGCGGCCGGCACCTTACGCTTGATCGGCGGCTTGCTCATGCGAAAACTCCTTTGCTGATCGCAAGGCCTGCGAACACCGCGGCCAATGCCAGCGCAACCGAAAGCACGGCATAAAGCGCTGATTGCCCGATGTCGCCGCGTTGAATCATCGTAACCATTTCAAAACTGAACGCGCTGAAAGTGGTAAACCCACCGAGCAAGCCGACACCGATCAGCAACCGCAAGTCATGCTCTACGCCGCGTCCGCTTGAGGTCAGCCATCCCATCAACGCGCCCATCGCAAGCCCGCCAAGCAAGTTCGCCGCAAACGTCGGCCATGGCCAGCCCGCAGCACCCGGTGCACGCAGCAAAGCCGTATTGAGCAAATGCCGAAGCCCAGCCCCAACCCCGCCGCCCATCATTACAAGTAATAGAGATTTCATAAGCCCGCCTTAGCCGCGCTTTGCAGTTAAGGGAAGCGGGGGGTTTTTGGGGTGGATTTGAAATGCAGCCCCGCTAGTTGCTGTTCATGATTTTCGATTATGAGAGCAACTCGTGACCTTTAACGCAAATGTGATGTTCTAGGCAACTTACCGCCCGTTATTTGCGACAATATCCACGGAGGTCGAACCGCCCGGCGCAGGGTTGAACGTAATCACATACGCGCCGCTGTCGGCATTGCGGACACCGCCCAGCGTGTGTTCACCAGCGCGGATTTCATAATCTGCGGTGAAGCGCGCGCTTTTGGCGCGGCTGTAATAATAATCGACGACGTCTTTCATCTTTGCCGATGTAGTAAAGCTGACGACGCGGATGTTGCATACGCCGCCGTCAACGCCGCCCGCTTCCTTAACGCGGCCTTTGGGATAGACGGGGAATTCGGGCGGCATACGCGTTGCCCATACAGCACCATATTGCAGCTTGGCATCACAAGTTCCCTTGCCGCGCCGAACGCCCTGATCCTCAGCCATTCCGCCCAGCGTTACGGCCCGGTTTTCGCCGCAGCCTTTGCAGTCTTCCTTGGCCACGATCTTTGGCGCAGGCGCGCTCATTATCTTGGTGCCTTTCAGGTCCTCGGCTGTGGGGACCGAACCTTCATAGCCATTGTCGGCGGGCAACGCGCCGTTCAGCGGTTGTTCCGCCTCACGCACGTTAGAGATATTGGCGCTGTCGGTGAGCGCCGGATCGACGAGGATGCGGTCATCAAGCGCGGTGTTCATCGCCGGGTCGCTGCCCGCACCGGTCAGCTTTTCATCGAGCGCCGCGACCGCAGCTTCATCGGCATCTTTCTGACCGCAGGCCGATAACGCCAAAGGCAATGCCAGCGCCGTTGCAGCGATGGTGAACCGGCGCAATGTTGGCCGGAGGGCCGGGTTGATGGTGGCACGCATAACGTTGCTCCTAATATAATCTTGCCTAGAATGCTGCGTGATCGGGCACCCGAATACCACCCATAAAGAGGGTTAACGCTGTGCTATTGTGCGATTTTTAAGTACGTTCAGGGGCAAAGGCTCCCCTTTGTTCCATCGCGGGACAGGCGCGGCGCAAAGGTTAATCTGCGACGGCGATGCAATCGGAATTCCACCCGTTTTCAGGCCTATTTCACGGAACCGATATAGGAAACTTCGCCGCCTGCGCCTGCTGGAATTGGATCGTTGAATACCCAGCGGACATGGGTGACGTCGGCTTCGGTGGCTGCTCTGGCGATTGGCGCGGGTGCTGCGTTTGGCGCTGCGCCCTCGGCCAAGGCTTCGGCTTTTGGTGATACCATCAATGCGGCCAGCTTGCCCCAAGTCACGCCGCCATCGACCGATACTTCGGCCCAATCTTCACGCGCCGAAACAAATTGGATCGGACCGGGCATCGGATTTGTTGCGCGGAACCCGGTTGCAGCGTCGGTACCATTATTCTTGTAGCTGGTCTTAAATATCACGCGGTCACCCGGGACGATCACGACTTCGCCCGGTTTTTTCAAGGAAACGGTTTCTTTTCCCGCCGCGTCCACAATCTTGCGTTCGACAAATACCTCGCTGGAAAGTGAAACGGCTGGCTTGCTTTGTGCTGCCGCCGCTGCTGCAATCGCCGCTATCGGTGCTTGCGCTTTTACCGCAGTAGCCGAAGCCAGCAACGACCCAGAAGCCGCCGCCGCGACCAGCGCGAATGCATAAACAGATCTCGATTGTACAGTTTTCATGGTCAAGCGCGTCATGTCAAATATCCCTTTTTACCCGTGTCTAATGGGTGATGCCTGATTATCGCAGAAGATTGGTTAACAGATGGTAAACAGGGCGTCAAAAATCGCGCCCTGCGGTGGCCGCAAGCTGGTTAGGTCAACGGCGGAATAAAGACATCGGCCGGATAGGGCCGCGTCCGACTCGGCCCAAGCGCGCCCCAACCGTCGAGATGATCCCACATGTTGACGACGCCCAGCACCTGCAGATCGATAATAGAGGCGCGCGGCCAATTTTCTGGCAGTTTTTGCCGGCAACACGGGCAGCCGCCACCCGCCGACGCGTATTTGCGCAGCCTCCGATGCACCTGCTTCAGCCGCTCGGTCAAAACCAGTTCGGCGGAACGCAGATCAGCCGCCTCGTATTTCTCGCCCCATTGGTTAAATCGGATATGCCGCTGCCATTCGTTCCACGTGAGAACGGAGTTTGCAACTGCCGCTTCAACCGCATCGCTCGGCCCGCCTTGTTTATTCAGCATCTGTAACAATTCATCGGTGGGCGAAGTGCGCCGCTCCGCGTGTGCAGAATTTTTGAAAGCGCCAGCCGCCTTAGCTTCTATTGCCCGTTCAAATGCAATCGCCTCTAACCCCCTCACCTTTGTCGCGGGCAAGGCGTCATTCTTGCCAGCGGTCATTGGCGAATACTCCGGCGATCAGGCCTGATTAATTGAGGGGCGAAATGGCCTGGCAGGCAATGGCAAGTGTTTAACATCAAAATTCCTTTTTGGATAGTAGATTACAATATAATAACCTATATGGAATATTGTAGGAAAGAATTTTCTAAAGGCTGCCTAAACCTTTCCACCGACCTGAAAGACAGGCCGATCCGCCGCACCGGATCTTGATCCAAAAATCGCAATTGTAGTTAGCATTACGTAAACTAAAATCGGGTAACACTCCTTTAGACACATTATCTTTAAACGATCTGACCGAGTGCGAGTGGACGAACAATGGCAGTAAGCAGATTATTCAAGAGCTTTCAGGGGTTCTCAAGCGGCGAATATGGTGAGGTTGCGGTTATTACGCAAAACGACACCGTCCGCCGTTTGGAGGTTCTGGATGATTTTGAACACGCGGGAATCGGTTGGTTGTGGGCCACCGATTCCGAAGGTCGGCTCATCTATATCTCAGAAAATGCGGCGGAAAAACTGGACCGTCCGATTGCAGAGTTACTGGCGCAGCCGCTGGTTTCAATGTTTGAAACCGATCCCGACAGTCCCGGCGAAAGGTCGGACCGACCGCTGAATTTCCAATTGACCGCACGTAACAAGATCATTGACCTGACCGTTCGCTTTTCCATGGGCAAGCCGAAAGAAGGTCGGCAAACTTGGTGGTCAATCTCGGCACATCCGAAATTTGACAAAGCCAAGAATTTTCAGGGTTATCGCGGCAGCGCCAAAGACATCACCATCGAATACGAACGCAAGCTCGTCGACTCGCGGCTGGCCGAGTATGATTCGCTAACTGGCTTGGCCAATCGCCACCGTATGAACCGGCGGTTGGAGGCTATCCTTTCATCTTACAAGGCAGCCAAGCGTTCCTGCACATTGATGATGCTTGATCTGGACAGGTTCAAAGCAGTCAATGACACAATGGGGCATCCAGCCGGCGACGAATTGCTTATCCAAGTGGCGCGGCGGTTGGAGCGGGTCGTCGGAACGCGCGGCGAAATAGGGCGACTGGGCGGTGATGAATTTCAGATCATTCTGCCTGACATCGACGATCGCGGCAAATTGGGTGAACTTGCCAACAAGATTATCCAGGTCGTGTCACAGCCCTATCCAATCGACGACAAGCGCGCCACGATCGGTACGTCAGTCGGCATCGCGATTGCGCCATATGATGGCGTTGAAAAAGATGACCTGATCCATAATTCTGATCTGGCGCTGTACGCAGCCAAAAATGGAGGACGCGGGCAATTCCGGTTTTACGCCACCGACTTAAAGGACGAGGCTGAGGAACGCCGTTTGCTGGAAATCGATCTGCGCGCGGCATTGGCCGACGAACAGCTTGAACTGCATTACCAGCCCGTCGTCCGCACCGAAGACAATATGGTGGTCGTGTTCGAGGCGCTGATGCGTTGGGAACATGAGGAGCGCGGATTTGTCGGCCCCAACGTATTCATTCCGGTGGCTGAAGAATCCGATCTCATTATTCAACTCGGCGACTGGGCGCTGCATCGTGCCTGTAAAGACGCGATGGCTTGGCCGAAATCAGTGCGCGTGGCAGTGAATGTTTCCGCTGTGCAATTTGTGAATTCCGACCTGATCGGCATCGTCAAAGACGCATTGGAACAATCCGGGCTCGAACCCGACCGGTTGGAACTGGAGCTGACCGAAAGTGTGTTTATGGGCGACAGCGAAACCGTCGACGAGACTTTTAAAACGCTAAAAGAAATCGGTGTTCGGCTGGCCTTGGACGATTTTGGCACCGGCTATTCTTCGCTCAGCTATTTACGCTCTGCGCCGTTTGACAAAATTAAAGTGGATAAAAGCTTCGTCGACAGCTGCACCCAAAAGGACCAGAACAGCGACAAAATCATCGCCGCGATCATCGGCCTGTCTGACGCTTTGGGCATGGAAACGACGGTCGAGGGGGTTGAGGCGTTCGACCAGTTCGATCTGGTCAGGTCCAAAGGCGCGCGTTATATTCAGGGATGGATTTATTCCAAGGCATTGCGTCAAGATATCATTATCGAGCGCATGCAATCGGGCGACTTCCGTATCGAACCCGACGGCCCAGACCGCCACCGGCCGGATCGCAGGTCCGTCTTCCGTCGCATTGGTATTATCCACGACGACCACCGTTACGACGCACTGATGCGCGATTTGTCGAAAACCGGCGCACGGATCGAAGGGCTTGTCGGCGTACCCGAAGGAACAGGTCTAGTGCTTGATCTGACTGGCGGGCAATTGGTGGTGTGCACGGTGACCCGTTCGCACGAAGCGATGATCGGGGTCGAGTTTGAAAGCCCGCTCGTCAGCGACGGCGCAGGCGGCCTTTGCACGCGGCATCGCGTCTCTCCTTACGCGCTAGCCGCCGCGGGAATGCAACTCGCGGCGTTACCACCCGGCAATTATCCGCTTGCATTGCACGGCGATGGTCCAAAGGCAAAGCCGCAATTTATGCAAGTCGTGGTCAACAAATCCCATGGCTCGACAGATTTTCCAAGCTAAGTCAAGAAAGCGGCGCTACCCTGTCGCTGCACACCGCATCGCTTGCCCCTGCCCGCACTTGAGCTAAGGATCGCGGTATCGTCAAACAAAGGAACCTGCATGATCCCCTTCGTCATCACTGACCGATACGCGCGGCCAGAAAATTTCGGTCAATCCCGAAATCGTCCAGTTCATCCGCACCGCAGATAACGCCCACGACGAATGCCTGATCGTCTTTGGCAAAGACCAACTGCTGCGCGTGCGCGGCACGTTGGGTGAGGTGACCGAAACATTGAGGAAAGGGTGAGGGATTAGCACTCGCCCCTTGCCCCTCCCCCCCCCCTTGCTCCGAGCCTCCCGCTACGCTAAGGCGCGAGCAGTAAACGAATTTACCGCTTTTGGCTGGTTTGACGACCCAATTACCGCCCTGTGATCATTTGGCATACTCAGGACAATCGGCGCAGGGGCGGCATCATTCCAACTGCCGCAAAGCCCATTTCGCAATAAGGACCCGATTATGACCAGCATTGGACAAGACAGCCTGAACACCCGATCCACGTTGACCGCTGGCGGAAAAACGGTGGA
This sequence comes from uncultured Alphaproteobacteria bacterium, assembly GCA_963802245.1. Taxonomy (GTDB): domain Bacteria; phylum Pseudomonadota; class Alphaproteobacteria; order Sphingomonadales; family Sphingomonadaceae; genus Sphingorhabdus_B. The sequence continues at coordinate 15,650 of CAWDID010000011.1, read as the reverse complement.
TTATTTTTCCATTGCCAAGGCGGCGGAGAAATTGGGCGATGCTTCGCGGTTGCCTTTTTCGATGAAGGTTTTGTTGGAAAACATGCTGCGGTTTGAAGATGGCGGCTTTACTGTTTCCACTGCGGATGCGCAGGCAATTGTTGATTGGCAGGCTGATCCCAAATCAACCAAGGAAATCCAATACCGCCCTGCCCGCGTATTGCTGCAAGATTTCACCGGCGTGCCGTGCGTGGTTGATCTGGCCGCGATGCGTGATGCAATGACTAAGCTGGGCGGCGATCCGGCAAAGATCAACCCGCTGGTTCCCGTACATCTGGTGATCGATCACAGCGTCATGGTCGACGAATTCGGCCATCCCAAGGCCGCCGAGCAAAATGTGGAAATCGAATATTACCGCAATGGCGAACGCTACGACTTCCTGAAATGGGGCAGCAAAAGCCTCGACAATTTCAAAGCGGTCCCTCCGGGAACCGGCATCTGCCATCAGGTGAATTTGGAACATATTGCGCAGGCGGTATGGACATCGAAAGCGCCAGACGGGACCGACATCGCCTATCCCGACACATGCGTCGGCACCGACAGCCACACCACAATGATCAACGGCCTTGGCGTGCTTGGCTGGGGCGTAGGCGGGATTGAAGCCGAAGCTGCAATGCTGGGGCAACCTGTTTCGATGCTAATCCCCGAAGTCGTTGGCTTCAAACTGACGGGCGCAATGGCAGAGGGTATTACCGCGACTGACCTTGTTTTGACCGCGACACAAATGCTGCGCGCCAAGGGCGTTGTTGGGCGTTTTGTTGAATATTACGGCCCCGGATTGGACAGCCTGTCCCTCGCCGACCGTGCGACATTGGCCAACATGGCGCCTGAATATGGCGCAACGTGCGGCTTTTTTGGCATTGATGAAAAGACACTCGAATATATGCGTCTGACGGGGCGTGATGAAGGACAGATCGAACTGACCGAAGTCTATTCCAAGGCGCAGGGTCTGTGGCGGTTTGCCGATGCACCCGATCCGATATTTACCGACACGCTGGAATTGGATATGGGCAGCGTCGTTCCTTCGCTTGCTGGACCGAAACGTCCGCAAGACAAAGTAATTCTCACCGAAGTAGACGATGTGTTCAACGCCGATTTGAAAAGCGTTTACAACCATGATGGCGCACAGCGCGTTGCGGTTGAGGGCAAAGACCATGATATAGGCGACGGCGACGTTGTTATCGCCGCGATCACCAGCTGCACCAACACATCGAACCCCAGCGTGCTTGTCGCCGCCGGATTGGTGGCGCGTAAGGCCAATGCCTATGGCCTGAAACCAAAACCATGGGTGAAAACTTCGCTGGCGCCCGGCAGCCAAGTGGTTACCGACTATCTCGACCGCGCTGGATTATCCGCCGATTTGGATGCCATCGGATTTAATCTCGTCGGATATGGCTGCACCACTTGTATCGGTAACTCGGGGCCGTTGGCACCGCCAATCTCCGCCGCGATTAACGAGAATGATATTGTTGCAGCGTCGGTTATCTCCGGCAACCGTAACTTTGAAGGCCGCGTATCGCCCGACGTGCGCGCCAACTTCCTTGCATCGCCGCCCCTGGTCGTCGCCTATGCGTTAAAAGGAACCGTCACCACCGATTTCACCACCACGCCGATTGGCCAAGCCACCGATGGCAGCGACGTGTATTTGCGCGATATCTGGCCCACCAATCAGGAAATTGCCGACGTAATGGCGGCCAATATCGACCGATCCATGTTCCTGTCGCGCTATGCCAGCGTGTATAAGGGCGATGCCCATTGGCAGGCGATTCAGGTCGAAGGATCAGCCACATACCAATGGCGCGCCGGCAGTACTTATGTCGCCAACCCGCCCTATTTCGACGGCATGACTATGACCCCCGCGCCAGTAACCGACATCATCAGCGCAAAGCCGCTGGCGATTTTGGGTGACAGCATCACCACCGATCATATCAGCCCCGCAGGCAGCATTAAGGCGGACAGCCCCGCTGGCAAATTCCTGATGGAACATCAAGTCGCAAAGGCCGATTTCAACAGCTATGGCGCACGGCGCGGCAACCATGACGTGATGATGCGCGGCACATTCGCCAACATCCGTATCAAAAATGAAATGGTCCCCGGCATCGAAGGCGGCATGTCTTACTATAAGGGCGAAACCATGGCGATTTACGACGCCGCGATGAGCCATAAAGCCGATGGCACGCCATTGGTTGTGGTCGCGGGCAAGGAATATGGCACCGGATCAAGCCGCGATTGGGCAGCAAAGGGCACGAACCTTTTGGGCGTGCGTGCGGTAATCGTCGAGAGCTTTGAGCGTATTCACCGTTCCAACTTGGTCGGTATGGGCGTGTTGCCATTGCAGTTCACCGGCGGAGACACCCGCGAGAGTTTGGGCCTAACGGGCGAAGACAGCTTCACCATCCTTGGCGTCGCCACATTAGAACCACGCCAAACGGTCGAAGTAATGGTAACCCGCGCCGATGGATCAAACTTCACGTTTGAGACTCTATGCCGCATCGACACCGCGAATGAGGTTGAATATTTCAACAACGGCGGGATATTGCAATATGTGCTGAGGAAGCTGGCGGCTTGATGCTAGCCACTTAATTACCTTCGTCATTGCGAGCGAAGCGCGGCAATCCAGCGGGAAGTAGAATGGCCCGGGATCGTTGCGCTCCCCAAAAGGCGAGGCAATTGGGTGAAGGTTAAATTAGTGCATCATGCCCCTGTCCAGTAACGTCTTTAATTTAAACGTAATTTCACTTCTTACATTATGTCACCACGTCATTGACTTAAAACAGAATTGGAACGCTTAAAGTTGATTTGATGCCGGATACCAACCAATAAATCTGCTAAGACACTGCATAAGGTATAAATCAATATGGCCATGATTGGATCGAAATAAAACGGCCGATAGGCCCAGTAGATCAGAATTGATAGTATCGCGAATATGAACATAACGGCTTTCAAGGCATATGCTTGAACCATTATATCTCGGTAGGGTGCATGTCTGATCCAAAGCACAGTTTTGCAGGAAACGAGAATAGTTAAACCTATACCAAACATTGCAGGGAATAGATACCACACTTCACCGCTTCCATCAGGCCACATCCATGCGCAGGCGAGCATCACAAGTGCGTAGCCAATGTTTGACATCGCTCCTAAACGATAACTTGATCGAGCATGCCATTCTGCATTTCCATTTGCATCAGGATAAACTTCAGCAACGGCTGAAATCGACTGCGGAATGAAGCTTTGTGTTAAGAAAAAAAATGCAAAGCCGAAACTTGCTATCGCGAAGTGTAAAGCGCTGTATGAAGTACGTAGACTGTGACATGCAATTTGAGGATCAAAAAGAAATTCGTGAGCGCCAATCATAATTCCGAATGGAAGAAAGCCCGCGAGTATTTGTTTCCATTGAGCCTTCGATTGTGGCTTCTTTGTGATCGATTCTTCATCCTTCATTTTACTTCGATTAAGCAACGAACTTTAAGATTTCCTAAATACCTGAAAACAAGGTGAACTGTACAGGTCCGCATGGTGACGGGTGCAATACCCTTAGCAGACCGCCAACCTATATCGCACTCGAGCTGAACCACTCAGCGAGAGTTAAGGGCTTGTTGCACCTGTCGAGGTAAGCCCATTGCGAGCAAAGCGAACCAATCCAGGGCAGCGCCGCCTAACACTGGATTGCTTCGCTACGCTCGCAATGACGCTTTTCCTTTCATCTTGGATCAATCACGCGTGCGACACATGCCAAACATGCCCTAACATCAGCCGTAATTACAGTGACACGTGCTTATTTACCTATTTGCGGACCTGCATATCTTTTGTCGCGGTAAGGCCGTCAAAAGCCCTAACCCCGCGCCAGCACTGCCATCGCCGCTTTCAAATGCGGGGCGTCCACCATCCGGCCCGCCACTTGCAGCACGCCTGCGCCGGGATTGGCGGCAAAGGCATCGGCCACCGCCTGTGCTTCGGCGATTTGCGCCGCCGTCGGCGTGAATCCGGCGTTGATGATCGCCACTTGCGCGGGATGAATGGCCATCATTCCGGTGAAGCCATCGCGCGCCGCACGCGCCACATAGGCGGCAAGACCAGCCTCATCCTTGAATGATGGGTATACCGTATCAATCGCCGCCACTCCTGCGGCATGCGCCGCAAATAACGTCAATGTCCGCGCCACTTCATAAGGCGCAGTGTACCGGCCATCATCCTCCCGCGACGTCATCGCCCCGATTGCGGCAGGCAAATCTTCGGCGCCCCATGTCACACCGATCAAGTGGCTGGATACATCACGCAAACTACCCAGATCGAAAACGCCGCCGGGTGTTTCGGTGGCTATCGGCAATATCGGCGGCGCGTCTCCTGCAGGTGCATCTGCCGTAGCTGCTGCCAGCGCACATAACCAATGCACCGACTTTGCGCCCTCCGCCTTGGGCAGCACTATAGCATCGGGAAGGTAGGGCAGGATTGCGTTGAGGTCATCCTGCGTCATGTGGCTGTCTTGCGGATTGACGCGGATAAAGCAGCGTACTCCCCCACGCCCGCCCGACAACCATTCCGCCGCCGCATCGCGCGCTTTCGCTTTGTTTTCCAGCGACACGCTGTCTTCCAGATCGATGATAATCGCGTCCGCGCCGCTGCCTGCCGCCTTGGCAAAGCGTTCGGGCCGGTCACCGGGGACAAACAAGAGTGAGCGTAGTTTCATGGCTCCTAAATCCTTTTCTAGAAACCGTAGTGCTGAGCTTGTCGAAGCGCGGTTTAAGTTGAAACGCCCTTCGACAGGCTCAGGGCTATGGTTTTAAAATCATCTCTTCTTTAGTAATGCCGACCGTTCGCAGCTGCAAACCACTTCATCGCGCTGGTTCAAACAGCGATGCATAAACGTAACAATCCCGGCACCGGGCCGCGATTTGCTGTCCTTGAGCGCAATTACTTCACTTTCGGCGCGCAGGGTATCGCCGATAAACACCGGTTTTGGCATCACCAGTTTGTCATATCCCAGATTGGCCACCAACGTACCAAGCGTAGTATCGCCCACCGACAGCCCAACCATCAAGCTGAAGGTGAAAGTGCCGTTGACCAAAATCTGCCCAAACTCGCTGGCCTTCGCCGCCTCCGCATCCAGATGCAACGGCTGCGGATTGTGGGTCATTACCGTGAACAACAGATTATCGGTTTCGGTTACGGTGCGCCGTATCTCGTGCGTTATCCGGTCGCCAATGTGCCATTCATCATAATGTTTGCCAGCCATGTTCCGGCCTTAAACGAATTTCTGCGACAATTCCAGCAATCGCATCGCCGCGACCGCCGCCTCGCCGCCCTTGTCCTTTTGCGCCGGATCAGCGCGCACCAGCGCCTGGATTTCATTCTCCACGGTCAGTATGCCATTGCCGATGGCGATGCCGTCCATGGTCAGCGCCATAATCGCCCGCGCGCTTTCGCCGGCAACGATTTCGAAATGATAGGTTTCGCCTCTGATCACCACGCCGATAGCGACAAAGCCATCATACTCACCACTTTCCGCAGCCATCGCAATTGTACCCGGTATTTCGAGTGCACCGGGAACGGTTATGACTTCGACTTCATGGCCCTTGGCTTTCAACGCGGCCTTTGCGCCAGCAATCAGCATATCGTTCAAATGCTCGTAAAACCGTGCTTCGACGATCAGGAATTTTGCCATTATACTGTCTCCGGAATTGGGCGCTCACCCACTATGTTAATGCCATATCCGTCAAGCCCCACGACATTGCGATGTGAATTGGTCAACAACGTCATGTCATGAATGCCAAGGTCGGCGAGTATCTGTGCGCCGATACCATAATTCCGCAAATCCATATCGGGTTTCTCTCCCGACATTTCGCGTTGCAAGCTTTCCGCGCTGTCGGGCATTAGCAATACGATAACGCCTGCACCCACTTGCCCGATGACGTCCATGGCGCGCTGCAATATCCGTTTGCGGGGGCCTGGCTGACCAAGAACATCTGCAAAAACCGACATGCCATGCATCCGCACCAATGTTGGCGAGGCTGGATCGACATGACCCTTTTGCAGGACAATATTGCTGCTACCATCGACCTTGTTGCGATACGTCATAACTCGCCAATCGCCGCCATAATCGGACGTGAATGGCGCGTCGCTAACCTTTTCTACCAGATGATCGTTACGGCGGCGATATTCGATCAGGTCACGGATCGTACCCATTTTCAGATTGTGCATCCGGGCGAATGACACAAGATCATCCATCCGCGCCATCGTGCCATCATCTTTCATAATCTCGCAGATCACACTAGATGGATTCAGCCCGGCCAAGCGGCTGATGTCACACCCTGCCTCGGTATGCCCGGCACGCACTAGCACGCCTCCGTCCTTTGCAATCAACGGAAAGACATGTCCCGGTGTGACGATATCGTCCGGGCCCATCGCCGCATCAATCGCGACCGATACCGTTCGCGCGCGGTCGCCTGCGCTTATGCCGGTGGTCACACCTTCGCGCGCTTCTATCGAAGTGGTGAACGCCGTTTCGTGGCGCGTACCGTTGGCACGGCTCATCAAGTCTAGGCCCAATTGCTCGACGCGCTTTTTAGTCAGCGTCAGACAAATCAACCCGCGTCCGTGCGTCGCCATAAAATTTACCGCATCGGGCGTTGCCATTTGCGCCGGGATTATCAAGTCGCCCTCATTCTCGCGGTCTTCATCGTCAACCAATATGTACATCCTGCCATTGCGGGCTTCTTCGATGATTTCCTCGATCGGGACCAGCGTGGGCGTATCGTCATTGGCAAACAAATAGCTTTCCAATTTACGCAGCGTATCGGCGGTCGGATTCCAATCCGCTTGATCCAGATCGCGCAGTGTATTGGCATGCAGCCCGGCAGCGCGCGCAAGCCCGGAACGCGACAATCCGCCATCGTTGACCAGACTGCGGAGTTTTTCAATTAATTGGGTGGACATAAATGCTCCGAAGTTTACGAAAGTTGTAATTAGGTGATATCTTGCGACTCCAATTTCACATTGCAGTGTGATCGTCAAGGTGATATTCACATTTCAGAGTGAATTAGTGCAGAGTGTAAAAGGAACGCAGCATATGGCCGAAACTATCTGGACAAACCTTGCCGACCTAACCGATTTGACAGTGAATGAAGAGGCGATGCCCCTGCTTGGCGACGGCGAGATCAGGCTGCGCGTCGAGAGCTTCTCTGTCACCGCCAACAATGTGACCTATGCCGTGATCGGCAATCAATTCGGCTATTGGAATTTCTTTCCGGCGCAAGAGGGGTTTGGTGTCGTGCCAGTGTGGGGCCACGCGATTGTCGAACAATCGCGCCACGACGAAATCAAAGAGGGTGAACGGGTCTATGGATATTTGCCAATGGGCACGCACCTCGACGTTTTGCCCGCAAAAATCAGCGCGAGCGGATTTAGCGACGCCGCCGCCCACCGCCTGCCGATGTCGCCCATTTACAATCAGTACAGCCGCCTGAATGCTGACCTTGAACATGATCCAATGCGCGAAAACCAACGGATGCTGTTTGCGCCATTGTTCAAAACAGGGTTTTTGATTGAAGATATGTTCCGCCGTAACGACTGGTTTGGAGCGCAAAATTTGGTGATGACCAGTGCTTCATCCAAAACCGCGTTGGGGCTGGCCAGTTGTGCAAAAAACACATCACCGCAGATTAAGCGCATCGGCCTTACGTCGACCAGCAATTTAGAGTTTACTAAGCGCACCGGTATGTATGACGAGGTACTGGGATATCAAGACGCCGCAAACCTGCCCATAGCCGCAAGCGTTTCAGTCGATTTTGCAGGCAGCAGTGCGATACTGCGCAGCGTGCATGAAGCGCTCGGCGATGCGTTGAAATACAGCTGTCTTGTGGGCGTTACCCATGTCGGCGAACGCGGCGGCGGCGATCCACTCCCCGGCCCCGCGCCGATATTGTTCTTTGCACCAGATCACGCAGTCGCGGCGGTGAAGGAGATCGGACCAAAGGCATTCGGCGATGCGGTCGCGATGCAGTGGAAGAGCTTTCTGGATGCTGTCGATGGCAGTCTAACCATCGACGTGCGCGAAGGCGTGGTTGCCGCAGCAGAAGCATTTGTCGCGACATTCAAGGGCGAAGTTGACCCGGCAATGGGGATCATCATCAAGCCGTGATATTGAACCTTGGGGATTAAACCCTAACCCGCCGCATGCATTTTCATACTCGCGGGGCGTGGCGTGAAGTTTGCGGTTGTTTCCGCCAATGCGTCCATCGCGCGCTTGCGGTCGGTTTCAGTGAACACATCTGTAGTCAGACAAAATTCGACCAAATTGTCGTTCGGATCCTTGGTATAAATTGATCGGCACCAATTGTGATCGACTTCCATCACCGACAATCCTGCCGCCGTCCATTGTCCTCGGCGTTGCTCTAATTCTTCGGCAGATTTAACTGCAAAAGCGATGTGGTTCATCTCATCGGGCAATCCTGCCGCCTTGCTTAGGCTGGTTTCAAAGTTCTCGCTTCCAGGAACATCGTGCATTTCCCAGAATGCGATGAAGCAGCTATCGTCGTTACCGATACGATAAAAAAAGTGCTTCGCCCATCCCCCCGCCATTACCTTGGCAACTTCGACTTTGACGAGTTCAAAGCCCATTACACCTTCGTAAAATGCGTGAATGCCGGCAATATCGCGCGTTGCCAATGCCAGATGGTGATAGCTCATATTCAGTCTTCCTTTCGGTCTAATATGCGCATGACATCCGCGTTAAAGCCGTCGGGCGCCGGAACCTCTATGATGCGCTCTGCGACATCGTCAAATTCCAAACGCAGTGCTTTTGTTGTGACTGCGTGCATATCATACCACGCGACAATATAGGTCAACTCGACAATCGTTTCGTCATCCAAATGGGTTTTCAGCGCATCGAAAATACCGTCGGCTACGCGGCCTCCCATCAATACCATGGCATCGGTATACGCCAGCACAGCGCGTTCCACTGGCGAAAAACAATCGGCAATTTGCCAATGCGGTATCGCGGCTATTTGATCCTCGCTCACGCCATATGCCCGCGCAGCTTTGCAATGCTGAGAGAACACAAATTGCGAACCGCGCGCCCAACCCGCGCGCATCTGGCCAAGCTCGCGCAGCTTTGGATCCAGCTTTCGATCCGCCGAGCGATAATATTGGAACCCCGCAACGCAATGCTTCAACGTATCGGGTGAATTGGCAAATACGGTCCACCAATTGCCGGGCGTCCCCGTTTCTGTCCCCGGCTCTAATACAGGATCGCGGTCGCCAAACAACGCCGTATAGATTGTCTGGGTCAATGGATCAGCGCCGGATCGGGGCACTTGCTTCAATCGGGGCATTCGCAATTTTCTTTCTCTCGTTCGCAGCCTTGGCTCTAATGCCTGCGGTGACGCACACCTTTTGCCGGCGGATCATTGGGCGCACCTGCGAAACATTGCGCGATGCTCATCCACCGCGCAGCAACCGGGCCCGTGATGGATAAACTTGTATCAGCGATGTTTCGGGTTTGCGTGACGACTTGGCAAAATTCGGTTGCGTTGCCTTCGATGCGTTCGGCATCGTTGGACTCACCATATTCCCAGACCGCGCCCGATGGCGCAATCAGCCGGACGTGAGGCATTGTTCCCGGCGTTTCTTCCTTGCGGTTCTTAAAAGTCCAACCAAAAGTATTTATGCCCAACCGGACGATATTGCCGATGCGGTCAGTATCGGCGCGCTCGGCGCCCAGCACATCGTAAACCGCCTGCGCATGCGACCATGTTTCCATCAACCGCGCAGAAATTGAGGAAATCGCACTCATATCCGGGCCGACCCATTTCAGACGCAACTTGGGATCAGCGGCGGCAAAATGCGCGGCAGTATCACGGGCGTGCTCGATCCAGCGCGAAAGCAATGCATGCCCTGAAACACCGCCGAGATAATTCGCTTCCGCTTCGGTAAAACGGATGCCTTTACCACTGCTCATCAATGAACCCAGTAACGCGGTGAATGCTGCCTCGTCCGTCAACGACAAATCGGCGGCGATGTTCCACACGTGCAGATGGCGCAGAATATTGTTGATCGTCCAACCCTTGAACTGAGTCGGCGTTTCATATTCGGCATCTGTCAGCGGGGCGAGCAGTGCCCAGAGCGCCTCGCTTTCATCGCAGAAATCAGTGGCTTGTTGCATTTGACACCTCGCAGGAATGACACAGTGTTTTCATTCTCAATTCATCCCATAAACCCGAACAAATGGCCCGCAACTTTACGCATCTGGATTTCTTCTGCGCCCTCTGTGATCCGATACCGGCGGTGGTGGCGATAGATATGTTCGAACGGTTTGTGGCGTGAATAGCCCATTCCGCCATGCACTTGCATCGCAAAATCGGCGGCATTGCAGACCAAGCGGTTGGCTTTATAGTTACACATGCTGACCTTGTCCGACAATCGAATTGCAACCTCGGGCTTGGTCATAGTGTCCATCTCGGCAGCCGTCTTGTAGATCAAAAGCCGTAACATTTCCGCGTCAGTTTGCAGTTCCACCAGCGGAAACTGGATCGCCTGATTGGTGGCCAACGCCTTGCCAAACGGCTTGCGCGCTTTTGCATGCTTGACCGCTTCGTCGATGCAATATTGCGCCGCGCCCAGCGATGATGCCGCCTGCCTAATCCGGTTTTCATGGACAAAATGCTGCGCCAGTGCGAGCCCTTCGTCCAATTTGCCAAGGATCGCGCTTTCAGGAACCCAAACGCCGTCATAGCGCAATTTGGCATGATCGGTCGGCATGTTGAACGTCCATAGATACTCGCCGATCTGAAATCCCGGCGCATCGCGGGGCACGATGAAGCAGGTAATACCGCGCGCCTTGCCGTCTTCGCCCGACGTCCGCGCAAAGGTCATAATATGGCTGGTCACATGCACACCGGTAATCCACATCTTGTTGCCATCAATGCGGTATCCGGCCACGCCGTCCCGCACCTCGGGTACGGCAACCGTATCCATGTGCGTCGCATCACTGCCATGATGTTCCTCGGTCAAACCAAATGCCCAGCCCATCTTGCCTTCGAGCATCGGCGGAATGAAATCACGCTTTTGCTGCTCGGTGCCGAAATCGCGCAGCATCAATACTTGGACAAGATTGCCAACGACGCTGCTTTCGTTCTGCAAGTCATTGTGCAGCCCCAATCCTTTGTGCGCGAGATGGTGGCGGATCACCGCCATGGCCAGGTTTGAACCATTTTTGCCGCCGAACTCTTCTGGAATGGCAAAGCGGTAATGTCCCGCCGCATCAGCCACCCGCCGCATTTCGCCGAGCAAGGCCCACCATTCTTCATTGGGCAAACCTGCGCGGTCCCAGTCGGTTCGTGCATCCTCCCGTCGGTGATCGAAAAAGCGGATATTGTCGTCACGGTTCTCGATCGGTTTGATTTCACGCTCAATAAAGTCGTCGAGTATATTGAGATAGTCTTTGATATCTTGGGGAATTTCAAACAGCATTTTTCAAACCTCTTCTTTTGGTATCTGCCTTGGTTCAGCGTGGTTCCACATTAACCGCGCCTGCGCCAACGACGCATATTTCGGGACATCATTGCCCAGCTTGGCTATCGCCTGACTTCGCAATTTTTCCAGCAATCCTGGCGTGCCCAAGCCGCAATCGCCTGCCAATATCTGCGCCACCAGTTCGGCGTCGTGGACGTCAACAGGATGGGCCAATTCGCGTTGCACCATGCCCAAAGCGTTCATCGCAACTGCCGCCAGGAATTTGTCGCGGCCGCTGCTCTTGGCCTTTACATCGCTGGCGATCCATTCGCGCACGGCTTCAAGCATTTCAACCGCCGACGGCTCGCCCAATGTTCGCGTGAATAATCCTGCGGCCATCTGCGGCGGCAATGTCGCTGCAGCAGCGGTCATTCCTTCGCCGAGCAACATCAACAGATCGAGTTCATTTTCGCTCGTTCGCCGACCAATAACCGCGCGCTCCATGCTCCGATCCGCGCCGCTGCGCCAATAATCAGCCATTTGCAAGCATCCCAACGCCCACCATAATGTCCGGTAAATCATCCAGAAACGAAAACGGTCGGGCTCAATTTTTGCGCCGCCTGCAGCTTGGTAAGCGCCAAAGAACTCGTCGAAGCTAGTCAGGCCATAAGCAGGTTTATCGGCGTGACCAAAGCGCCAGACCATCAAGCAACCATATGCAATATCGTCGTGCCGGTCACCCCAATGGGCCAATTCCCAATCGAGCACCGCAGAAATCCCGTTCGCATCGACCATCAAATTGCCCATGCGAAAATCACCATGCACCAAAACCGGCGGCGCGGCGGGTGGCAAGTTATCCTGACACCAGCGAATAGCGAGCGCGATGATAGGCCTATCACCGCCGTAATGCATGAAACGCGCCTTCAACTCATCCAGCGCCGCCGCAATATCCATTTCAGGAATCGCGATGTCCTTGTGCGGTGATATCGCATGTATCTTCACCAGCTCGCTGGCGATATCGCCAATCAAGTCGGCGGGCGGGTTCGCCAATATCGCGGCGGGGTTAACCTCGCCTTCGGCCCGGCGCATAATATATCCGCTTCCTAAATCATCATCAGGCAAGAGCACGCCGACAACCTGCGGCGCTTTAACGCCAGCGGCAAACGCCGCCTGCACCAAGGCCGCTTCCACTGCATGACCAAAGGGCCGCCCCTCCATCATTTCCAATGATGGCGCACGGCGCAGCACATATCCCCCGCCTGCATAGTCAAGCGACCAACTTTCCATCGTCGCACCGCCGGACAGCCGCGCGAGATTTTGCACAGTGCCTGCGCCGATGCATCGCTGCATCACGCCAGCAAGTGCGGCTTCATTCATTTGTGGTTTTGCCAGTAATCTGTCGCCAATTGCTGCACTTCCTTAAGATATTTTCGCGCCGCGTGGCTTTCATATTCGCCCACAAAATCGTGTCGGCCAAGCCACCATCCTTGGCCGGGGATATTGTCGCCCTCACGCACCACAAACGCTGCCAATTCCGGTTCGCCGCGTTTTACCGCGCGCGCATCAATTGCATCCAGCACCTTGCACAAGGCCCGCATTTTAGGACGTGTAAAGCTGATTCCGAGTAGCATCAGCAGATCGGAATAGCTAAAGGTCCTCTCTTCCCGTGCCGCATCGCGCAGCATGGCTTCGATGGTATCGACATCCATCAACGCCTTTTTTGCGGCAAGATTTTCAGCATCCTCCATCATGCCGCAAATTTTGCCAGCCGGCCGTGAATGATCGCATCGGCCTCTGCCATGATCCGGTCGATCAGCTCCTTACAGGTTGGAATGTCATGGATCAGACCGGCGACCATGCCGCAGCTCCATGCACCCGCATCCATATCGCCTTCCATCATAATCCGTGGATAAACCCCGGCCACTTGTTCGATCACGTCGGCAAATTGCAAGTTTGCGCCTTTTTCTTTTTCGATTTCCAACAAGCGTTCCACCGCAGGGTTGGTCAACACGCGCTCCGTATTGCGCAGCGGACGCATCACCAATCGCGTATCCAATTCACTCGCCGCGACGATTGCATCCTTAACATTTTGATGCACTGGTGCTTCTTTGGTGGCAATAAAGCGGGTGCCCATATTCATGCCATCAGCGCCCATCGCCAATGCCGCAACCAAGCTGCGCCCATCGGCCATGCCGCCTGATGCAACGAACGGGATTTCCAATTCATCGGCGGCCCGAGGTAGCAGGATCATGTTCGGGATGTCGTCTTCACCGGGATGCCCGCCGCATTCAAAGCCGTCAACGGACACGGCGTCACAGCCAATCGACTGTGCCTTCAAACTGTGACGCACGCTGGTGCATTTGTGGATTACCTTGATGCCCGCGTCATGCAGCGCGGGCAACACTTGCGCCGGATTATTGCCTGCCGTTTCCACGACCTTCACGCCGCCTTCAATAATCGCTTTCACCATGCCGGGATAATCCGGTGAATTGACCACTGGCAAAAAGGTCAGGTTCACGCCAAATGGTTTGTCCGTCATGTCCCTGCATTTGGCAATTTCATTGGCCAAATCCGCCGCTGATTTTTGGGTTAGGCCGGTGATGATGCCCAACCCACCCGCATTGGAAACGGCGGCCGCCATTTCAGCAAATCCGACATAGTGCATGCCGCCCTGGATGATTGGATGTTCGATGCCAAACATTTCTGTAATGCGGGTTTTCATTCTAAATCTCCTGATTGGCTCTATTTATATGCAGATAGCGACGTGATGACAGCATGAAATTCCGATACCATTTCGTCGACGATTTGTTTCACAGGTTTGATCGCTTCGATCCTGCCCGCCACTTGCCCGGAAAGCGCAATCGCCGCCTCCATGTCACCGCCGAAATACAGATCGAGTGCGCGGGACATATTACCCATGATGTTTTCGCCGGGATCGAGCTCTAACGCTGTCGTGCGTTCGGTGCGTAGCGCGCGCAACGCCGGGCCGGGGCCATGCCGGTTCAGGAACACGGTATCGGTTTCTTTGGCGTCAATGATCGATTGTTTCCAGTTGTGATGCACAGGGCTTTCCGCCGCGCTGACCATCCGCGTGCCCAATTGCACGCCCTCTGCACCCAATGCAAACGCCGCCGCCATTGTGCGTCCGCATGTCATTCCGCCCGCAGCAATAATCGGGACATCAACCTTTTCGCGGATCAGCGGCAGCAGCACCATCAGCGCCACATCGCGTCCATTTTTGAAGCCGCCACCCTCGCCGCCCTCTACCACCAAGCCATCTACACCAGCATCAATCGCCTTGAGCGCACCTGCCAAATTGGGCACGACATGGAACACTGTCAAACCTGCATCCTTTAGCGGCTTGCAATATTTGTTTGGATCACCCGCGGATGTTGTGACAAATTTGATGCCCTGCGACGCGACAAAATCAACGATGCCGGGATCACGCACGAATGCCTGCGCAATATTTACACCAAAGGGCTTGTCAGTTAAGTCCGCCATCTTCGCGATTTCTTCGCGCACCTCGTCCAATTGGCCGGAACTCGTTTCAATAATTCCCATGCCGCCGGCATTGGACATCGCCGACGCCAATGGCGCACGCGCAATCCAACCCATGGGAGCCTGAACTATTGGAAATTCAACGCCAAGCATTTCCGTGATACGGTTCTGGATCATATTGCAGCCTCCCCTTGAGTCGTCTGCCACAGTATTTGGGGAGATTTACGTTTACGTCAAGGGAAACGCGGCAACTGCGGCGATTAGTCCAAGCAAACGGTTGTCGGAGCGCTCGCTATTAATGCCGTTCATTTTTCAATGGCTGTCGAATAAAAAGCTAACTTGGCCGCCTGCATTTTCCGCGTCTCCACCGCCATCCTCACTTGCACCGAGAAGGTTCGACAATGTCAAGCCAAGCAACCGGATGCCCATCGGCGCTGGCAGGATCGCGCCGAGCAGGCTATGACCGATGGCTGCAAATTCGGTACGATCCGTCAAGACATGCGGGACCGAACGGGACCGCGTGATCGTCCGAAAATCGGCATAACGGGCCTTCAATATGATGGTCCGCCCGCGCGTTTCGTATTTTTCGATCCGGCCCCAAACAATGTCGATTATTTCGTCCAGAGCGTCGCGCAATTCTTCGTTGCTGCGCTTGTCTTCAAAGT
>CAWDID010000010.1:0-84764 GCA_963802245.1 uncultured Alphaproteobacteria bacterium | reverse complement strand
CACCCTGTCCGCCAATTCTTAGGCCAAGGCCCGAGACCACGACATCAAATGCAACCGCAGTTTTAGCGCATTATGAAATTTCATCGAAATTGCCAAGTTGACACCTAGTTGACAAAGTTGACGCCTATTTTGAACTAAACTGCCAGCCCGGGTATAGATAATTTCCTACATTGCGGTTATTTTGTAATTTTACGTTCACGCAAATCCATCTCGGAAATGCGTAATTTGACCGCCGACAATTTCAAAGAGCCAGCCCTAAATCAGCGGCCTTGTGCTTTGTTCCCAGAACAAATCCTACATTACAAGTCCGAATGCGCGCTTTAGGATTGTGGCTGGTGTCGCGAACTAGCATGCGGTAACCAACGTGTGAATTTGCGTTGGGGAGAGAGAACGTTGACTGAAATAGCCATGGGGACCGCACCGCTCAAAGGCGAACAACAGCAATTGAGCAAATCGCTCAAATCACGCCACGTCTCAATGATCACCTTTGGCGGGATCATTGGTGCTGGCCTGTTTGTCGGTTCATCAACAGCAATCAACACCATCGGCCCTGCGGCTGTGGTGAGCTACGCCTTGGCGGGCTTTCTTGTGCTATTGGTTATGCGAATGATTTCCGAAATGGCGATTGCGATGCCAGGTGTGCAGACTTTTCCCGATTTCGCGCGCGCCGGCGTGGGCAACTGGGCTGGGTTTATGGTTGGCTGGCTGTATTGGTATTTCTGGGTCGTCGTGATTGCGATTGAGGCGATTGCAGGCGCAAAGATCATCAATAGTTGGTTCCCACAAATGGAGGTTTGGCAAATCGGCGTCGCATTGATGGCTATTTTGACGGCGATCAATTTAATGTCTGCGAAACATTATGGTGAGTTTGAATTCTGGTTTGCGTCAACCAAAGTGGTTGCCATCATCGTGTTCATTTTGGTCGCTGCCGCTTATGCAACCGGAGTTACATCGCCAAGTGGTTCGACATTCTCCAACCTAACTGCGCATGGCGGATTTGCCCCTGCCGGCATAACGGCAATCCTTGTCGGCGTATCTACTACTATCTTCTCACTTTGCGGCGCAGAAATAGCAACATTGGCCGCCGCAGAATCTGAGGACGGTGCCAAGACGATTGCCAAGATGACTATTTCCGTTTCGGTTCGCATATTGATCTTTTTTGTGCTGTCGATCCTGATGATCGTATCAGTTGTGCCGTGGAACGAAATTCAAACAGGTGTTTCACCCTTCGCCCATGCTTTAAGGCAAATGGGATATCCGGAAGCCGATCTTATTATGAACGCAATTGTTTTGGTCGCCGTGCTTTCATGCCTTAATTCAGGTATATACATTACATCGCGGGCGATGTTCGGTCTGGCGCAAAACGGCGATGCACCGCAATCTTGCGTTCAATTGAGCCGCGCGCGGGTACCAGCACGGGCAATATTGATCGCTAGTCTGTTCAGCTATTTCGCGCTTGCCGCGTCGGTATTGTCGCCAGACAGGGTGTTCAACTTTTTGGTCAATTCATCGGGCGCGATCATGCTCTTTATCTACATATTGATTGCAGCGGCGCAATTGCGGCTGCGGTCGCGGTTTGAGGTCGAGGCACCTGAAAAACTGGCGATTAAGATGTGGTTTCATCCCTATGGCACTTGGCTTGCCCTGGCGGGAATGGCCGGGGTTTTGATGTTGATGGCCACGTCGTCGACCCATTCACTCGAGCTTTGGGCCAGTGTAGCGGTCACATTGGCATTTTTTCTCGGCTATGTTTTAAAACGGTATTTCTGGAAAGACACTGCCGTGGCATAAAACACCAAGAAAAGTTTCCGGTCACAACAATCTTTTCAGTCGATAAGTTCGCATTGCTTAAAGCATAACCGGTAAAATTCTGATGATGGAACCAGTAAATGAAACTTGAAAATGATCCCTTAGCTGCCTTTTGGATGCCATTCACCGCGAACCGCGCCTTCAAGGCCACGCCGCGCCAACTGGTTGCCGCCAAAGACATGCATTATACCAGCGACGACGGGCGTCAGATACTTGACGGTACCGCAGGACTTTGGGCGGTTAACGCCGGTCATTGCCGCCCGCAGATCGTCGAAGCGATCCAGAAAACAGCGGCTGAGCTCGATTATGCGCCGCCATTTCAACTCGGCCATCCGCTGGCATTTGAATTGGCTTCGCGCATTTCGGCAATCATGCCCGAAGGGTTGGATCGGATATTTTTTACTAATTCCGGTTCGGAATCCGTTGATACTGCGCTTAAAATTGCATTAGCCTACCAGCGATCCATCGGCCAAGGTACGCGTACCCGGCTGATTGGGCGCGAACGCGGCTATAATGGCGTTGGTTTTGGCGGCATTTCAGTCGGCGGGATTGTCAACAACCGGCGGCAGTTCGGCACGTTGCTGACCGGCGTCGATCACCTGCCGCACACGCACAACATGGAACATAACGCCTTTACCAAAGGGCGTCCGGAATGGGGCGGGCATCTGGCCGACAATCTGGAAGGCATTGTTGCACTGCACGGCGCAGAGACAATCGCGGCAGTTATCGTCGAGCCGATGGCGGGTTCAACAGGCGTGCTGGTGCCGCCAATCGGCTATCTGGAAAAACTGCGCGAGATTACAAAAAAGCATGGCATTGTCCTGATATTCGACGAAGTAATCACCGCCTTTGGCCGCGTCGGCGGAGCGACCGCGTCGGGAACTTTGGGAGTAACGCCGGACATTATTACGATGGCCAAGGGGCTTACCAACGCCGCTGTACCAATGGGCGCGGTCGCGGTTAGTCGTCATATTCACGACGGCGTCGTCGAGGGCGGACCGGACGGCATCGAGCTGTTCCACGGCTACACTTATTCGGGTCATCCTCTCGCCGCTGCCGCAGGGTTGGCAACGCTCGATTTGTACAAATCCGAGGGTATTTTTGAAAATGCATCGTCGCTGCACGGTTATTGGCAAGATGCGGTCCACAGTCTGAAGGGCAAGCGCCACGTCGTCGACATCCGCAACATGGGCATCGTCGCCGCTATCGAGCTCGCGCCGCATGCAGACGGCGTCGGCAAGCGCGGGATGGCTCTGTTCCACAAATGCTTCGACAACGGTCTGTTGGTGCGTGCAACAGGCGATATTATCGCGCTATCGCCGCCACTGATATTGGAAAAAGTGCATATCGACGAGATGGTCGGGCGGATCGGGGAACTGGTCGAGACGGTGGATTAAAGTGCAGGCTTTCCACCACCGCAAAATCCGCTACCAATCCGTCACAGACGCGCTGATCGAAGGAACCATTTATGCTGTTTGACGACGTTATCTTGGGCCGCCGCAGTATTCGCGGGTACAAGCCCGATCCGGTTCCAAGGGCGCTGATCGAAGAAGTCATTGGGCTAGCGATGCGCGCACCTTCCTCGATGAATACTCAGCCGTGGAATTTCTATATTATCACCGGCAAACCGCTCGACCGGATACGGGCGGGCAATACCGAACGGATGGTTGCCGGCGTCCCGCAGTCGCGTGAATTTCGCACTGGCGAGGCGTTTTCCGGACAACATCGTGAACGTCAGATCGGCGTCGCCAAGCAGCTTTTTTCCGCCATGGGTATCGCCCGCGACGACGCGGCAATGCGCCAAGACTGGGTATTGCGCGGATTCCGCCAATTTGACGCGCCGGTGTGCGTAATCATCACTTATGACAAAGTGCTCGACGGCAGCGACGATACCCCGTTCGATTGCGGTGCGGTGGCAACTGCGCTGGTGAATGCAGCATGGTCACGCGGGCTGGGCGCGGTGATCAACAGCCAAGGCATCATGCAATCGCCAGTCGTGCGCGAACATGCCGGGATCGCAGACGATCAGATCATCATGAAAAGCATCGCATTGGGATGGCCCGACGAGAGCTTTCCGGCAAATGCTGTGGTATCTGAACGCAAGAGTGTTGACGAAGCAGCGGTGTTTGTCGGTTTCTGAAGTGGGCGTTGTTTAACTCTAAGCGTGGCTTTGGGGGCAAGAAACGGGACGCTTGGCGTTCCATTTAGTGGCATGATAATCGGCCGCAATGTTGGAGCCTGACATGACAATTACACTCCGAAAAGCGTATCCCGAAGACGCAGCAATCATTGCGCTGCTCGGGCGTCTTACATTTCGGGAGACCTTTGGCGCGCTATTTGTGGGACGCGAAGACGAGCTGCAGACATATCTGAACCAGACATTTTCCGTCAGCAAAATCGCCTCGAGTATGGTCAAGCCGCAAAATCATTACTGGTTGGCATTGCTAGACGAACTGCCCGTTGGCTACGCTAAGCACAAGTATCCGTCGGCAAACCCGCTGGTCAATGCCCCCAAGCCAGCCCAACTCCAGAAAATCTACGTCCTTTCCGAATTCATTGCCCACCGTATTGGCCACGCATTGCTGGATGCCGTGATTCAAGCGGCTGTGGCAGCGCATATTCGGGTAATGTGGCTCACTGTTCTGGACAGCAATGATCGCGCCATCCGCTTTTATGAACGACATGGCTGGACCAGCGCAGGCACCGCGAACTTTGCGATAGGAACACAGGACTTTTCATTTCTAGTGATGAGAACCGAAATATAGATAGAACGGAGTGATTTCGCGTTAAATCTTAGAGAGTAAGCACGATCTTGCCGATATGGCGCTTGGTCAAGAACGCTTTTTGTGCGGCCACAATGTCAACCAATGGATATGTCGCCGCGACCAAGGGCTTGATTTCCCCCCTTTCAATATAGCTGATCAGGTTCGGGAAAACGTCATGGTCTAAAACAGTGCAGCCGATCAATCGCAAGTCCTTTAGGTAGAGTGTCCTCAGATCGAGATCGACGATGGGGCCGGAAATAGCCCCTGCAACGGCGTAACGTCCGCCGCGCTTGAGTGATTTCAGGATTGCACCAAACTGAACGCCGCCGACTATATCAGCAGCGGCATCGAAATATTCCTGGCCAAATAGCTCCTCCAAATCGGCATCGCGGGGGACGACTTGACTTGCGCCCAATGCGCGGACGGCCTCGGCTTTATCTCCGCTGGCCACAGCAATCACTTCTGCGCCACGCCTTTTGGCGAGCTGTACGGCGGCAGAGCCAACGCCGCCCGAGGCTCCTGTTATGAGGATGCGTTCGCCCGCCATTAGGGCGATGCGGGTCAGCATGTTCTCCGCAGCAGAATAAGCGCAAGGGAAGCTTGCCAGTTCGGTGTCGGACAGCGGGGAGACGATTGCATGGGCATGGGCCGATGGAACCCGGGCATAATCGGCAAATGCTCCATCGACTTCGGAACCGAAATACGAAACGTCATAGCGATTTTGTCCGCGAAACACGGGCTCGACCAACACCCGCTCGCCGATCCGTGCGGGGTCAACGCCCTGCCCAACCGTCACGATCCGTCCGCAAGCATCTGCGCCCTGAATGCGCGGGAACGCGAACGAAGCGCCGGACCAGCCATCGTCCTGCGCGCCTGCTATGCCACCTGCCCCGCCGACTTCTGTGGCTTCGCCGACGGCCTTTGAATACCAACCGATCCGCGTGTTGATGTCGGTATTGTTGACGCCTGCTGCGCCGACCTTAATCAGGACATCGCCTGTTCCGGCCACTGGAACCGGCACGTCATCGCGCAGTTCAAGTTTCTCAAACCCGCCATTGCCGATCAATAAAACGGCGCGCATCGTGGCGGGCAAAATAGCCTTAGCATTCACCCCGCGCGGCTCAAGCCAAACTGGTTCAGATACCATTGCTGAAACTTGATCACGCTGCCTTCTTGATCGGAATAACGACCCGGGCGATAGCGGCTCGACATGATGCCTGCCTGGTTGTTTTCGGTTATCACTTTATCCTGCGTAGTGGTCGCATGGTATCCCCAGATCATTTTCTCAATATCGACCTCTGCCTCCGTCGCGCGGCCATCAACGAGCCAGATCATCTCGACATCTGATTCAAGCGCCGAACGCGGAGTGAATTGGAACAGTATGACGAAATGATCGTCGGCAACAATCTGGCTAAACGGGCTGAAACTGAGGTGCATACGCCCGCCATCGGGCGCGGTGCGTTTGCCCATCAGTGGCGCGGGTGCGGTGCCATCCTGCGTTTCGGCGGACCAGCCGGGCTTGTTCATCCGCTGCATCATCAGGCGCAGGTGGCTGCTATCCGGTTCATCATCAATGGTGCCGATCGGGCGTCCCAGCGCGGCGGCGCTTTCTTCCCATGCTTTCACCTTAGGGGCATAGGCCGCAATCGCATCGGCAGGGCCAGAGCTTGGACCAGCACCCACCGCAACAAGCGATTCCGCCGCGTGCATCGAGCAGAATTCAGGGTGCGAGGGCACGCAGTGATAGCATTCGAAGAAATTTTCCACGACCAACTTCCAATTGGCGGTGGTCGGGT
The DNA here is from genome assembly GCA_963802245.1 of uncultured Alphaproteobacteria bacterium. Taxonomy (GTDB): domain Bacteria; phylum Pseudomonadota; class Alphaproteobacteria; order Sphingomonadales; family Sphingomonadaceae; genus Sphingorhabdus_B. The sequence goes on along the minus strand of CAWDID010000010.1, from coordinate 78,394 downwards.
AGCTTCCGGCAAATGCAATGCGCGCATTATCTAGTCCTTGATAATCAAGGATTGGCCCCATATCGCCAAAGGTCGCGTCGAAATCGACCGGGTCGCCTTCGCTCATGTTGATAAAAATCAGGCCATGGAACACGCGGATGTGGCATGCGAGCAGGCCATTCTCGGCCTTGTCGAAATCTTCGGGCATCAACCGCGCTGAAATTAAACGGCCATCGAGGCCAAAGGTCCAGGCATGATAGGGGCAGACAAGGCGCGGCGCGTTGCCGCTTTCGGATTGACAAATCGTTGAACCCCGATGACGGCAAACGTTAAAGAACGCACGGACGCTATCGGCATTTTCGCGGATGATGATGATCTGTTCGCCGCCGATTTTGAACAGGAAATAATCGCCCTTATTGGGGACGCGCGAGATATGGCCAGCAACGATCCATTTCTGGCTGATCACCTGATCAAAGTCGGCCTTGAACACGTCTTCGCTGGCGTAGAATTCCTGCGGCAAGCTATAGCCTGCGCGCGTGGTTGCGAAAAGGCTGTGCATCAATTCGGTTTGGGTCTGCGTCATCAAATTTTGATCCGTGCGTTTGTAGGGTCATACATGGGTTTCAGCGAAGCAGTGGCAGGATAGCGCACGCCCGCAATTTCGATCTCATAATCATCGGCCCCGATGGCCCCAACCACGCCGCCATCCGGCGCATCGACATAGCCAAGCGCGGAAGCCCCGCCCAGCGTATGCGCGAACATACCCGAACGGATATACCCCGCGATGCGGTCCCCCTGCCAAATCGGTTCATTGTGATAGAGCATCGGTTCTGGTGATTTTAAAAGGAACTGGACAAGGCGTTGCTTCAGGCCATTTTCCTTTTGGTCAACGAGCGCCTCACGTCCGATGAAGCCGCCCGCTTTGTCCATCTTCACCGCAAAGCCAAGGCCCGCTTCCAATGGCGTATCCTCATCGGTGATATCGTGACCCCAGTGGCGGTAGCCTTTTTCCATGCGCAGTGCGTTGAGTGCGTGATATCCGCAATGTTTGAGGCCGAACGCCGCGCCCGCCGCAACGATTTCATCATACACACCGGTCATGAATTCGGTCGGGATATATAGTTCCCAGCCCAACTCGCCGACATAGGTGATCCGCGATGCGCGGACGATGGCATAGCCGAGTTCTATCTCTTGGCTGGTTGCGAAGGGGAAGGCTTCGTTCGACAAATCATTGGGGCAGATCGATTGTAGCAAATCGCGCGCATTCGGTCCCATGATCGAGATGACGCCCATGCCAGATGACACATTGGTCAGCACCGCGTGCGCGCCCTCTGGCGTATGGCGTTTGAGCCAATTGAAATCCTTGGTCTCAGTTTCGGCGCCGGTGACAATCAGGTAAGCCGTTTCCGAAAGCCGCGTGACGGTCAGGTCAGCTTCGATCCCACCTTTTTCATTCAGCCACTGGGTATAGACCAACTTGCCCGGCGCAACATCGACATCATTGGCACAAACTTGGTTCAGCACAGAACAGGCATCGCGGCCTTCGAGCCGGAATTTGGCGAAGGAGCTTTGATCGAATAACCCGACAGCTTCGCGAACCGCCTTGCATTCGGCGGCATTGGCGGCAAACCAGTTCTGGCGGCCATAGCTATATTCGTATTTGGGCGTGCTGCCGGCTTCGCCGTACCAATTGGGACGCTCCCAACCGAACGCTTCACCGTGGCACGCACCTGCTGCGGCAACCCGGTCATGGATCGCAGAACGGCGAACACCGCGCGCGGTTTCATATTGCTTGAACGGATAATGTGTCGCGTAAAGCAGACCGAGGCTTTCCGTTACCCGTTCGCGCAGATATTTCCGGTTGATCTGGAATGGCATGTTGCGGCGGATATCGACGCTCCAAAGGTCTGCGGGTGGAATGCCGTCGCGGATCCAATCGGCCATCACCTTGCCCACGCCGCCCGCCGATTGCAGCCCGATGGAGTTGAGGCCAGCAGCAACAAAGCAGCCTTTCAGTTCTGCGCTTTCGCCTAGATGATAGCGCACATCGGGGGTAAAGCTTTCGGGGCCGCAGAAGAATTTCTGGATACCCGCCTTTTCAAGCGCAGGCACACGGCGCATTGCATCCATCAACAACGGCTCGAAATGTTCAAAGCTTCCGGCGATTTCATCAAAACAGAAATCTTCCGAAATACCATCCATGCCCCAAGGCCGGGCATTGGGTTCAAACGCGCCAACAAGCAGCTTGCCAGCGTCGTATTTATAATAACCGCAATAGTCGTAATCGCGCAGAACCGGCAGCGTGTTGTCGATGCCTTCGACGCCTTCGAACAAAACATAATAATGCTCGCAGGCATGAAGCGGCGCAGCAACGCCAATGCTCGCGGCCAGATCGCGCGTCCACATGCCGCCACAGATGACGACAAAGTCCGCGTCGATAGAACCAACGTCGGTGTCAACGCCGGTTACTCGGTCGCCATTGTGGCGTATTTTGGTGACTTTGGTGTTCTCAAATATTTTCGCCCCGCCGGTGCGCGCGCCTTTGGCCAACGCCTGCGTTATGTCGACCGCATTTGCATAGCCGTCGCTGGGGATATGGATGCCGCCAACGACGTCATCGACATTGACGATGTTCGCCATCGCCTTTATTTCTTCGGGCGTGACGACATTGACGGGCAAGTCAAACACTTTGGCCATCGATGCACTGCGTTTCAGCTCCTCGAAGCGTTCCTGATTGGTCGCCATCGAAATCGAACCGCATTGGCGGTATCCGGTCGCCTGCCCCGTTTCTGCCTCTAATCCGCGATACAGTTCACCAGTATATTTGGCGAGCTTGGTCATGTTGATGCTCGGCCGCAATTGTCCGACTAGACCCGCCGCGTGCCATGTCGTTCCGCTCGTCAGCTGTTTGCGTTCGAGCAGTACCACATCGTCCCAGCCAATTTTGGTCAGATGATAAGCAATCGAGCAGCCGATTACGCCGCCTCCGACAATAACCACTTTTGCCTTTTTGGGGAGTTCAGCCACCGGATCAGACCTTCATTTTCGCGTTGTCAGGATCATAAACGGGATGTTCGAGCACCGTGCCTGTGCGGCGTTCGCCTTGTAGCATGATGTCAAATGTTGATCCCGGCGCAGCATTTTCAATCGGCACACAAGCAAAGAACAGGCTCTTGCCCGTGCGGTGACCATAGCCGCCAGATGTTGTCAGGCCGATACATTTGTCGCCGATCAAGCAAGGCTCCGCGCCGCGCACATCGACATTGGATGCGTCAACCTCGCCGTATATTATGCGAAAGCGATCGGGCGCATCCAGCGTTGCCTGCTTGCCGACGAAATCTTCCTTCTTGAAATTAATGAAGCGCGGCATATCGGCTTCGATCATCGTCATCTCGTTGGTGAGCTCCGACCCCCAAGCCTTATAGGCTTTTTCAGTCCGCATTGAATTGGCGGCATAGAGACCGTAATTGACGATACCGAACTCCTGCCCCGCCGCCCATACCGCATCATACAGCGCGGCGAGATCATCCATCGCCGGATGCAATTCCCAGCCTAGTTCTCCAGCATAAGACACCCGCAGCGCACGCATACCGATGCCCGCAATCGTGATTTCCTGACCGCTCAGCCAGCGAAAACCTTCGTTGCTCAAGTCTGCATTGGTGAGTTTCGCCAACACATCGCGCGAACGCGGTCCGTTCATTACCAGCACGCCCAGATCCATCGTCAGGTTGCGGATGGTGACGTCTTCATCCGGCGACTTGCTCTGAATCAGCAAATCCCAATCGCGTTGTTCAGCCGCAGCGGCAGACAGGCAATAGAAATGATCGTCGGCGAAAGCGTGTCACTGTCATCTCGCCGTAAATCCGGCCTTGCTGCGACAGCGGATGGACAAGGCCAATACCGCCCAGTTTTTTGGGCATACGGTTGGCGCAAATCCGGTTGAGAAACGCCTCGGCATCTGGACCGGTCACATCATATTTTGCAAAGCCCGACAGATCGAGCACGCCAACGCGCTCGGCCACGGCTTTCACTTCGGCCGCGACCGCGTCAAAGCTGTTGGTCCGCTGATAGCCGCCCACTTCCTCTGCGCCGTCTAGCGCGAAATATTTGGGTCGTTCCCAACCATAGGTTTCCGCATATACCGCGCCAGCGGAGAGCAACCGGCCATATAGTCCGCTGATCTTTTGCGGGCGCGCATCGGGCTCTTCCTCGCCGGGCAATCGCGTGGTAAAGGTCATCCGGTAATCGAGGAACACCTTGTCACGGCTGTAATCTTCGCCAGCATATGGACCGTAACGGCGCGGATCGAACTCGGTCATGTTGATGTCTGCGTCGCCGAACACGATCCACTGCGACAGATATTTGCCAGCGCCGCCGCCCTGCGCAATGCCAAACGATGTGCCGCAGCAATGCCAGAAATTGGTCAGACCCACCGCTGGCCCAAGCAACGGCCCGCCATCGGGCGTATGCGGGATTGCGCCATTGACGAAACGCCTCAGACCGACTTCACCAAAAACCGGCATGCGTTCAATCGCGCGTTCGAGCCACGGAGCAATCCGCTCCAAGATCTTCAGGAAAAAGTTCGCTGGTCGAGTTCCACTCCGGATGTCCGCCGCGCGGCGCCCATGCCTCGGCCAATCCTGTACTTTCATACACGCCGATCAACCCGCTTTTCTGCTCCTGCCTGAAATAGCCCGAGACATGTGGGCAGCGCATGACGGGGATTTCCTCGTCGCGTTCCATGAAGGCGGGGATGGGGTCGGTGACAACATAGTGATGCTCCATATTGGTCACCGGAATGTCGATGCCTGCCATCTGCGCCACTTGCCGTGCATAGCATCCAGCAGCGTTCACAACGATCTCGGCGCGAACTGTGCCTTGGTTCGTCTCTACATCCCATTCACCACTCGGCAATTGGGAAAGGCCGGTCACCAACGTCTTTCGGACAATTTTTGCGCCCATATTCTTCGCGCCAATCGCCATCGCATTACACAAACCTGATGGATCGGCATGGCCATCGCTCATAGTCCGCGCACCGGCGATTACGCCGTCCAGCGTCATAAATGGATTGTGACGCAGGATTTCTTCAGGCGGAATAATCTCCATTTCAAACCCGATGATCTTCGACAAGCCCTCAATATATTTGAACCAAGCCAGCTCGCGCTCATTGGTTGCAAGCCGGATGCCGCCCGAAGCATGCCAGCTGACATATTGTCCGGTTATCCCCTCCAGCCGGGGATACAGATCATTGCTATAGGCATGCATCTTGGCAAGATTATAGCTGCCGGTAATGCTCGGGCACTGCCCCGCCGCGTGCCATGTCGATCCAGAGGTTAGCTCATCCTTTTCGATCAACAGGCAATCGGTCCAGCCAAGTTCGGCCAGATGGTAAAGCAAAGAAGCTCCCATTATCCCGCCACCAATAATCACAACCCGTGCCGAAGTTTGCATGAAAGACCCAATCCAAAAGGCGATAAACTATCTTTGATACTAGGCCGCGTTATGCAAGAGTTACAAATGGGGATTATCGCGGGATTGGTTCAAAAAATTTATTGGTCAGATGCCGGGCATTATTTTTGATTCGGGTACAAAATGGAGTGACGACAATTCCGGTCCTTGAAATCGAGGCTCGGTAGCAAGCATAGAAGGCATTAGATTTTGCCAAGTTGACACCTGGTTGACAAGATTGACACCTATTTCGACATTTATAGGCAATCCGGCGTAAGATAATTTCCAACATGCTGCATCTCGTCATTATTTGACAACAAACCAAATTCGGTTGCGGCCATGCTTCGGGATCAACTCACTTTGTCAAAGAGCCAGCCGCCGCAACGGTCACTTTCTCGCTCCCAAAACAAATCCTACATTGCAAGCAAATTGCTTTCTTAAAGCAACATATCGCATTGGAAAAATTTCCGGCCAGTGTAAGGAAACGAACAGCTTGGCATGGTAACTGGGAACAAGATAATATGAAAACAGCTGTTATCACGGGAGCAGCCCAAGGTCTCGGCCTGTCCACCGCGCAGTTGTTTGCCGATCAAGGCTATCATGTCGTGCTAACCGACGTGCAGCCATTGGACGCAGTGGTTGCCGGACTAAATTCAGATAAGGTGCGCGCCTCGGCGATGTGCGGAGATGTAAGCTGCGAAGAATTTGTTGCGGCGTTGGCGGGTTGGGTCGCGGCTGAACATGGCGGCGCCGACGTGCTGGTAAATAATGCCGGGATCAGTCTGATTTGTGCCGCCGAAGATATCAGCCTGAATCAATGGCAACGAGTGATGGCGATAAACCTGCAAGGACCATTCTTGCTTTGCCGCGAATTTGGCAAGCAAATGCTGGACCGAAAAAGTGGCAGTATCATCAACGTTGCCTCGATCGCAGGGTTGCACGGTGTAATTCACCGGGCGGCCTATAATGCATCCAAGCACGGGCTGATCGGCCTGACGCGAACGCTGGCAAGCGAATGGGGCGGCCGCGGCGTGCGGGTTAACGCCGTCTGTCCCGGTTGGATAAAAACCGAGATGGACGAGGCCGATCAAGGGTCTGGCGCTTATTCGGACGAAGATATTATCGACCGGGTACCAATGCAGCGTTTTGCCCGGCCCGAAGATGTCGCCGCCGCGATCCTGTTCCTTGCCCGCGAAGGCGGATACGTTAACGGAGTGTCCTTGCCTGTCGATGGCGGCTGGACTGCCGATGCCAGCTGGGACGCATTGCGGACCAAGACAAGGGCTGATAGCCTAGTTTGATGCAGCGATTTGCCGGCAACAGGCGCAAAAAATTTGACCCCTTCCCGCAAATTTTTCAGTTGTGGCAACACTAGCCTAGCGGCTTAATATCCAAGAATGTTATGATAAAGGTGTGTGCCTTCAAGCGTCCGAACGAACGCTTCGTCAAAGGCGCATTCCAAATTGGGGATTTGGGTACGCACGCATGAGAATTGGATTTATCGGTCTTGGTAATGTGGGCGGAAAGCTTGCCGGCAGCTTGATCCGTAACGGTCATGATGTGACAGTGCGAGATCTTGATGATGTGTTGGTTGCCGAGTTTGTGGCGCGCGGCGCGAAAGCTGCCGCCTCCCCAAAGGAATTGGGCGAGTCGGTTGATTTGATCGTCACTTGCCTGCCTTCGCCTGCCGCCAGTGCTGCCGTCGCAGAAGGAAACGACGGATTTCTGCAAATTATGCGGCCCGGTCAAGTCTGGCTAGAGATGAGCACCACCGATTATAGCGAGATCATTCGGTTGGGTGCGCTTGTTCAGGCGCGCGGTGCTATGTTTATGGAATGCCCGGTATCGGGCGGATGCCACCGCGCTGACACCGGTAATATCGCGATCTTTGCAGGCGGTCCGCGCGAGGCGTTTGAATTCGTTTTACCCGTGCTCACCGCGATGGGCCGCCGTATTCTGCACACAGGTGATTTGGGAACCGCGTCACAGTTGAAAGTGATGACCAACTATCTTTGCACCGTACATTTGGTTGCGCTGGCTGAAGCACTGACGACATGCAAGGCCATCGGCCTTGATATGAACACGACATATGAAGCTATCAAGATTTCATCAGGAAACAGCTTCGTCCATGAAACCGAAAGTCAGGTAATCCTGAATGGCAGCCGCGATATCAATTTCACGATGGATCTGGTGTCTAAGGACATTGGTCTGTTCAACAACATCGCGCAGCAAGCGGGCGTTCCTGTGGAAATATCGCCGCTGATCGTGCGCTTGTTCAAGGAAGCCGAAGCCAATTATGGTCCGCGCGAATTTTCGCCCAATATCATCCGTCGTTATGAAGAGCCGCTAGGAATAAAGGTTCTCGGCACAGGTTTCCCGGCGGAAATGGTCGATGATGAACCCGAAGAGTCCGGCTATGAGGTTGTGCCCAAGCGTTAGGCTGCTGCAGCAGTCACGTTGCCAACAATCCAATCCATAAACGTGCGGATACGCAAGTTTTCTTTCATATCCTTGCGGCAGATAAGCCCCCACGCGCCAGGGCAAACTGCTTTATGTGCTACCGGAATTACCAAACGTCCTGCTGCCAAATCCTGATCGACAAATGGGCCGTTAACCAACGCAATCCCTTCACCATTTAACGCCATTTCCAAGGCAACCGCCAAAGTATCGACCATGATAAAGGGAACAGACGGTTCGAATACTGCACCAGCCGATTCAAACCACGTCTCCCAATTTTGCACCTCGGTGTAAATCGCCACGAGTGGCTTGGTCATCAATCCTGGCGCGGTTGGATTTTTGCCTATCTCTTTTGCAACATCGGGGCTGCACACCGGAAACAGCGCATATTCAAACAAGGGTACCCAGTGGAATTTGGCCGGATCCGGGTCTTCCTTGCAATAAACAAGACCGACGTCCGCACCAACATCATCAAACTCCCACTCTACGGCACATGTGTTGAGGGTCAACTTAACCTCGGGATGATCATGAAGAAATTGCGGCACACGCTTGGCAAGCCACCGGATCGAAGCGGTCACATAAGTTTGCACACGCAACGGTTTATCGAGCGCGTTGCGATGCACGGCTTCAACGCCCGCAAGCAGAGATTCAAATGCGCTGCGCACATAAGGATAGAGCACACGACCTTCATCGGTCGAAACGATATACCGTCCTTCTTGGGCAAACAGCGCAACGCCCAACGTTTCTTCAATCAATTGCACCTGGTGACTAACCGCAGGATGAGTTAAGCAAAGTTCATCGGCAGCGTCACGAATGCTCTGATGCCGGGTCGCCGCTTCAAATCCGCGTAACGCCTTCAAGGGAGGCAGTTTTTTAAGATCGATCTTGTTCTGCACCACTTACGCTCCCGGACCTATTTACCATCTGTAAGCCTAGCAGCCTGATCCCATTCGGTAAATAAAATTTACACGTCAGGCTCACCAGAACCTAGGTGTTTTTCAATGTATTTGCGGATGTCGACGCTGTCATCTTCCATCGGCGCATAAAAGCCCTGTTTATGGACACGCGAATTCATACCGAGTTGCACACGCTCACAGATTGCCCAGTCTTGACGGTTGGTGATGTCCCAAAAATCAATTGCATCTTCGGGCGCAAAATCGTTGCGGACCATTTCCTCTGGATCAAACAAAAACCGGCATTCCACGCGCGTTCGGTTCGCGGATAGCGGCCACAACAAGAATGCAGCGCCGTGTTCCGCGCTCATCGACAGCATCAAATTGGGATAAACCAGCTCCCCCTTGTGACGAACACGTTCGAATTCATTGAGTGTTTCAAACGGTTTCCGATTGGTTGTTCCCGACATCGTATAGGTCCACGCGCCTTCACGGTGCGGGATGCCATTTTCCCAATCCAATTCCAAACCTCCGCCTTTGCGAAACAAGGGGACGACTTCGCACAATTCAGGATGCACACCGCCACAATGGTAACATTCATTGTAGTTTTCGGCGATCACCTTCCAATTGGCGTCAACATCGTAATTGATCACATGCGCCGTTTTAAGCAGGTCGAGCGGGTAATTATTCAAACGGTGCGGCGCATGGCCAATATCTTTTTCTTCCAACGCGCGCGGCAATATTTCATCTACTTCGGGATCGAGTTTCAGGAAAATAAAGCCGCCCCAAGTGCCGACACCAACGGGATAGAGGCTGAATTTGGATCGATCAAATCCCGGGTTATTTGACAAATGCGGCGCGCTGACCAACTTGCCGTCCAGGCCATACGTCCATTGATGATAGGGGCAGCGGATAAATTCGCGATCAATTCCGCCGTTCAGTGTCAGGCCCCATTTCTCGTCGTGACTGCAAAGTTTTGAACCGCGATGCCTGCACACATTGAAATGGGCCCGCAAGCCGCCATCTTTTAGCCGGGCGAGGATAACGCTCTCGCCAAGAATTTCGATGATGATCGCGCTGCCGAGTTCAGGGATGTCTTCCTGCCTGGCGCTGCAAAACCAGCTTTTCGTGAATAGCTCGTCCTTCTCCCGCAAGAAACTGGCAGGTTCAGTGTAAGCCGCGCTGGGCAACGTTTCTTGCATTTCTATTTCGCCTGTCATCAGCTGACAATGTTACACAAAATGGAGCAACAATGTCCATGGACAAACGTTTCATTCAAACCTAGCTTGCCCGCATGAACAGTCTTTTCGGAGCGAATAGAACGTGACCGCAGCCAGCAAATGGCTGGTCATGGCCGTACTCGGTCTGTCGGGTACAGTGATTTACCTATTGCCGTTCTTGCGCGAGATTTATTATGAGCCGCTGCAACGCGCATTGCAGATAAACAACACGCAATCGGGCATGCTGACTTCGGTGTTCGGACTGACGTCTATGGTGACTTATGTCATCGGCGGCTGGGTTGCCGACCGGGTGTCGCCAAGATTGCTAATATCGATGTCTTTGATTTTGACCGGATTGCTTGGCTTTGGTCTTGCCACATTTCCCTCATTCGGCCTTGCCCTGATTATCCATGCACTTTGGGGCATTACCGTTACCGGAATGATGTGGGGCGCTTTAATCAAGGCCACTCGTGAGTGGGCACCGCCGGATCAGCAAGGGCGGGCATTCGGTTTGCTGGAGGCGGGACGCGGCGTATCGGAGGCCGCAATTGTTTCGATATCAATCGCGGTCTTTGCGCAGCTTGGCGGCGATGTTCCGGCGTTTGCAAAGATAATCAATATCTACTCGGTAATGCACGTTGCGTTGGGCGTCATAGCTTGGCGGGTAATCGCACCCGGCGCACCGGAGCGAAATAGCGCACCCGGCGCTGGATTGAGTGACTTTATTGCAGTCGCGAAATTACCCGCGATGTGGCTAATTTCGACAGTCGTGATGACTTCATATTGCGCTTATTGGGGCGCATATTATTTCACGCCCTATGTAACCGAAGTTTTCGGCATGAGCGTGGTTGTCGCGGGTTCGATCGCTGCAGGTAAAATATGGCTCAAACCCGGCTCTGCGGCGATTGCCGGCTTCATCGCAGACAAGGTTGGAATTTGGCAAAGCGTCGCCGGCTGCTATTTGATCTTGATATTCAGTTTCGGACTTTTTGCGGTTTTGCCGGGAACGCCGTCATTGACGATATTGATGGTCGCAAACATCATTGTCGCTTCCATCGTGATATTTGCACATCGCGGGATTTATTTTGCCCTGCTGGAGGAATCACGAATACCGGCAGTCATGACCGGTACCGCGACCGGGTTAATCTCTATGATCGGCTTCACACCCGATGTCTTTATGCCGTTGCTTGGCGGAGCATTGTTAGACAATTACCCCGGACCTTTGGGTTATCAATTGTATTTCGGAATAATCGCGGGACTGAGTGTGATAGGCTTGGTTGCCGCATTGCTAATCGGCGCAAGCCAGCGGACAAAGCAGGCGGCAGCTTAGCCCCTATCTTCCAAAATCATCGCCGCGCCTTTTTCCGCAACCATTACCGTTGGCGCGTTGATATTACCCGAAGTGATCGCTGGAAATATTGAAGCATCAACGACGCGCAAATTTGTTACACCGTGAACGCGAAGCCGCTGGTCAACCACCGATCTGGCGGGATCAAGCCCCATCATACAGGTCGATGTCGGATGGTACACCGTGTCCGCGCGCTTGCGAAAATCGTCGAGCAGCGCGTCATCACCTTGCACTTGATCGCCCGGCACCAATTCTTCAACGATAATGTCACTGAGTGGCTTGGTCCGCGCCAGTTTACGTAACAACTGAATACCTGCACGCGCTTCGGCAACATCAATATCTGTCGATAGATAGTTGGGCTGGATTTTCGGGTGTACAAAAGCATCGCTGGAACGGATTTCCAAGGATCCCCTGCTCGTCGGACGGCAGGAGTTGAATGAAAGCAGGAATGCCGAAAACGGATCGGGATTAAGCAATTTGCGTTCCGACAATGGCGACTGTGTGTAGCTAACGGGACTGAAATAAAGTTGCAAATCCACCCGCGGCTTATCGGGAGCACTGCGCACAAAGCCGCCGCCCTGATTGACGCTCATCGACAATGGACCGCCGCGATTCAGTATATAGTGCAACCCGGCCTTTACTTTGCCAATCAGTGGTCCAAGTTCGTCGTTCAGCGTCGGAACCGAAGTCTTATAGAAGTAGCTGACGGCAAGATGATCCTGCAGATTCTGTCCCACCGCCCCGGCGTCGATTAACGGCTCGATTCCTAGTGATTTCAGCAAAGCCGCATCACCAATTCCGGACAGTTGCAAAAGCTGCGGCGAATTTATCGCGCCGCCGCACAGTATAACTTCCCGCAGTGCCCGCACCTGATGCAACTGTCCGCCCCGCGAATATTCGATACCAACTGCGCGTTTTCCGTCAAACATGATGCGGGTTGCATGGGAATGGGCACGCAGTTCAACATTGCCGCGCTTTAACGCTGGCCGCAGATATTCGTTCGCGGTCGACGCACGCCGCCCGTTTCGCGTGTTGATCTGATATATCCCGACCCCCTCCCCATCCCGGCCATTAAAGTCAGGCGTAAATGGAAAGCCGAGCGCCACGCCGGACTCAATGAAAGTCTGACACAATGGATGCGCTGTTCGGCTAATATCAGTCACATGTTGCGGACCGCCTTTGCCGTGATAAGGACCCGCGCCAAGATCATGGTCCTCTGATTTGATGAAATAGGGCAGCACGTCTTCCCAACCCCATCCCGAATTTCCAAGTGCTTGCCAATCATCAAAATCATGCTGCTGTCCGCGAACATGGACCATCGCATTGATTGAACCTGATCCACCAATCACCTTGCCGCGCGGCCAATAGCTGGCACGCCCGTTCAGTCCCGCAACCTCCTCTGTATCGTACATCCAGTTGATTCGCCGATCAAAAAAGGTCCGGCCATATCCAATCGGCAGCTGGATCCAGACTGTCCGGTCCGAACCTCCGGCTTCAATCAGCAACACTGTGGTTTTGCCATCGGCAGACAGCCTGTTGGCAAGAACGCATCCAGCTGTTCCGGCGCCAACGATTACATAGTCAAATTGTTCCATTGCAGTGTGATATCAGCGAACAGGGTGCTGGGTCATTTCAAGGTGCAGCATGTTTCCGGTATACGGGTTTGCAAGTGCCACCTCTTCATTCAGCTCAACGCCTAGGCCGGGTTCAGTCGGCGGTATGACATGACCGTCTTCAAACTGGATTGGTGCCTTCAAAATCTCGGTATGGAAACCACCCCAGGTTTCAATACTCTCAAGGATCAGGAAATTGGGTGTGCAGGTAGCGAGTTGGATATTGGCCGCGCCAACAATAGGACCGCAATAGAGATGCGGCGCGATCTGTGCATGATGCACTTCCGCCATTCCAGCGATTTTCTTGGCCTCAAGAATACCGCCCACACGCCCCAAATTCATCTGCAGTATTGCCGCCGCTCCAGCTTTAAGCAGCCGGGCAAAATCATATTTGGTCGTCAGCCGTTCACCGGTCGCAATCGGTATGCTGGTGGCGCGCGCAACCTTTGCCATTTCTTCGGGCGCATCGGGTGGGACGGGTTCTTCCAACCAAAGCGGATCATATGGCTCCAATCTCTTGGCAAGCCGGATGGCACCAGCGGCAGTCATCTGGCCATGGGTGCCAAAAAGCAAATCGGCCTTCATCCCCACCGCTTCGCGCAGTTTTTTGGCGAACCGTTCCGACAAATCGAGTGCTTCAAGCGACAACTGACGTCCGTCAAATGCAGAATATGGACCTGCAGGGTCGAACTTTAGCGCCGTAAAGCCTTGGGCGAGATATTCACCAGCCCGCTCCGCCGCGAGATCGGGATCGTGATAGACATCGGCTTGATCACCGGGCCTAGGATAAATGTAAGTATAAGCCCGCAGCCGTTCGTGCACTTGCCCGCCAAGCAATTTATACACCGGCTTGTTCGCTTCCTTGCCGATGATATCCCAGCACGCCATTTCGAGCGCCGAAAGCACACCCATCAAGGTCAGATCAGGGTGCTGGGTAAACCCGCTAGAATAAACCCGCCGCCACAAATTTTCAATGTCGTGCGGATCATTACCTACCGCATAGCGCGCAAACACATCCTCAATCATCTTGGCAACCAGATGTGGTTCAAACGGAACGCAATACGCCTCACCGATACCGGAAACACCCGTGTCCGTAGTCAACTTAACGAACACAAAATAACGCCCGCCAAAATGTGGGGGCGGATTGCCGACGACAAACGTCTGGATATCCGTCAGTTTCACGGCGTGCGAAACCCACTGATCGATTTGATTTCCAGAAAATCGCGCACACCAAATTCGCCATATTCGCGGCCATTGCCCGATTGTTTATAGCCGCCGAACGGGGCCATATAGTCTTGGCTCGTTCCATTGATGCTGACACCACCCGCCCGCATTGCACGCGACACGCGGCGCGCGCGGTCCATGTCACCGGTCTGGACATAGGCGTAAAGGCCATAGGGAGTGTCATTGGCGATCGCGATAGCTTCGGCTTCGTCTGTGAACGGGATTAAGACCAGTACAGGTCCAAACACTTCTTCCTGCGCAATTCGCATCTTGTTGTGCACGCCCGCGAACACGGTAGGTTTGACATAATAGCCGCGATCAAATCCATCGGCGCGCCCGGTGCCGCCTGCGATCAGCGTTGCACCTTCGTCTATGCCGACCTGGATCAACCCCTGAATCTTGTCATAATGCGCCTTGCTGACAACGGGGCCGTAATGTGGTCCTTTTGCAAGCGGGTCGCCGAGCTTAGCGGCCTGGGCAACGCGGGCAGCAATTGCGGCCGCCCGATCATAGACCGATTGTTCTATCAGCATCCGGGTTGGCGCATTGCAACTTTGGCCGGTATTACCAAAACAATGCAGCACGCCGCGCGTCACCGCCGCCTCCAGATCGCTGTCGGCAAAGACGATGTTGGCCGATTTCCCGCCCAGTTCCTGCGCGACGCGCTTGACTGTATCCGCAGCATTTTTGGCGATTTGAACGCCTGCACGCGTCGATCCGGTGAAGGAAATCATGTCAACTTCTGGATGGCCCGTCAGCGCATCACCAATGGCCGGACCGGTGCCGTGGATCATGTTGAACACGCCTTTAGGAAAGCCTGCTTCATCTACCATTTCGGCAAACAGCTGGGCGGACAGCGGTGCCATCTCGCTCGGTTTCAAAACCATGGTGCAACCAGTGATCAGAGCGGGGCCGACCTTGCAGACGATCTGGTTGATCGGCCAATTCCACGGGGTGATCAGCACGCATACGCCAATGGGTTCATGGACAACGACGCCATCGACACCAACGTCATATTCCCAAGTCATTTCGCGCACGGCCTTCACCGTCGAACGCAAATGGCCGGGGCCGCTTTCGGCCTGCGCATCAAAGGACAGATCATAAGGCGCGCCCATTTCGGTTGAAATCGCGGTCACCATCTCGTCATAGCGCCGTTCGAAAATGGCGACGAGTTTTTCTACAAGCGCAATGCGCTCGTCGAGCGATGTTGCGGCATAGCCGTCAAACGCCGCCCGCGCCGCCTGCACCGCACGTTCGACATCATCATGTCCGCAAATGGCGACGGTGGCGCAGATTTCTTCCGTTGCCGGATTGATCGCGTCGACCGTTGCCGTAGACGTTGCTGGCAGAACCCACGCCCCGTCGATGTAAGATTTAAGTGAACCCTCAGACATAACCAACAGCTCTTTTCTGATCTTCAATGATTGTCTTACCTGCTGCCCAATAATGATAAGCGGCCCAGAATCCCGTCGGCGCAAGAATTAGCAATGCAATCCGTAGGGATTCCCCATCAGCACCTGAAGGTCCGGCGAAAGTGTCGCTTAGCAAGCCGATCAAAGGCGGAATGACAACCAGATTCAATAGGTTTGCAAAAAGTAGCGAAATCGCCACAAACATTGCCCGCATCTTAGGCGGTGCCAAATTCTGAACCAACGCAAATGCCGGACCGATATAGAAATAGATCGCCGGAATGAATATCCAAAACATCGCCGTGGCCACTGGTAGTGAATGTGTGTAGAAAGCAATGAACGACGGAATGGTTGCTAACGCCGTGACACTGCTGAGCAGCCAGACAATTCTTTTCGGGCTCGCGAATGATGGTTTGGTCAAGAGCCATGCCGTTAGCAAGGACGCCGCGATTCCCATCCACAAGTGGATCGGGCCTGTAATCGCACCAGCTTGCGCTTCATCGAGTTGATAGTTGCGCTGCAGGAATGATGAGGTGAACCACATCAGTCCCCAGCCCCAAAATGCCGAAAGTCCACCTCCCATCATGCCGTGCAGTGCGGCTTTTTGCGTGCCGAGAAAGCGCAAGGTCTCAGCAAGCGTAGGTGTCTCATCGCCTGATACAGCATCAAGCCGCCCACGTGCCGGCTCCTTGATTGTCAGCATTATGATAATCGCCAAAATTACTCCAGGCACACCAAGCGCCAAGAAAGCTGCACGCCATCCATAAGCGTGACTAATCGCGCCTGCCATGTCAGCACCTAGCCATGCCCCGATCGGCGCACCAAGCGCAAAAATGGTCATGGCCATAGGACGGCGTGCCGCCGGGAAATAGTCAGCTACAATGGAATTGCAAGGTGGTGTTCCGCCGGCTTCACCAATGCCGACGCCGATCCGGGCCAACAGGAGCTGCACGAAGGTCTTTGACACGCCGCAAAGAGCTGTCGCAATCGACCAAACGGTAATCGAAAATGCAAGAAGATTTCGGCGATTCTTGCGATCAGCTAGCCACGACAATGGGATGCCCATTGTAACATAGAACAGTCCGAGCGAAATCCCCCCAACCAAACCAATGCCGAAATCACTCAGCTGCATTTCAGTCTTTATTTGTTCTTGTACCTGGGAGAAAACATAGCGGTCCGCAATGCTGATCGTGTAGACCAACATCATGATGATGAGCACGTACCAACGCTGTCCCAACGTTGCCACGCTGTCGGCGTCAATTGGCCTTTCTGGTGCTACACTTGCCATTTTCATTTCCCTCCGTGTTGGGTCAGTTCTGGCCCTAATATTTTGCGCAGCGGATCCAGATAGGGCGAAAAATTCTCCCATTGATCGACGCCGCTTTTGAAAATTGGTTGCCGTACTTGCTCCGAACTGGCGGTGCGGACGGCGCGTTCGGTTTGGTGGAAGTTAACACAAGCCTCTTCAAACGGCAGCCCGCAGAAATCCAACAACCGCCGCACTTGTGTCTCAAGGTCCGCGACGACCTCTTCGTAGCGGACACGCAAGATCTTGCCCGGCAGAACCGTGTCCCAATGGTCCATCAGTTTGATATAATCGCTATAATAACGGCCGATTTCCTCCAGCCCGTAAGTAAATTCTTGGCCTTCTGCGAACAGTTGTTTGAATCCGCTGAAACAGCAACTCATCGCCTCCCGCCGGGCATCGATGATCTTGGCATTGGGCAGGATCATGTGGATCAATCCCACATGCCGAAAATTGTTGGGCATTTTATCAATGAAGAACGGCGTGCCCTGTTTGCGATAGATGCGCGTGTCGCGGATGAATGCTTCGCCGAATTCGGTCAGTTCGTCAGCTGACAATTCGCTCAAGTTGGCGGGATATTCCGGTTCTTCACTTCGCATTTTGCGGTGATCGAGCCGGTGCGATAGCGCCAATATGTTGGGCAGCTCCATCGTACCCTCCACCTGGCTGTGCGAAGCGAGAATTTGCTCAAGCAGCGTCGATCCAGCGCGCGGCAGGCCGACGATGAAGATCGGATCGGCGGCCGGGCATCCTGCGTCTTTGAAATGGTCCAGCAAATCTGCGGATACATGCGCGCGCTGACGCTGCATTTCGTCCTCCAAACGCTGCGGATCATACTTCAGTTCCTCACGTTTCAGCCGATTACCACGCTCGTAATAATCGAAGGCGTCCTGATAATCCCCGCGATCCTCTAACGCTTTGCCTAGCGCGAAGCACAGATGGTAACGGTCGGCGAGCGCAATCGCAGGCGATCCTTCCTGCTCGCTCATTTGCGCCAGCTCGGCATCCGAAAATCGGTACGTCTTAAGGTTAGCAAGGCTCCAGAATGCATCGCCGCAATCGCGCCGCACCTGATACGCCCGTTGATAGGCGGCAATCGCCTCGTCTTGCCTGCCCACCGTCTTGAGCGCATGCCCATAAGTGAGATTGATGCCCGGATTGTCCGGCATTGCTTCGAGCAAGGCGCGGTACGTGTCCATCGCTTCATCAAAATTGCCGACAGCCAGATTTTCATTGGCATAGAGCATTTCAAACTCTGGATTGCCCGGCTCTTTGGCGCGCAGCTCGATAGCAGCCGCCAAAGACTGTTCAAACTTCTGCCTCTTTCTCAATATCTTGGCGTAATCATAATGGGCGCTGACATTGTCAGGCTCCAACTCCTTCGCCGATTCCAGCAGAAATTCGGCATCGTCATAGGCGTTGAAGCGCAGGCCGATTTCGGCCAGCAAACGCATCGCTTCCACATGGTGTCCCTCGCGCTGCAGGAATGCTCGACACAGCGTTTCGGCCTTATTGATCCGCCCTTCCTGAATGAAGCTGGCGACGCTCTGCAGTTCTGCGGGAAGTGCGGAGAGATAGTCAAATTGCGATCCGGCAAAGTCAGCTTGCGCATCGCGCCCAGCGGCACGGTGCAATTCTGAAAGCATACGCCAGCTTGCGGCCAGCGCGCCGTTATGGGTAATGGCGGATTGATAGGCCGCAAAAGCCTCTTCATTTCGGCCAAGATCGCGCAAACAATGCCCGCGTTCTTGCCAAGCCCGGCCATAGCTGGGCGTGAGGCCGATTAAACGGTCAAGTGTTGTGAGAGATGCGGCGGCGTCATTACCGAAACGCTGCGCGACAGCCAGCGTGTAGAGCGCGTCGCGATGGTCGGCTTCCTGATCCAGGATGCTGTGACAGACGCCAATCGCGTCAGCAAAACGGCCATTTTGCAACAATTGACGCGCATGGCGCAGCCCCTCTTCGGGGCTTTCAACCTCGCCTGTCATCTGCATTGTTATCTTTCCTCCGCAGGGCCACCAGCCACAGCGACGATATTGGTCCAGAACAAATCAGCCTGCAACGCAAATCGGGTTCAGTAGCGCCCCGATCAAAGCCTGACCGGGGCGCCGCTGTTCTTTCGATTACATCTTGTACGAGAGGCGCAGACCAAATGTGCGCGGACGTGACGTAGTGGTACGAAGCTCACCATCATTTCCGCTCTTATACAGTTCCGGACGTTCGTCGGTCAAATTGTCACCAAACAATTCAAGCCGCCACTCGTCCCGCGAAACGCCCAACGATGCTGCGATGGTGTTGTATGAGGCGAGTTGCTGTGCCGCGGGTATTGGCGAAACCACTTGACCCGAAACAACGTTCACACCGTTGTAAGTCACCGCTGGACCGGAATAACGGATGTCGACATTGTCAATCACGTCGGAAATGCTCTTGCCGACATGATGGAAGCTGACATTTGCAAATGGACGCAGGCCAGATGCAAGTTCCTTCTCCCAATGCAGACCGGGCATTGAACTGGAACTTGGGGCTCAATGCCAAAGGTCCACCAAGCGGACGCAGAACCGTTGTGTTCTTCCGATATTTTGTCAATTCGG
Source organism: uncultured Alphaproteobacteria bacterium (assembly GCA_963802245.1). GTDB lineage: Bacteria > Pseudomonadota > Alphaproteobacteria > Sphingomonadales > Sphingomonadaceae > Sphingorhabdus_B. The sequence continues at coordinate 58,906 of CAWDID010000010.1, read as the reverse complement.
AGTTGTTGAACGAGAACGCACTGTTCAGTGTGAATTCGTCCGTAGCCCGCCAAGTCAAATCGCCCTCAATCCCCTTGATCTGCGCATCGAGCAAATTGGTGGTGAAGGTCTGGTTGGAGATATTCTGATCGAACACAGTGATCTGGATGTTCTTCCAATCGATCAAATATGCAGCAAGGTTTAACTGCAGAGTGCGGTCAAACATCGAGAATTTACCACCAACTTCGTAGTTTTGAACCTTGTCCGGCACATAAGTGCCAAGACGCACGAAGTCTGCATTGGTTGGACAGATCGCACTAGGTACGCGGCAAGGGCGACGGTTGAAACCACCTGGACGGAAGCCATCCGAGTAAGTTGCATAAACCAGCGAACCTTCGCCAAACTTGTAGGTCAAATTGCCTTTGAACAGCACGCCAGTATATTTCGCTGGCGATGCATCAGCATAAAGCTGGTTCAAGTTGGCGCTGATACCATAGAAGGCAGGCGGAACAAACGCCGGTGGAATTGGCTGTCCTGGCAGTGGTGGCGGCGGCGTTGGCGAGTAAGTGCCAGTAGCGGCATTGTAAAAACCGCGCGAGACGCCATCGAAGCTACCATTTGAAGAGCCGTTGATCGAAGCCTTTTCATTGTAATAACGCAGACCACCGGTCAATGTCAGCTTTTCAGGGATAATGTCGAACGAAGCTTCGCCATAGGCCGCGAACTGCTCGTCTTTGCGCTGAACGTCGTTGAAGAAGCCAACATTTATCGGGACGGATGCTAGTATCATGCGCATTCACCGCTGGATTTGGCGCACGACGATAAATAAATCCTGCTGCTTCCTGCAAATATGACCAATCCGTATTATCAAACAGCTTGTTGTTATCATAGAACAGCCCAAACGTACCGCGGATGCGATTTTCCGCAGGTGTCGTTATACGGAATTCCTGCGTAAAGCGTTTAGTGCGGTTGCGGGTCTGATAGCTCTTGTTCGGCGCGTAGCAGGTATTTCCCCGTGCCGTATTGCTGTAATAAACGCCTGCATCGCATTCATAATAAGGCAAATAAAGCCCGATATTGGAATATCCCGCATAGTCGGCAACCTGCGTCGCCCTGTGGTTCAAGAACGAACCGGTGTAGATCAAATCGAGTGCACCAAGCCGTCCGTTCAAAGTGAGCGTGGACAGGTCTGCCTTGTCGCGCAACGAGTTGTCGTTGAACTTTGTGACCTGAAGGTCACCTACACCGGGTTCATAATCAAAAACACCGTCGGTATCAAGTTCCTGACGCACGTGCATCAGGTCAATTGACCAATCATCAGTCAAATTCCAAGTTAGCGCCAGACGTCCGCCGCGATAAGTCGCATCGTTATAGTCCTGCTCCACGAATTTGTCGTTGTTGATCTTTTGACGAATTGGTGCCTGATAGTTGCTGCCGGTGCAATTGACAACGCGCCGCGCAAGATTGAAGCGCGCGCCTCACCAACAACGGATTGCCCGTAGGCAACCTGCCAGCAATTCCGACATTGCCGCTGAACGGCATCTGGAACTCCCCTGCAACGTTGTCGATGTAACCGCCCTGACGGTCGGTATAAATTACCGCGCGAATTGCCAGTTTGTCTTGGATGATCGGAACGTTAATGAACGCATCGCCTGCGACGCTCTCCTTACCACTTTTGGTAAAGGCATAGCTGGCATTGAAGCCTGTGTGGAATGCAGAGGCGTCTGGCTTGTTGGTGATGTAGCGAACCGCGCCGCCCATCGCACTGGCGCCGAAAAGAGTACCCTGCGGACCAGCCAGAACTTCGACGCGCTGAAGGTCAACAGCATAGAGATCAAGGTTGCGACCAACCAGTGAAGCAGGCGCATCGTTGATATACAGCGCAACGGTTGGCTGAGCGCCAGCTGTGCCTGAAACTTGCAGACCCGGTGAGTCGGTTGAAAGCCCGCGGATAAAGATCGACGAAGCGCCGGGACCGCGCGAAGCGGTGCGCACATTGGGCAAATATTCGATCAGCTTATCGAACTTGGTAATGTTCAGGTCGGCGAGCGCATCACCGCTGAGCGCTTGAACAGCCAAGGGAATTTTGTTGAGCGATTCTTCACGACGCGTTGCTGTAACGATGATGTCAGCGATACCGCGATCATTTTCCTCAGCACCCGCTGCGGCGGAGCTCTGTGCAATCGCCTGCGTTCCGCCTGCACCAAAAGACGCAAGCACAAACGCAGCAGTCGACAATTTCCATCTAGTTTTCAATGTCTTTCTCCCTTTTTTAGTCTCTCGTTTGCCGAAAGATCAAATCCCATTGATACACTTCAAACTGTAATCACAGCTACCTTCTCGCAATTGAACAATTTTAACCTATCAGTAAAATTAATTACGACACATTTCACAATAGGACGACCTGTAAAATTAATTTCGGTAACAATCATAAGATCTACATATTGCAATTAGAACGACTAATATAACCAGTCGATGCGTGGAATTGAGAGGCGGGCGCGGCTAAGCGCGTATCCGCAATTGAATTAGGGGAACGAAATGACGAATAGGGCTGATTTTATTCTGCTGGTTGCGAGCGAAGACCGGAAAGGTATTGTCGCGGCAGTTGCGAACTCGATTGTCAGCCAAGACTGCAATATCATTGCGAGTGCGCAATATGGCGACGAAAGCACCGGGCGTTTTTTCATGCGGGTAGCGATTGCTGCTCCCGAAGGCAAAACGAGCGAGAGTTTTACAGACGCGTTCACCCCCGTCGCCACCGCTTTCCGGCTGGACTGGAACATTCACGATACGCGCAAAAAACTGCGCGCAATGATCATGGTCAGCCAAGGCGGGCATTGCTTGAATGATTTGCTTTACCGGACGTCAACTGGTCGGTTGCCGATGGAAGTGACGAGTATCGTTTCTAACCATACAAATTGGCAGCGCCGGGCCGAACATGAAGGCATTGATTTCCATCACATGCCGATAACGCCCGCCAACAAGCTGGACCAAGAAGCCAAGTTGCTGGCGATGGTTGAGGAGCAGCAGGTCGATCTCATTATTCTCGCGCGGTACATGCAAGTATTATCCGATCAGCTTTGCCGAAAGCTGGATGGACGGGTGATTAATATCCATCATAGTTTCTTGCCCGGGTTCAAAGGCGCCAAGCCTTATCACCGGGCGTATGAGCGCGGCGTGAAGATGGTGGGTGCAACTGCGCATTATGTGACGCCAGACCTTGATGAAGGCCCTATTATCACGCAAGATGTGTCTATCGTAGATCATTCGGATACCGTTGATGACTTGATCGCGCAGGGACAAGATACCGAAAGTAGGGTTTTGGCACGCGCTGTTAAACTTCATCTGGAACACCGGGTTATGCTAAGCGGTAATCGCACGGTAGTGTTCAAATAGAGGAAGACCAGTTGACCCGTGAGCAAGCCATGTTTGACGCACTCAGCAGTTCAAATATTACTTGGACTATGCATGAGCACGAAGCGGTATTTACCGTTGAAGCGAGCGCGGAGCTGCATGAGAAAATTCGCGGGGCGCATACTAAAAACCTTTTCCTAAAGGATGCTGCCGGCCAGTTCTGGCTGGTCACAGCGCCGCACGATGCGCGAATTGATTTGAAACAGCTGCCCGGCGCCATCGGGTCAAAGAAGGTCAGCTTTGGTAAGGCTGAAGATATGGAGCGACTATTGTATGTCACCCCTGGTTCTGTCACACCGCTGGCCGCCTTCAATGATCTGGATAAGAAAGTGAATATAGTGCTCGATGAGCGACTAACGTCGGCAGAAATTGTCAACGTCCACCCGCTGCGTAATACTGCAACAATCGGTCTCTCCAGCCTTGGTTTGATAACCTTTCTGAAACAGACTGGCCATGAACCTTTGATTGTCACTTTGCCGGCACCAACATGAGCGTAAGTGTATTCGAATTATTCAAGATCGGCGTCGGTCCATCCAGCTCACACACCGTTGGCCCAATGCTGGCGGCTTCACGCTTTTGCCATTGGCTGGAAACCCAATCTATTTTGGATGCGGCGGCGCATGTTGCGGTTGATCTTTACGGTTCCTTGGCGCTGACTGGAAAGGGTCACGCAACGGACACAGCGCTGATCCTTGGATTAACAGGCGCAGTCCCCGCCACGGTTGATGTCGACGCTGTTTCGGAAATTGTCGAAATCGTGGCACGCGAAAAACGCATTTCCTTACTTGGAAAACATGATGTCGCTTTCAATCCGAAGTCTGATTTGCGTTTCAATCAACGACAACGGCAACCATTTCACAGCAACGCAATGGCCTTTGAAGCGCGCGATAAAGACGGGAAAATATTAGCACGTCGACACTATTATTCAGTCGGCGGCGGGTTTGTCGTTGATGAAGACGAAGCAGGCAGCAATTCAAGAATTTTGGATCAGACTGTCCTGCCGTTTGCATTTGAATCGGGCAACGATCTGCTCCTATTAGGTGAGCAGTCGGGCAAAAGCTTTGCTGAATTGATGATGGCCAATGAATGTGTGCACGCATCTAAGGTCGAAGTCGAAGCTGGTCTTGACGCCATCGCGACCGCCATGGCGTGCAGCATTGACCGCGGTTGTAAGCAGGAAGGAGTTCTTCCCGGCGGCCTGAATGTAAAACGCCGTGCGCCTGCCCTGGCCGCTGAATTGGTTTCTCGGCAAGAAATGAACCTGAATGACCCGCTGGCGGTGCTTGACTGGATCAATCTTTGGGCAATGGCGGTGAATGAAGAGAACGCCGCCGGTGGCCGTGTTGTGACTGCGCCCACCAATGGGGCAGCGGGCATAATTCCGGCAGTCATGAGGTTTCATGACCGATGCTATCGCGGAACACAAGAAACGCGTCGCGTTTTCTTGCTGACAGCAGCCGCAATCGGCGCGTTGTATAAGAAAAATGCATCAATTTCGGGAGCCGAAGTAGGCTGCCAAGGCGAAGTCGGTGTTGCCTGTTCTATGGCCGCAGCCGGGCTGACAGCGGCGCTTGGCGGGTCGAACTCTCAAATTGAGAATGCCGCCGAAATTGGCATGGAACACAATCTTGGGTTAACATGCGATCCAATCGGCGGTCTGGTTCAAATTCCGTGCATCGAACGTAATGCAATGGGCGCTGTAAAGGCAATCGACGCGTCACGTCTTGCCATGATGGGTGATGGTTCGCATATGGTCAGCTTGGACAAAGTGATCGAAACTATGCGTCAAACAGGCTTAGATATGCGTGACAAGTATAAAGAAACATCGAAGGGCGGCTTGGCCGTCAATGTTGTAGAATGTTGAATTTAGGAGAAATGATGTGAAGACCCGTGCAGCCGTAGCGTTTGAAGCAAAAAAACCGCTTGAAATTGTAGAGCTTGATTTGGAAGGCCCAAAGGCTGGCGAAGTATTAATCGAGATCAAGGCCACCGGCATCTGCCATACCGACGCCTACACGCTTGACGGTTTTGACAGCGAGGGAATATTCCCCAGCGTACTTGGCCATGAAGGTGCAGGTATCGTTCGCGAAGTTGGTGCTGGCGTGACTTCGGTTAAACCCGGCGATCATGTGATCCCGCTCTACACACCAGAATGCCGCCAATGCAAAAGTTGCTTATCAGGCAAGACCAATTTGTGCACCGCAATCCGCGCGACGCAGGGCAAGGGCCTGATGCCAGATGGGACTTCGCGGTTTTCCTATAAAGGCCAAACCATCTATCACTATATGGGTTGCTCAACTTTTTCCAACTTCACCGTGTTGCCCGAAATCGCGGTTGCAAAAATCCGCGAGGACGCTCCGTTCAATAGCGCCTGTTATATCGGTTGCGGCGTCACCACCGGAGTTGGCGCTGTCACCAACACCGCCAAAGTCCAGCCAGGCGACAATGTGATCATCTTCGGGCTTGGCGGGATTGGCCTGAACGTGCTGCAAGGCGCAAAAATGGCCGGGGCCAACATGATTGTCGGCGTAGACATAAACCCTGATCGTGAAGAATGGGGCAAGAAATTTGGCATGACTCATTTCGTCAATCCAAAGGATATTGATGGCGATATTGTTGCCCATCTCGTGGCACTAACCGATGGCGGCGCGGAATATACGTTCGATTGCACCGGCAATACCACGGTGATGCGCCAAGCACTTGAGGCCTGCCACCGCGGATGGGGGACTTCGATCATCATCGGCGTGGCAGAGGCTGGCAAAGAAATTTGCACCCGTCCGTTCCAATTGGTCACTGGTCGCAATTGGCGCGGAACCGCGTTTGGCGGAGCAAAAGGCCGCACCGATGTGCCCAAAATTGTTGATCTTTACATGGACGGGACTATCCAAATTGACCCGATGATTACCCATGTCCTCTCGCTTGAGGAGATTAACAAGGGCTTTGACCTGATGCATGCCGGTGAAAGCATCCGCAGCGTCGTGGTATTCTAAATGACGACAATCGCTGACATAATCGCCGAACATGAAGGACGGGAGGGACCGCTCCTGCCAATCTTGCATGACGTACAAAAGACGTTTGGCCATGTAAGCGAAGATGCGATGCGCGAGATTGCAGGCGCGCTAAATCTGACCCGCGCCGAAGTATACGGCGTGGTTAGCTTCTACCATGATTTCCGCAAAGAAGCAGAAGTCCGTCCGGTCATCAAACTGTGCCGCGCCGAGGCGTGCAAAGCACGCGGCGTTGAAGCATTGGTGCCAATCACGGACGCACAGAGCCGCGTGAAGGTCGAGGCCGTATATTGCCTTGGCTTGTGTTCTGTTGGCCCGGCGGCGATGATTGGTGACGCGGTGTATGCCCGGCTAGATGCCGAACGGCTAACCACATTGATGGCAAACGCATGAAGGTCCGGATTTCCGACGATGCCGTGGCACTCGCTTGCGGTGCCGATGCGGTTGCCGCAGCTTTTGAACGAGCGGGCGCAGAGGTCGAACGCGTGTCGAGTTGGGGCATGCATTGGCTGGAACCGCTCGCCGAAATTGACGGGATTGGCTATGGTCCGGTCTCAGTTGATATGGTTGCGGCGATCATCGCTGGCGACGCGCAATCGATTGGCCGCGTTGAAGATCATCCCTTTATTACCAAGCAAACCCGCCTGACTTTTGTGCGGGCCGGAAAAACACGCGCTACATCGCTCGACGATTATTATGCGAGCGAAGGTTGGCTCGGCCTTGCCAAAGCGCGCGAGATGGGCAGTGAAGCAACGATAGAAGCAGTGTTGACCTCTGGATTACGCGGCCGCGGCGGCGCAGGATTTCCTGCTGGTATCAAGTGGAAAACCGTCGCAGGTGCAGCCGCCGATCAAAAGTACATCGTCTGCAACGCCGATGAGGGTGATAGCGCGACCTTTGCCGACCGAATGGTGATGGAAGGCGACCCATTCATGCTGATCGAAGGCATGGCGATTGCTGGGTTCGCCGTTGGCGCGAACAAGGGCTATGTCTATATCCGGTCTGAATACCCGCATGCCATCGCCAAAATGGAATCTGCGATCAAAGCCTCTTCCCATCTGATTGCACCCTTTGTTGTTGAAGTGCGTGTGGGTGCCGGAGCTTATGTGTGCGGTGAAGAAACATCATTGCTCAATAGCTTGGAAGGAAAGCGCGGAGAAGTTCGCGCCAAGCCTCCGCTGCCTGCGCTCGAAGGTTTGTTTGGCAAACCAACAGTGGTCAACAATGTCCTGACGCTTGCTGCCGTGCCTTGGATATTGGCGCATGGCGGCGAAGCCTATGCTGCGTTCGGCATGGGCCGGTCAAAAGGGACGATGCCCGTGCAGCTTGCCGGGAATGTCAAACACGGCGGACTGTTCGAGGTGGCATTTGGCATAACGCTAGGCGAACTGGTCAATGACATTGGCGGCGGCACAGCAAGCGGCCGTCCAGTGCGCTGCGTTCAGGTTGGCGGTCCGTTGGGGGCGTATATCCCGCCTGCACAATTCGACCTGCCCTTCGACTATGAAGCTTTTGCGGCCGCCGATGCTTTAATCGGCCATGCGGGTATCACGGTCTTCGATGATACCGTCGACATGGCGCAAATGGCGCGTTTTGCGATGGAGTTTTGTGCCATCGAAAGTTGCGGAAAATGCACGCCGTGCCGTTTAGGCAGCACACGCGGCGTCGAAACGCTGGACCAGATTATCGCCGGTAAAAATGTCGAAGCCAATCTGGCGCTGATTGCTGATTTGTCTGAAACGATGAAATTCGGTTCGCTGTGCGCGCTGGGCGGATTTACCCCCTACCCGGTCATGAGCGCAATCACGCATTTCCCGGAGGATTTTAAATGACAATAACCATTCTCGATGGCGGCATGGGCCGCGAATTGCAGCGGCTGGGTGCGCCGTTTGGTCAACCCGAATGGTCGGCGCTGGCGCTGATGGAGGCACCGGAGTTTGTAACAAAAGCGCATAATGCGTTTGCGGTGGCCGGTGCAAAGGTAATCTCGACGAACAGCTATGCTGTGGTACCATTTCATATCGGCGAAGAGCGTTTTGCGCAGCGCGGTGTCGGAACTTGCGGGTTTGGCAGGGCGCATTGCTCGCGACGTCGCTGATCGGCATGACTTAAAGGTCGCCGGATCACTGCCGCCAGTGCTCGGTTCATATCGTCCCGACTTGTTTGAGATCGAAGCTGCGCGCCGTATCCTCTCGGTCCTGATTGATGGATTAAGTCCTTTTGCTGATTTATGGCTTGCCGAAACTTTAAGCACCCTTGGTGAAGCTGAATTGATTGGCGAAATGTTGAAAGGCGACGCGCGCCCTTTGTGGCTCTCGTTTCACGCTCAACGATGTGGGCACCGCCATGCTTCGTTCGGGTGAAACCATCGAGGCCGCAGTGCTTGTGGCACAAAATCTTGGCGCAAAGGCGCTATTGTTCAATTGCAGCGCACCTGAAGTGATGGAGGAAGCGGTACAAAGAGCGAAAGCCGCACTCGGCAGCAACGCAATGGAAATCGGCGTCTATGCCAACGGTTTCGCGCACACCGACGAAGAGGTTGGTGCCAATGCCGGGTTGCGGCAAATTCGCGCCGATCTTGATCCGCCGCGCTATCTGGATTGGGCAAAAAAGTGGGTCGCATCAGGCGCGACAATGGTTGGTGGATGTTGCGGTATCGGCCCTGAACATATCCGCGCGCTCTCGGCGGGTTTAAAATGAAACTAACTCTCAAAATTCTCGCCAATTTGGTGTAAGGTGGAACCATGACGTACCAACCGCAAAATGACTTCGGGACGCCAGCGTCCAAATCAAGCGAGCCAATAACGCTGACCATCGATGGCCGCACGGTTACTGTGCCTGCCGGATCAAGCATCATGCGCGCCGCATCTGAACAAGGCACGTCGATTCCCAAATTGTGCGCGACCGACAGCGTCAAAAGCTTTGGGTCATGCCGCTTGTGCCTGGTCGAGATCGATGGTCGGCGCGGTACCCCCGCAAGTTGCACGACGCCGGTTGAACCCGGCATGGTCGTTCACACGCAGACGCCGCACCTGGCAAAACTGCGAAAGGGCGTGATGGAGCTTTATATTTCCGATCATCCGCTCGATTGCCTGACCTGCGGCGCGAATGGTGATTGCGAACTGCAGGATCAGGCAGGTGCTGTCGGACTTCGCGATGTGCGTTATGATGTTCAGGCCGATCATCTGGGTCAGGAAAAGGACCACTCCAACCCCTATTTCGATTTTGATCCATCAAAATGTATTGCCTGTTCGCGCTGCATTCGGGCGTGCGACGAGGTGCAAGGTACGTTGGCGTTGACGATGGAGGGACGCGGATGGGACTCCAAAATTTCGGCAGGAATGGCGAGCGACAATTTCCTTGGTAGTGAATGCGTATCGTGCGGTGCGTGTGTGCAGGCATGCCCAACGGCAACGCTTATCGAAAAGAAAGTGGTCGAGATCGGGACGCCCGAACGAAGCGTCGTCACCACCTGCGCCTATTGCGGTGTCGGCTGCACATTTCGCGCCGAAATGCGCGGCGAACAATTGGTGCGGATGGTGCCCTATAAAGACGGCAAGGCCAATCGCGGCCATAGCTGCGTAAAGGGACGTTTTGCGTGGGGCTATGCCCAACATCAGGAACGTATCCTGAAACCCATGATCCGCAAATCGATCAGCGATCCATGGCGTGAGGTCGAATGGGACGAGGCATTCGCTTACACCGCATCTGAGCTGAAACGGATATCCGACACTTATGGCAGGCATGCACTGGGCGGAATCACTTCCAGCCGCTGCACCAATGAAGAGACGTTTCTTGTTCAAAAACTGGTACGGGCTGGATTTGGCAATAATAATGTCGATACTTGCGCGCGTGTTTGCCATTCGCCAACGGGCTACGGTCTAAGGACCACGTTTGGCACGAGCGCCGGAACACAAGATTTTGACAGCGTCGAGGACAGCGAAGTAATCCTGATCATCGGCGCGAATCCGACCGACGGCCACCCAGTGTTTGCCAGCCGGATGAAGCGCCGTTTGCGCGGCCAAGATGGCAAGCCTGGGGCAAAATTGATCGTGATCGACCCGCGCCGTACCGACATTGTGCGCAGTCCCCATATCGAGGCTCAGCACCATCTGCCTCTTCGTCCCGGAACCAATGTTGCTGTGCTGACGGCAATGGCGCACGTGATCGTAACCGAAGGCTTGGCGGACGAAAAATTTGTAAGGGAACGCTGCGATTGGGATGAATATAGCCACTGGGCCGAATTCGTTTCGCAAGCGCGCAACAGCCCGGAAAACCTGCAACCCGTTACGCTTGTTGATGCAGGCGAACTGCGCGCCGCTGCGCGGCTCTATGCGACCGGCGGCAATGGAGCAATCTATTACGGGCTCGGCGTAACCGAACATTCGCAAGGCAGCTCAACAGTGATGGCGATTGCCAACCTCGCCATGGCTACCGGCAATATCGGACGGCGCGGTGTCGGTGTGAACCCGCTCCGCGGCCAGAATAACGTGCAGGGAGCATGCGACATGGGCAGTTTTCCGCATGAGCTATCCGGCTACCGTCACATAAGCGACGGCGACACCCGGCGCTTGTTTGAAAATGACTGGGGTGTTGCGCTTGATCCCGAACCGGGCTTGCGTATTCCCAACATGCTCGATGCCGCCGTCGACGGCGTGTTTAAAGCACTGTATTGTCAAGGTGAGGATATTCTCCAGTCTGATCCGGATACCAAACACGTGTCCGCCGGACTTGCCGCAATGGAATGTGTCATTGTCCATGACCTGTTCCTCAACGAGACCGCAAATTACGCGCATATCTTTCTGCCCGGATCAACATTTCTTGAAAAGAATGGTACGTTTACAAACGCCGAACGCCGCATTCAGCCTGTACGCAAGGTAATGACACCGATGAACGGACTTGAGGATTGGGAGGTTACACAAAAGTTAGCGCAAGCGATGGGCCTCAATTGGAACTACGGCCACCCAAGCGAGATTATGGATGAAATTTCCCGCCTCACGCCGACTTTCGCGGGAGTATCTTTTGACCGGCTCGACGAAGAAGGATCGCTGCAATGGCCGGTCACTGCAGATGCGCCGAACGGCTCGCCAATTATGCATGTTGACGGCTTCGTTCGCGGCAAGGGGAAATTCGTCGTCACCGATTATGTGCCAACCGACGAAAAAACTGGCCCGCGCTTTCCGTTGTTGCTCACCACCGGGCGGATATTGTCGCATTACAATGTCGGCGCACAGACACGGCGCACCGAAAATGTCGCTTGGCATCCCGAAGACCTTCTTGAAATCCATCCCGTCGATGCCGAAGATCGCGGTGTAAAAACCGGCGACTGGGTAAAGCTTGCCAGCCGGGCGGGCGAAACGACTTTGCGCGCCACCGTGACCGACCGGGTCGCACCCGGCGTCGTCTACACCACGTTCCACCATGCCGTGACCCAGGCCAATGTCGTTACCACTGACTATAGCGATTGGGCGACCAACTGCCCGGAATATAAAGTCACAGCGGTGCAAATTAGCGCGTCAAATGGCCCGACCGATTGGCAGGAAGAATATGAAGCTCTTTCGGAAAGATCGCGCCGGATTGTGGCCGAAGTACCTGCCGAATGACCACCGTCGAACGCCTTGTCTATATGGCCAATCAGATTGCCAAAAATCTCGAGACGGATGACGATCCGGTGAGTGCTACCGCCGACCATATTCAGCTCTATTGGGATCCACGAATGAAACGGCTTATCATTGGTGCACAGGGCCTTGAACCTAACGCGCTTGCGGCAATTGCTATGATGGCTGAATTGAAGCCCGCGAAATAAACCTATGATGATGTTTTATCGTCGTAAACTTGCATCTTGCCCAATCGCTGGATGAGCCAGCTGCGAAATACGGAAATCGCCGGATCAGACATATCGTCGGCATGAAGTTTGAGATAATAGCCATATCCATCTTCAACCACCGCAGGAAAAGGCATAACGAGTTGGCCGCCAGCAATTTCTCCGGCAAACATATCAATATCGCCAAGCATCACACCATTCGCCGCCATAGCATATTGGGCCAGAGCAATGGCGGTATCGAAAGCCAGCCCTTCTCCAGTGGAAACGCCGATGCCACATTGCCGAGCATACGCACTCCAAAGCAAATCTCTCGGTTGGTCGTCTAGTTTTAGGTGGAGCAATTCCTCAGTCGACAAAAATTGTTCAAGCGACAGATCGCCGACCCGCGCGGCGGTTTCCGGCGAACAGAGCGGAGCCACGCGAACCATCCACAACAAATCGGTAATCCGGTCATCGACATTCGGCCGGTCATATACGATCGCCATATCGAGATCTGTCGCTGGCAACCCAGTTACGTGCGCGCTTGAAACATCAATCCGGATGTCTGGAAATTCAATGTGAAAATCACGCAACAATGGCAGAAATAGCTGCTGCAATAATGATGGCGGAATGTGAATGCGCAGTGCACGGCGCGCCACACTATCATCTCTGATTGCATTCATTGTTTGCTCGATGCGGTCCAAACTCTTTGCAACAACAGGCAACAATTCTTCGCCAGCAGCTGTTAAAGTCAATCGCGATGAATCCCTGACAAACAACTGTTTACCCAACAATTCTTCAAGTCCGATGACATGCCTACTCATGGCACTTTGCGAAACAGATAGCGCAGCCGCACCGCCGGTAAAGCTGAGTTGCTGTCCGACCGCTTCAAATGCTCGCAAGGCATTTAAAGGCAGCCAACGTCGATTGATAGCAGTTCGATTTGTGATCGCGCGACCTTTCTAAATCCGTTCATTGCATAATCGATTCTACGCAAATTCCATTTGCCCGACATTTTGGCATAGGGCTATGCGAAAATGCGATTATGTGAGGTGGTTGCGATAGTCCAAGAACCTTAGGCCAAAAGCTGTAAGCCAAGAGCTGCTGTTCAACCTGAGTACTTGTCATGGCGGGAGAAAACATTGTGTTAGAGCTGGATCGAATACGTTCACTATTTCAGGACCGAAAAGCCGGGCATACCTTGCCGCAATCGCTGTATACCGATGCCTTTGCCTTTGAATTTGATATGGCTGCTGTGTATGGTGAAAGCTGGCTATTGGTCGGGATGGATTGCGAACTGCCCAAGTCCGGCAGCTATATTTCGCTGATGATCGGAAAATGGCCGGTTGTTATTACGCGTGACAAAAGCGGTGAAATTCGGGCATTTCACAACAGCTGCCGTCACCGCGGCTCGATGATTTGTCCGGTTGGCAGCGGCACCGCCCCTAAGCTGGTCTGCCCCTATCACCGCTGGACCTATGATCTCGATGGATCGCTGTTCGCGGCAAACCGTATGTCCGCCGATTTTGTCAAAGGCGATCACGGTTTGAAGCCGGTTGCGCTTAGAAATATCGAAGGCGCCTTGTTTATTTGTCTGTCCGACACCCCTCCCCCCTTTGATGAATTTGGTGACAAGCTTGCGGCCTATGTAGCTCCTCATCATTTGAAGAATGCAAAGCTTGCGCACCAAAGCCTGCTTGTTGAAAATGCCAATTGGAAATTGGTCATGGAAAATGCGCGCGAATGTTATCATTGCGGAACAGGCCATCCAGCGCTGGCAAAGTCGTTTCCGGTCGATATGTCGCGCCATTTCGATGCCGGCGGGGATGCCCGGATCAAAGAATTTGAAGCCACAATGGACGCACATGGGTTGCCCCATAAAGCCGTTGAAGGGCATTGGTGGCAGATCGCCCGGTTCACTCTCAATGAAGGCAGCGTCTCGATTTCCAACGATGGTCAGCATCTCTCCAAGAAATTGATGTGCGACGTCAATGGCGGCGACATCGGCTCGATGCGTTTTGCGCTTGATCCGCATAGCTTCGCTCATTGCACTGCTGATGGAGTTTTCATGTTTAGCGCGGTGCCGGTTGGCGCGAATGAAACCCATGTTTACAGCAAATGGTTCGTCCATAAAGATGCCGTTGAGGGCGTTGATTATGATATCGCCTCGCTAACCGATCTGTGGACCAAAACCAATCTGGAAGACAAGCAGCTCGCCGAGAACAATCAAGTCGGCGTGAACAGCATCGGTTATACACCCGGCCCCTATTCACAAGAAGCAGAGATGCTCGCGCTGCGATTTACAGACTATTATTGCGACAAGGCTCGTGCCTATATTGATGCCCATGCCGACTGATCTTCCAAAGGGGATGCGCCCCGAAACGCTTGCTGTCGCATATGGCTATGATCCAGCACTCGGTATGGGTTCAGTAAAGCCGCCAATCTTTATGACATCCACCTTCGTCTACCCTTCGGCGCAGCATGCCAAAGATGTGCACGAGGCGTATTTTGACGGCAGCGGACCACAGGTCGGGCAAAGCAACCATATCTATTCCAGACTTGGCCATCCCGGCCTGGATTTCCTGGAAAAACGCCTTGCTGCGATCGACGGGGCCGAAGCAGCGGTTGCCTATTCCAGCGGCATGGCCGCGCATTCAAGTATCGCGCTCGCCCATGTTCGTCCCGGCGATAGCGTGTTGCATGGCCGGCCAATTTATGGCGGTGTCGATATGCTCTATAACAACATCATGCCGCAATTCGGTTCTCATGCTTCCGCTTATCTTGACGGTACGGACGAAGCCAATGTTCGCGCTGCAGCAAATGAAGCTATTGCGAAGGGCCTGCTAAAACTTATCATCGCAGAAACACCGGCCAACCCGACCGCCGCGATTGTTGACCTTGACCTGATGGTTCGCATCGCCGATGAGGTAGGCGAGAAACAGGGGCATCGCCCGCTGGTTGTGGTCGATAATACCTTGCTGGGACCATTTGCACAGCGCCCGATCGAACACGGTGTTGATTTGTGCCTAACATCGCTCACCAAATATTGCGGCGGACATAGCGATTTGCTGGCTGGCGGGATTAGCGGCAGGCAAGCCCTGATTGAGCATTTGCGGTTGCAGCGCACAACGTGGGGCAATCATCTCGATCCCAATACTTGCTGGCTGATGTTGCGTTCACTGGAATCAGTTGCGGTGCGGACCGAACGTGCGATGAGCAATGCGCGCGGCGTTGCCGAATTTTTGCGAGATCATCCAAAGGTCGCAGGTGTCACCTATCTTGGCTTTTTGGCAGAAGGCAGCCGTCAGCGTGCGGTTTACGACCGGCAATGTAAAGCCGCAGGATCGACCTTTTCTTTTCACTTGCACGGCGGCGAAGCGGAAGCGTTTCGCATGCTCGACCGGCTGAGGCTAATGAAGATGGCAGTTAGTCTTGGCGGGTCCGAAACTCTGATTTGTCATTCAGCCAGCACAACCCATTATGCCGTTGCCCGCGAACAACGATTGGCAGGCGGGATTACTGATGGCACGATCCGGCTTTCTGTCGGGCTTGAACATGTTGAAGACCTGATCGCCGATTTGGCGCAAGCATTAGAGGCTGTGTAATGGAACTGAATTTTACCGGAACCGATTTGTGCGCAATTAATGGGACCCATAGTAATGCCGAATTGCGTTACGATGTTGTCGTCGTCGGTGCCGGGCCGAGCGGAATTGAGTCGGCGATGGCAGCCGCTAAGGCTGGATCGCGCGTACTTCTGGTTGATGAAAATCCCGTTTCGGGTGCGCTGATGGGCAATGATGTACCACTCTATTTTGGCGGACGAATGACCGCTGCGGTGCAGAATAGTGACCGCATGCTTGAGGCAATTTTCATGAGCATGGCGGAACTCGAAACAGCCATGGAAGCAGGCGTTGAAGTGTTACTCGGCACGGCCGCTTGGGGTGTTTACCGCAATGGTCCGGGTGTCCGGAGCTTGCCCGAACAAGTGGTTGGCCTAGCCGATGCCGAGCGTTCGTGGTTAGTCGGCTTTGACAAGCTAGTGCTGGCAACAGGCGCGCGCGATCTGGCGATGTCGTTTCCAGGCTGGAATCAGCCGGGCGTGATGGGCGCCGCCGCGCTGCAGATGCTGCTGACGCGATATGATGCATTTGCCGGGCGGCGGATATTGATAATTGGATCGCATGATCTGGCGCTGGCAACCGCATTGTTGGCGCATAACCGGGGCATACAAGTTGCGGGACTAATAGAATTGCGCGCCTTCCCGCAGGGCAACACGGACCTTATCAAACAGGTCACCGCCGCTGGCATAGAGATCAATTGCGGGCTGACCATCGCCGCAGCCAAGGGCGGAATTGATGGCGTTGAAAGCGCGATGCTATCATCGGGCGAGCAGGTCGCGTGCGATACTATATGTATGGCCATCGGCCTTGTCCCTTCAATCGAGTTGGTCGACGCAATGCACAGTCCGCGAGCGCTAAACGCAAATCGTGGAGGATTTATTCCAGCAGGTGAAGCCACCGTCAGCGCAGTTGGCGATTGTGCCGGTTTGGCCGATACCGGCTTTGACCATGTTGAATACCGCATGGATTGGATGCGGGCGCTATCGGCGATCAGCACCGATGAAACGATCATTTGCCAATGCGAAGAAGTAACCCGGGCCGATTTGATCGGCGTGCAGCCGCCAAATTATCTGGCCCGTCCCGCCGCCATGTGCGCTCGTTCATTGGAAACTTTGCTTGACGACGGCCCCGCCAATCCAGACCAAATCAAGCGCCTTACGCGCGCAGGCATGGGCGTGTGCCAAGGTCGTCGCTGCCGCGATCAAGTTGCTATGCTGCTCGCGATTGAGGCGGACAAGCCCTTTGGTACCATTCCACTCGCCACGCACCGCGCTCCTGTTCGGCCTCTACCCCTTAAGATTATAGCCGATTGGAACGAAAACCCGGCGATGACGGCGGCATGGGATGTATGGTTTGGAATCCCTACACAGTGGATCCCCTATGAAGAGATCGGGACACCGTTGGAAGAAACCCGGCGCGACGTTTATTATGGGGATATGTACCGATGAGCGGCGCTGCGGTTGTTGTTGTCGGCGGCGGCGTTACCGGATTGAGCGCAGCTTGGTGGCTCGCGCGTTCCGGGGTCAAAGTCATTGTCCTCGATAAATTTATCGTTGGTTGGGAGGCATCTGGCCGAAATGGCGGCGGTGCCTCGCATTATCAAAGCCCGTTGTTCGATGAAGAACAAAGGCTTTGGCCGCAAATGGACGAACTGCTTGGCTATCCGACCGAGTTTCAGTCCGAGCGGATCGTCATCTCGACCGATGAAACACAATGGAAACAGGCGCAATATGGAGCCAAAAGCTTAGCCCAGCGGGGATACCGCGCCGACATGCTTGATCCCCAGCAAGTGCGCGATGCCGTGCCGCTGGCGGGTGAATGCTTTGGGGGGTTGCATTACCGGTTTGGTGGGCAGGCTAATCCGCAACGGAGCGTTCAGGCATATGCCTGGGCACTGCAGGATTTGGGCGGCACGATTATCCAGCACAGCCCAGTTACTTGCTTTGAAACAGCAGGCGGCAAGGTCACGGCTGTCAACACCGCAACGGCGAGCTATGGCTGCGATACCGTTGTGATTGCCGCTGGCCCGCAAACGGGCGTACTTGCGGCGCAACTTGGCATCAGCATCCCGCTTGCCGCTGGCCGGGCAGAAATGATCATTACCGAGCCTGCGCCGATGATGAAATTGGGCGGAGTTGACGGCAACAGGCTTTATGGCCGACAAACACTGCGCGGCAATCTCGCTTATGGTGGCGGTCCGCATGAATGGATTGATGTTGATGAAACCGGCCCTGTGGCGCGCCCTTCGACCCCTTTAATGCGTAATCTCGCTTATCGTTTGGCTGAGCTTTTACCCAAGGCGGCCCATCTGAATGTTATCCGCAGCTGGGCGGGCATTATTGAAAATACACCCGATGGCCGCCCCGTAATCGACCGTTTATCAAGCCCTGACAATGTCGTGGTTGCGACAATGTCCGGCGTCGGGTTCGGACTGTCGCCTGCAACCGGCCACGCGATCCGCGATCTGGTTATCGATGACGAGTGTTCATTTGCAGAAATCAGCAAACTTGGCCTTTCACGCTTTGACGATCTGGAGCCTGACTGGCGCGAGAAACGTGGATGGATGCCGATTACATGAACCGATATTCGGCGTTTGCATTGCTGCGCGGGGCATTGAACGGCCAAAAGCATTGGCAGCCCGCGTGGCGCGATCCTGAGCCAAAACCCAGTTACGACATCGTCATCATTGGTGGCGGTGGGCACGGGTTAGCTACCGCATACTACCTCGCTAAAGTTCACGGTATTCGAAATATCGCAGTGCTTGAAAAAGGCTGGATTGGCGGCGGGAATGTTGGTCGGAACACCACGATTGTGCGGTCCAATTACCGGCTTGAGGCATCACAAAAATTTCTCGAATTCGGGCTCAAACTCTGGGAAGGACTCAGCGACGAGCTCAACTACAACGTGATGTTCAGCCCGCGCGGTGCGATGGTCTTGGGGCATTCGGACGCTGATATGACCAATCTTGCCGAACTCGGCGATGCAATGGCCTGTCAGGGAATTGATGCCGAATTACTAACTCGTGATCAAGTCGCCAAACGTGAACCGTTGCTTGATATGTCGCGTTCGGCGCGCTTTCCAATCGAGGGTGCGATGATCCAACGGCGTGGTGGCACCGCGCGCCATGACGCCGTCGCGTGGGGATATGCGCGCGGCGCCGATAGCCTTGGCGTTGACATTATCCAGAAATGTGAAGTGACGGGATTTGTCCGTGATGGCGATGCTGTTGTCGGTGTTGAAACGACGCGCGGCCGTATTGCCGGCGGACGGATCGGAATTTGTGTCGCGGGCAGCAGCGGGCATGTTGCGGGTCTCGCCGGTCTAAAGCTGCCGATAGAATCGCAGACATTGCAGGCGTTGGTCACCGAAGGCGTAAAGCCAATGATCAACGGCATTATCCAATCACAATCCTTGCATTGCTACATCAGCCAATCGGACAAGGGCGGCATCGTTTTTGGCGGCGATCCTGACAACTGGCCAAGCTATGCCCAGCGCGGCAACCCTATAATCACCGAAGGCGCAATTGCACAAGGGCTCGCGCTGGTCCCCGCTCTTTCCCGGCTACGCATGGTTCGCACCTGGTCGGGCGTTACCGACATGAGCTTTGATGGATCGCCGATCATCGGCGAAACGCCAGTAAGGAACCTCTTCCTCAATGGCGGCTGGTGTTATGGCGGGTTCAAAGCGACGCCTGCCTCTGGCTGGACCTATGCCCACACGCTGGCAACCGGAAAGCCGCATGCGCTGAATGCACCGTTTTCTCTCGACCGTTTTGAACGCGGCGCGACGATTGACGAAACAGGAAGCGGCCCGATGCCGGATAGTCGCTGACATGATGCAAATCACCTGCCCCCATTGCGGTCCGCGTTCCCAAATCGAGTTTACTTATGGGCGCACCGTTGACTCGGTTGTGCCGATGGATGCCGCACCAGAAGTTGCCATGAAATCATTGTTTACCCGCAATAACCCGCGTGGGTTCGACGAAGAGATTTGGCGGCACACTTATGGTTGCCGCGCTTGGCTAGTCATAACGCGCCACCGCGTTACAAATGAAATTAGCGCAACAAACGCTGTCGGGCCGGAGGCGCTGCCATGACTGGACCATCACGCTCTTCTGACGGAGCGACCATAAACTTCACGTTTGATGGCAAAACCTATTTGGCGCGCAAGGGCGATACTCTTGCTGCTGCTTTGCTTGCTAATGGCATTGGCCTGGTCGGCCGCAGTTTCAAATATCACCGACCTCGCGGAATTATGACAGCAGGCGTTGAAGAACCCAATGCACTCGTCACTATTGGCGAAGGCGGACGTAGTGAGCCCAATACGCGCGCAACCGATGTCTTTGTCTATGAAGGGTTGGCGGCACAAAGCCAAAACCGTTGGCCTAGCCTGCGTTTCGACATGGGAGCGGTCTTTGGACTGGCAGCACCAATGTTAAGCGCCGGTTTCTATTACAAGACCTTTTTCGGCTCAGCCAAACGCTGGATGTTTTATGAATATTTCATCCGTAAAGCAGCCGGGCTGGGCAATGCACCAACCAAATCCGACCCTGACCGTTACAGCCAACGCGCGGCGTTTTGCGATGTGCTAGTTGTGGGCGGCGGGCCTGCGGGATTATTGGCGGCGCTGGAGGCCGCAGAAGCAGGCAAGCGTGTCATCCTTGTTGAACAGGACTGCATCCTTGGTTCCTCTCTGATCCGCGATCCGCAAGAACTTGACTCAGCGTGGATCGAAACGACCTGTGCGCGCATCACCGCCGCTGGTGGCCGGAT
The DNA here is from genome assembly GCA_963802245.1 of uncultured Alphaproteobacteria bacterium. GTDB lineage: Bacteria > Pseudomonadota > Alphaproteobacteria > Sphingomonadales > Sphingomonadaceae > Sphingorhabdus_B. Next base: position 38,310 of record CAWDID010000010.1, on the reverse strand, counting down.
CATGAACCGAACGACTGCATCTGGATATTGGGAACATGATCTTGTAACGTTGAACCAGCGCCTAACCGAACCCGGTCAGATCCCTCCGAACGGTGTGGCGCAGCGGCTCTGGCATGTGCGCGCCGGTCAAGTAATCCTCGCAACCGGCAGCATCGAACGGCCTATAGCTTTTGCGCACAATGACCGGCCCGGCGTAATGCTGTCACAAGCCGCGCGCACTTATGTGCAACGTTTCGGAGTGCTTCCTGGCAAGCACGTGGTAATCGCGACGAACAATGACGATGCTTACAAAACCGCTGTTGCCTTCAGAAATGCAGGCGCACAGATTGTTGCGATCCTTGACGCACGGCCAGCCCCTGCAGGGTCCGGAAGTGATTTCGCCGTATATAACGACGCCGTCCCGCTCTCGACCAACGGCGCACGTCATTGCTTGAAGAGCGTGAGCGCGTTGGTCGACGGTGCCACAAAAAGCTGGGCCGCCGATTTGATTGCGGTTTCGGGCGGTTTCACTCCAGTCGTTCATTTGCATATGCAGGCTGGCGGCACGCTTGATTGGAACGAGGCGGCACAAGCTTTTGTACCTGCGATGTCGCGTCAAAATGTGACCACCATCGGCGGCGCGGTCAATCCCGAACCGATTGGCGTCGTCACCCCCGCATCACCGCCAAAGAAGAGCTTCATCGATTTTCAGAATGACGTGACACTCGCTGATGTCGATCTCGCCTGGGCGGAGGGCTATCGCTCGGTCGAACATTTGAAACGTTACACCACATTAGGCATGGCAACGGATCAGGGAAAACTCAGCAATATGGCCGCTCTTGGCCGCTTGGCACAAAAACAAGGTGTTGCGATTCCAGAAGCCGGGCTGACCACGTTCCGCCCGCCCTATACGCCGGTTACGATGGGGTTGTTGGCTGGTGCAGGCGCGAAAGATGCGGGCAAGCATGTCCGGCGGTTGGCGCTTTATGATGTCCATGCGGCAAAGAACCCAATCTGGCAGCCGCTTGGCTATTGGTTCCGGCCGCGCGCTTATCCCATCGGAAATGAGACGTTGGCACAAGCCGCGCTTCGCGAAGCACGGGCCGTTCGCACCAATGTCGGGATGACCGATGTCTCGACACTTGCCAAGTTCGAGGTAAGTGGTCCGGATGCGGCAGCGTTGCTGGAAATGATATGCGCGACCAGCGTTGCCAAACTCGCAACCGGGCGCGGACGCTATACGTTTATGCTTCGCGAAGACGGATTTGTCTTTGATGATGGAACCGTTTGGCGGCTTGCCGACGACCGCTATTTGCTGACCAGCTCAACCGGCGGTGCTGACAAGATGGCGGCGCATATCTCATACGTTCGCCAATATCTTGCGCCCCACTTGCGCGTATCTGCTGTTAACGTTCAGGAACATTATGCCGGAATTGCGGTAGCAGGACCGAATGCAAAAGCCGTGTTGACGGCGCTGGTTGGCAGCGAACCAACGCGCCATATGTCAACTGTTCCCGCCACCATCGCTGGCGTCCCGGTGATCGTGCTCGCAGCGAGCTATAGCGGCGAACGGGCGTTTGAAATCTATGTTGAGGCAAGCCACGCCGCAACTGTATGGGCCGCGTGCGAAACCGAATTAGGGCAGCATGGCGGCGCGCTCTACGGCATGGAAGCCATGGAGTTTCTTCGCATTGAAAAGGGACATTTGGTTGTCGGCGGCGAGATTGATGGACGAATGACTCCGCACGATCTGGCGTTGGATAAAATGCTCAACAAGGCGGGCGGTTTTGTCGGTAATTCGGGGCTATCACGCCCTGCTTTATCCGAACCTGGCCGGCGGCAATTGGTCGGGCTTGAAGCGATTGAAGGAGATATTCCCGAAGGATCCATGCTGATCAGCCGCGAAGGCGAAACGCCGCAAGGCCATGTCAGCGCTGCTGCATTCCGGATTATGGAAGGTGGTTCGATTGCGCTGGCACAATTGGATCGTGGGTTCAGCCGCTACGGCGAAGAAATGATTGCAACATCACCCACCCGCGGCAAAAAGGCGCGCGTCCGGGTTGTGCATCCGCATTTCTACGACACTGCAGGAGAGCGTTACCGTGACTGAACTAACTGTCACTCCCCTGCCCGCAGCGCCGCTTTTTGCGCTCGAAATCTGGAGCAATCCTGTCGCCGTTGCCAAACGGTTCAAGGCCGCGACCGGATTTGCACTTCCCCCGATGGGCCGATCTGACGGAACCGAAGCTCTGCGCTTAATCCGCTACGAACCAACCGTCTGGCTGGTGGAAGGAGACGTTACCGCCCTGCCCGATGTCTTAGGCGATGATGGTACGGTTACCGCCATAGGCGGCGGCATTGTCCGTGTCCGCTTGTCTGGTCCTAGATGGCGCGAATTGCTGATGGAAGGCGGCGTGTTTGACGCTGAAAACGCCGGCTTTGCCCTGGGATGCAGCGCCGCCACGATTATCGATCATGTCGCGGTGCGATTGCATGTGATTAACGAAGATAACTGCATCGCTTATGTCCCATTGAGTTTCAGCACAGGGTTATTGCATTTCTGGCAGTTGGCCGCAGAGCACCTAGCGGCACAAAGCGACTAAGGTCAAAGCCATTGCCAGCAAACTCACAAATCCGCGCCTTTCATTGCCGGCCACAGCAATTGCTTCTCTAACCATGGATATGCGGCAATAAGCGGCGGAAAGGTTACGTCTTTCAGCGTTCTGGTGCACAAATTGGCTGTTAACTTCGGAATATCTCCCAGCTCACCTGCGCGCGCCACCACCTGTATTTGCCTTGCGAACCGACCGCGGGTCATTGGCTCCGCCCTGATTTGCGGCAAAAGTTCTGGCACTGCGGCAAGGCAAACTGGAGTGGTGATTGTCCAGCCAAGCCCGGCTGCGACCAGCGCCAATTGCTGATGCGAAGATTCGATCTCTACTGATTGCGGCAATTTCAATTTCATTCGAGTGATCTGACGTTCGATTTGCTGCCCGGTCCCAGTTAGCCGGGAAAAACGTATGAACGGCAATTGCGGTGAATTGCCCGCCAAATCGACCGGATCGCGATATTCGTTTGGAAAGACGAGGATAAAATTCTCTTCAAAAACGGGATGAAGTTCAACGGTATCGCGGTGTTCCAGATTGAAACTGCCGGTCACCAGCATGTCTATGTCTCGCGCCAAAAATTCGCCCTGATGTTCCATTGAAATGCCTGAGCGTATATTCCACCGGTCAGCGCGCGGACCAAGGCTATTCAAAATCGGAGCCGTCAATTGATTGGCAAGACTGAACGACATCGCCACGGTAATACTGGACACAGGCAAATTTGCGCCTTCGCGCACTTCGTCATAAGTAAGGCGGGCATGGGCAATCAGTTTCTGTCCACGCGCAAACAGCGACTTTCCGCTGGTCGTTAGTCCCAAGGGCCGCATGGTGCGATCAAACAGCGGCGTCCCGACGCCCATTTCCAGCTTAGCAATTGTTTGCGACACCGCCGATTGGGTCACCTGTAAATGCACTGCGCATTGAGACATTCCGCCCAATTCAACAGTCATCACAAAAACTTCAAGTGCATGTAGATCGAATTCCTGCGGGAGTTTCATGGGCGGAAATCCATCATTTTGTGTTTAGAGAACGGCTTGTCATAACATAAGCAACGCTAATGTCTACGCGCATATTATCAAAGAACATTTGAACCGGCCAAAAATCTCCAAGTTGACACCAAGTTGACAAGATTGACGCCTATTTTGACATTTTTTAGCAGTACACGTATAGATAATTTCCAACATTGAACTTATTTTGTAATTTTCTTCCTTCGTTAAACTGGCCGCGAAGGGTGAAATTGACCGCCAACAATGTCAAAGAGCGCACCCCGAACAAGCGGCATTGCCTTTGGTCCCAGAACAAATCCTACATTACAAGTCTTATTGTTATATCCGTTCGTTCTGTCGCCGGTCGAAGGATGAGACAAGCAACCTGTGCTTCGACAGGCTCGGTACGAACGGTTTTGGTGATCAAACTAACCTCGCCGTTCGCCATGTCTCTCGACGGTCGAAAGTGTCTTTCCGCTTCCCCCACCACGCTCAATGGCTGGCAGAGGTCTGAAGAGCTGTCAAAAGCCACGAAGCAAAACTGCGCCAAACCTCGACGTGGAAGCGGTCTGCCGCCTCGCGGATCAAGATGATTTCGGCGGTTTCATATACGGTGCGCGTTGCGCGCCCGACAGCGAATTGGTCGAGATCGAGCGGACAACCTGACATTATAATTTCGGCCGCGCGCGGTCCTTCTACAACAATGCAAATTGCCCGGTCGCTGACATCGGTGATGGCGATGGGCAAGCCTTCGCCTAGCGCAATCGTGGTTCCTGCCTGCGCCCGCATCAGCCATTCATCGGGGCCAAGACAGGCTATGCCGCCCTCGGTTGCACCGATTTTTTTCGGGACTTTTACTTTTAGCACGGTCTCAAGTGCCTGCGCTTGCCGTCCGCGCATAGAGAATCTGGCCATCGGTGGGGCCAGGCTGATCGTGACGCCGTCGGCGCTGAACGGTTCAGCTCCAACGGGTTCAGTGCGGGTGAGGACATCAGACATTCAACCGCGCTCCTTGTTCGTCGTAAAACACCATGCCGCTAACTTTGGCTGTATGCGTCTTGCCCGGCATTGGGATGTGCAGTGTTTCGCCCATCATCCCCTGCCCGCCCGCCACCAGCGCCATAGCAATCGAACGTCCCAGCGCCTCACTCCAATAAGAGGAGGTAACATGACCGATCATCTTCATTGGAATTGGTTGACCAGGATCAGCAACGATCTGCGCGCCTTCTTCCAACACGATGTTCGGATCGTCGGTTAACAGTCCAACCAATTGCTTGCGCCCCGGCGCAACTATGTCAGGACGCGCGAGTGACCGCCGCCCGACAAAATCGGGTTTCTTCTTGCCCACCGCCCAACTGAGACCAGCATCATACGGCGTAACGGTGCCATCGGTATCTTGCCCGACAATGATAAAGCCTTTTTCAGCGCGCAGCACGTGCATCGCTTCGGTGCCATAAGGCGTTATGTCAAAGCGCGCACCTTCGGCCATGATCCGCACCCACAGCGCGCGGCCATAAGCAGCGGGCACATTGATTTCGAAGCCCAGTTCGCCGGTAAAACTCACCCGGAACAATCGCGTTGGAACACCGCAAATCGTTCCTTCGCGAATTGCCATATGCGGGAACGCTTCGGCGGATAGGTCAACGCCCTCAACCAGAGCCTCCAGCACTTTGCGTGCGTTCGGTCCTTGCAGGGCAATCACGGCATATTGCTCGGTGGTGCTGGTCAACCAGACGTTGAGATCCGGCCATTCGGTCTGGAGATAATCCTCCATCATGTTCAGCACACGCGCCGCACCGCCGGTGGTGGTGGTCAAATGAAACCGGTCGGGAGCCAACCGCGCCGACACGCCATCATCGGTGATGAAACCATCTTCTTTGAGCAGCAACCCATAGCGGCAACGCCCGGGCTCCAGCGCCTTCCAAGGGTTGGTGTACATGCGGTTGAGAAACTCAGCCGCATCGGGGCCGACAACTTCGATCTTGCCCAGCGTTGACGCATCGAAAATACCAAGACTTTTCCGTACAGCGACGCATTCGCGGTTAACCGCCGCGTGCATATCCTCTCCCGCCTTCGGGAAATAACGCGCCCGCCGCCACTGCGCGACCAGCTCAAACACGGCACCATTTTCTGCGGCCCAGCCATCAATATTGGTTGTGCGCGTCGCCTGAAACAACGCTCCTTTGGCATGGCCAGCCAAAGCGCCAAATGTCTGCGGCGTGTATGGCGGACGGAAGCTCGTAAGGCCAATGTCGGTGACTGGCTTTGACAGAGCGGTAGATGCAATTTGCAACCCGTTGAGGTTCGACGTCTTGCCCTGATCTGTCGCCATGCCATTGGTGGTGTAGCGTTTGATATGCTCAATCGAACGAAAGCCCTCACGCACCGCAAGCTTGATGTCCTTGGCCGTCACATCATTCTGGAAATCGACAAATGCTTTGATCCGCGTCTGATCCTTTGGCGTGGGCAGCACATCAATGACCGCACCCTGCCCGAAATCCCAATCGCCTGAGCAGGCACCGACACAGCGGACTTTTTCATTTGGTTGATCGGGCACATAGGCTCCCAGATCATCGCGCCATTTGAGTGTACCCTTGCTGTGCGACCACAAATGCACGCTCGGCGTCCAGCCCCCAGCCATAAGCAGAGCGTCGCAGGTTATGACAGATTTGCCCGTGCCGCTATTTGCCGCAACCTCAATTGCTTTGACGCCGTGGCGGCCAGTAACGCCGATAACGCTATGGCCGGTCTTAACGCTTATGCCTAGTTCACTGGCTTGTGTAAGCAACGCCGCATCAACCGTATCGCGCACATCAATGATCGCCGCGATGCCCACGCCCGCCTTGGCCAGCGCAAACATGTCATGCCAACCGCTGTCATGCGCCGCCATCAACGCCACGGATTTACCGACGGCCACGGCGTAACGATTGGCATAGGTTTTTGCAGCCGACGACAACATCACGCCCGGCGTGTCATTACCTTCAAACACCAAGGGCCGCTCAATCGCGCCTTGGGCCAAGATCACTTCGCCGGCCCTGATCCGCCACAATTTCTCGCGCGGAGCTTGCCCACCGAGATTTGGTTTGGGGGGGAGCAAATGATCGGTCAGACGTTGAACTGCGCCGATGAAATTGTCGTGATAATAGCCGAACGCCGTTGTCCGCGTCATGACCTTGATATTTGCTGTTTCGGACAGCGCTTTCAAACTGCGGTCCAGCCATGGCCACAGCGCGATATCGGTCAACGCACCCCCGCCCGCTTCATCTTGCTCATCGATCAGGAAAACGCGCTTGCCCGTCGCAGCGGCTTCCAGCGCGGCATCGATTCCGGCTGGCCCGGCACCGACGATCAATAAGTCACAATGGGCGTAAGTGGAGGCGTAAGTGTCTGGGTCTTCCTGCGTCGGCGCATCGCCCAGCCCTGCCATTTTGCGGATCGCAGGTTCGTATAGCCTATCCCAAAAGGAACGGGGCCACATGAATGTCTTGTTATAAAATCCCGCGGGCAAGAACATCCCCAATCGGTCATTAATCGCACCGAAATCAGTTTTCAACGAAGGCCAGCGGTTCTGGCTAACCGCGTTCAAACCTTCATGCACTTCCACACCTGTCGCGCGCAAATTGGGAGTGAAACGTCCCGGCCCGCGATCCACCGAAACGAGCGCATTGGGCTCTTCGCTCCCCGCCGCGAGAATCCCGCGTGGCCGGTGATATTTGAACGAACGGCCAAACAGCATAACCCCGTTCGCCAACAAAGCCGACGCCAACGTGTCGCCAGCAAAACCCGAATAACTCTGCCCATCAAAGCTGAATGAGACGGCGCGGCTACGGTCAATTCGTCCGCCAATTTCCAAACGATAGCCGCTCATTTGCGCGGCTCCCCGGCCTTGTAAGTGGTCTCAAACTTGTCCGTCACAGTATCACGCACCGCATTGAAAAAGCGCCCGCAGCCATGAATATGCCGCCAGCGTTCATGGTGGCGGCCACGCGGATTGGCGCGAATAAACAGATAGGTTTCCCATTCCTCATCGCTTTGACCGGCGGGATTGAGCGGACGGGCAATATGCGCTTCACCTGCGTTGGCGAATTCAATTTCGGCGCGCTTTTCATCGCAATAGGGGCAATGGATCAGGATCATATTAGTGAGCTACCGCAGCAGCAGCCGCTTCATCAATCAACCGGCCATTTCGGAACCGGTCCAGATTATAGGGCGCGTTGATCGGGTGCGGCTCGTCCTTCGCCATGGTGTAAGCGAGCAAGTCCCCCGCCCCCGGCGTTGCTTTGAAACCGCCGGTGCCCCATCCGCAATTGACATATAGGCCTTTAACTGGGGTCTTGCCTAGGATCGGCGAGCGGTCGGGCGTCACGTCAACAATCCCGCCCCAACTGCGAAGCATCCGCATTCGGCGATAAATCGGAAATATCTCGCAAATCGCAGCAAGCGTATGTTCGATAATATGGAGCGCGCCGCGCTGTGAATAACTGACATATTGGTCCGTCCCCGCTCCGATCACCAACTCGCCTTTGTCAGACTGGCTCATATAGGCATGCACCGTGTTCGACATGACGACGCAAGGAAAAGTCGGTTTAATCGGTTCAGACACCAAAGCCTGCAACGGATAGCTTTCGAGCGGGAAATCCAGCCCCGCCATTTGCATGACCACCGACGTATTGCCCGCCGCAGACACGCCCACGCGCTTGCTGGCGATGTAACCGCGAGTGGTTTCTACGCCCTCAATTGCACCATCTGCACCGCGCTTGATGCCGGTAACTGCGCAGTTTTGGATGATGTCGACGCCTAGCGCGGCCGCAGCCCGGGCATAGCCCCACGCCACCGTGTCATGCCGCGCTGTGCCGCCCCGCCGTTGCAACGCCGCCCCCAGCACCGGATGCCGCGCGTCTGGCGAGATGCTCAATGGCGGGCAATAAGCCTTGGCCTCCTGCGGTGTCAGCCATTCATTATCGACGCCGTTCAAACGGTTGGCGTGGATGTGGCGCTGCAGGCTTTGCACATCATGCACATTGTGCGCGAGCATCATGACGCCGCGTTTTGAATACATGGTGTTGTAATTCAGCTCTTGGCTTAATCCGTCCCATAGTTTGACCGCGTGATCATACAGATGCGCGCTTTCATCATAGAGATAATTGGAGCGGATGATTGTGGTGTTGCGTCCGGTATTGCCGCCGCCGATCCAGCCCTTTTCAAGCACGGCGACGTTGGTGATCCCGTATTTCTTCGCCAGATAATAAGCCGCGCCAAGGCCATGCCCGCCGCCGCCGACAATGATTGCGTCATAAGCCGGTTTGGGCGCAGCATCGGGCCATTGCTCGGGCCAATCCTGATGCGCGCCCAATGCTTTGGCAAACAGGCTGAAGGCGCTGAAACGCGCGTCACGCAGCCACCTCCAAAAGCGGCGCATAAACGATCATCATCAAGCACCCATTCTTGCTACCTGCACGGTGCATTGTTCCGGGCATCCGAAGTAAAAAATCCCCCGCGCCATAGCTAGCATCATCATCGAAAAAATCGCCTTCCATCACATAAATTTGCTCGATCTCGTCATGGAAATGCAAAGCCCCCAATGGGCCGGGTTCAATCTTCGTCAGCATAGAGCGGTATCCGCGTGGGTCGTCTACCAGCTTTCGGATCAGCTCACCGGGGCGTTCGCCCGGTTGCCAGTCCGATGCGGAAATTTTGATCGAACCACTCTTTGGTAGCATAGTCATTATTGCGCTTGCTCCAATGCCGTTCTGGACGCAGCCACATAAAAATCCTTGAAGTCCTCAACCAGCTTTTCTTCAACCGCATAGGGGCCTTGCTGATATCCATCGCTGCTGATGCCCTGATGGTTGATTGCCGAAAAATGGCCGTCTTGGGTATTGGTGGCACGCCACAAGGCAGCAAGATGATCGGGATCATAATCAACCCCTTCAACCGCATCTTGATGGACGAGCCAACTCGTCCGCAGCAACGTCTTATCCGCAGCGATTGGCGTTAATGAAAAAGTGATTACGTGGTCGCAGCAGAAGTGATGCCAGCTATTCGGCTGTGTCCAAACCGACAGGCTCGATGTTTCGGGTTTCGTGAATGGGCCGATTAGTTTTTTGCATGCAAGCTTGCCGTCAATTGACTGCGTCACAGCCCCATTTGCCAGCGCAAGCCGCGCGACCCTGTGCCACCAACCATCGGGAAATTCGATCAAATCACGGTCAATACCGAGCGCCTTCCACTCATCGCGTTTGGCGGCAACCAGAGCATCATAGGCGCTGTCATCCACAATATCGCCCTCGCCATCCTCGGGTAGCCCCTTGCCAAAACCGTAAGTGCCAAGCACACTGATCAGTTCGGGGTGACCAGCATCACAGTGATAACATTCGCGATTATTCTCCATCACCAGCTTCCAATTGGCGTCTTCGATGTAATGGTCGGTCACTGCGACCTTGAGATGTTCAAGATCATAAACCGCAATCTGTTCAGAAATGTCAGCCTTTACCCTGTCAATTGGCGGCGGATTGTCGCTCATGCAGATAAAGATCAACCCACCAACATTCTCAATCGCGACGGCGCTGAGACCGTGATCCGTCTTGTCAAAATCGTCCGCCATGCTGCGTGCGGCCAACAGCTTGCCATCAAGCCCGTACGTCCATTGGTGATAAGGGCACATCAGGCGCGGTGCGCGCCCCGATTGTTCGAGACAGATTTTCGAACCTCGGTGGCGGCAGCTGTTCCAGAATGCCCGCACTTGCATGTCACGCCCGCGCACGATGATGATCGAATTGTTCGCCAGCTCAAAAACAAAATAATCGCCAGGATTTTTCACATGTGCGACCGTACAAGCAAACAGCCAGACGGATTTAAGCATAACCTGCGTATCGAAATTGAATGCCTCTTCGCCGACATAAAGCTCACGCGGCAACGTATGGCCCTTGCGGTCCTGGGTCAGCAATTGGGCAATCGGTTCGAAGCGCGACATGATCTTAGCTCCTCAACGCATTATTTTCAGGATCGAACGGCGAATCCGCGATGATGGTTGCCTTGTGACGGACACCAAGAATTGCGATTTCCAATTCTGTACCCACCGCCGCCAAATCAGGGCGGATCATTGCAAGTGCAAGGCTCTTTCCGACCCGCCAACCATAGCCGCCTGATGTGGCGCGGCCAACAATGTCGTCGCCCAGATAAATCGCCTCTGACCCGCGGGCATCGGCATCGGCGACATTGTGGACTTCCATAGTCACCAGCGTGTTCGCCAGCCCCTTCTCCTTCCACGCGAGCAATGCATCGCGGCCAAAAAAGGTCTGTTTCTTCAGGCTGACAAAACGGTCCAGCCCGCTTTCAAAGGCCGAGTATTCAACCGACAATTCACGCGGGATCAACTTGTAGCTTTTTTCGAGCGCCATCAAAGTCATCGCCCTTATGCCAAAAGGCTTGATCTCAAACTCGGCGCCAGCCTCCATCAGACGGTCGAAAATGTAATTCTGCATCTCAATAGGGTGATGGATTTCCCAGCCCAATTCGCCAATAAAATTGACCCGCAGTGCATCGACCTGCGCCAATCCAATGCTCATCTTCTTGCCAGTGAGCCACGGGAAGGCCTCGCTCGATAAGTCCGTATCGGTCAGCTTCGCCAAGACGTCGCGTGAACGCGGTCCAGCCAGCACCAACACACCCATTGATGTCGTCAATCGTTCAAAACTGACCGAGCCATCGGTTGGCATCGCCTTTTTCAGATAATCATGATCGTGCCGTTCATACGCACCCGCCGATACCAGATAATACCGCTGCGGTGCCATTTTGTAGACGGTAAACTCACTTCGCACCCCACCTTTGCTGGTGAGCAGATACGAAAGCGAAACCCGCCCGACCTTTTTCGGCACAGCGTTGGTCAGCAGTTGGTCGAGCCAGCCTTCCGCCCCCGGCCCCGAAATCTCGCACTTGGCAAATGCGCTCATGTCCTGAATGCCGACATGCTTGGTCACGTGCAGGCATTCCGCCCCAACATGTTCAAAATAGTTGGACCGGCGGAACGACCATTTTTCGCGGATAGGAGCATTCTCACTCGTCACCGGATGGTTGTGGTTCAAGCAGCACATCGGGCTTATCAAGGTCTGCCTCGGTCAGCGAATAACCTTCTGGCGCGAACCAGTTTGGCCTTTCCCACCCGAACACACTGCCGAAAACCGCGCCCAGCGCCTTCATCCGGTCATAGCATGGCGTGCGGCGCAGCGCGCGGCCCGCTTCGCGCTCCTCGTCAGGATAATGGACGGTGAACACCTTCGCATAGGCTTCTTCATTTTTTTCGATTAGGAAGCCGCGCCCGGCATAATCGCCAAAACGGCGCGGATCGACGCCCATCATGTCAATCGTAGGTTCGCCGTCAACAATCCAGTGGGCCAACTGCCAACCTGCACCGCCAGCGGCGGTTACCCCGAAACTATGGCCTTCATTGAGCCAAAAATTCTTGAGCCCCCATGCCGGGCCGACCATCGGCGACCCGTCGGGTGTGTATGCGATTGCGCCGTTATAGACCTTTTTGATCCCGACCTCGCCAAATGCAGGAACCCGGTTCATCGCGGCGAGAATATAGGGCTCCAACCGTTCGAGCGCGTCGGGGAACAGTTCATATTCGCTGTTCGCCGCTGGTCCATCAACATAACATGCGGGTGCGCCCATCTCGTAAGGCCCGAGCAGCAATCCTCCTGCCTCCTCGCGCATATAATAGCTGGCATCGGATTCGCGCAGCACGCCCATTTCGGGCAGGCCAGCCTTTTTGCGCGCCATGATCGCGGGATGCTGTTCGGTGACGATATACTGATGCTCCACCGGAATCACGGGAATATCGAGGCCCACCATAGCGCCTGTTTGCCGCGCGAAATTGCCCGAACAGGATATCACATGCTCGCAGGTAATATCGCCCTGATCGGTCGAAATCAGCCATTCGCCGTTCGGTTGCTGTGCGATCGCCGTGACGGTAGTGTTGCGGTAAATTGTCGCACCATTTTGCCGTGCGCCCTTTGCCAACGCCTGCGTCAAGTCAGCGGGCTGGATATAACCATCATCGGGATGCTGGATCGCGCCGATAACTCCGTCCATATTGGCTAGTGGCCAGATTTCCTTAACCTGATCCGGCGTTAGAAAATTGACATCCACACCGATCGTTTTGGCGACCCCTGCATAATAATGATATTCATCCATCCGGTCTTTGGTGGTCGCAAGCCTAATGTTGGTGACTTGCGAAAACCCGGCATGCAGGCCGGTTTCAGCCTCCAGACTGGGATAAAGCCCGACCGAATATTGGTGCAGTTTGCCAACCGAATAGCTGAGATTAAACAGCGGCAACAGCCCCGCCGCATGCCATGTGGAACCCGATGTCAGCTCCTTGCGCTCAAGCAAGACGGCGTCGCTCCATCCCATTTTCGCCAAGTGATAAAGCGTACTGACACCCACGACGCCGCCGCCAATGACCACTGCCCTTGCTGTCGTTTTCATTCTATTTGTCCATTTGATAGCATTGATTCAGCCTATGTCAGGCTGGGTACCTATTCAGCAATCATTATGGACGTGAATTGCGACTATATTTGTGAATCTAATATTCTATATCAGAAATTATTGGCTCTCGTCCAAACGGCGCAGATACCAACGGTCAAATGGAATGGTCCCGTTCAACTCTGCACCGAAAATGTCACCTCTCAGGCAGCAACTTAGCACCTTCGCCGGCGTTGTCTGCAAACGCAGTCGAAATCACATCAATGACGATTTGAAGTTCTTCGGCGGCATATGCCTCTGCTTCCTTCACGCTCGCGCCAAAACTGCGCTCAGATCGAACGAGTGTGGACTGGTAAGCCGTGCGCTCGGTTTCGCATGCCAATTTGATTTTTTCTCGAAAATCAGATATACTTATCTTGTCAACCACCGAAGTATTATGAAATTCACGAAGGCAGTTCGAATATGCCTTACGTGAGGCTTCGATTGGATCGGCCGTCATGGCGGCCAAACCTAGAAAAATTGCAACGCCCATTTTCAACATTTTCGTCCCCCAGCAACGATTTTACTCACGGTAGAATATAACATACTTGGGCAGCAGAAATCAATTGCGCCGTCTTTGTTGGCAACATGCTGTCTTAACTGGATTAATCGGCGGCCTTACCAGCTTTTACAACTGCACAAATTCGCAAAAGGATGCACGGCTGCGCAGCAGTCACCGAGATTACGATGCAAGCACGCTGGGCAGTTCGCCTTTCCGCAAATGTTGCCGATAGGCGATGACCGCCGCTGCGCCCAATGCAAATGAAGCGCCAAGCATCCACCCGCCAATAACGTCTGTTGGCCAATGCACGCCCAGCATGATGCGCGAGATTCCGGTGAGCAATATCATCGTCGCGGCCATCAATTGCCAACCGGGATGACGCGCTTGCGGCACCAGCATAATGAATAGGATGTACACCACCGCCGCATTGTTCGAATGCCCGCTAGGAAACGCAGCACTACTGATCGGGTCCAGCTGCTCCACCAAATCGGGGCGGACACGGGCAAAAAACATCTTCAGCATGTCAGACGTAATTGACGATACCAATGCCGTCAGCCCCATCGCCAGCCCCGCGCCCCACCCCCACCAGCGCCACAAGGCCAGCGTCAGAACCGCAATCATAATATACCGCTGAACCCCGCCGCCAATCCAGCTGATGCCTTGCATGAACAGGATCAGCCAATCGTTGGAGACGCCGCGCCGCAGGTTCAATGCATTCGATACCGCAATGTCAAAACCGCGAAACCACCCTGCGGTGACACCGTAGCCAAGCGCAATGACCATTGCGAAAAGTACAGCGGCGCATATCAGCAGGCGTGTCGGTAGCGTCATGTGCAAATCACATGTGCAATGCGCGGCCATAAGCCGACAACACGCTCTCATGCATCATCTCGCTTAGCGTCGGGTGCGGGAATACCGTGTTCATGAAGTCAATCTCGACCAGCTCGGCCGTCTTACCGACGGTATAGCCCTGGATCAGTTCGGTCACTTCCGCGCCCACCATATGCGCACCAAGCAACTCGCCGGTTTTGGCATCGAATATCGTTTTGATGAAACCTTCTGCCTCGCCCAGCGCAATCGCCTTGCCATTGCCGATGAAGGGGAAATTGCCGACTTTAAGCTCATATCCAGCCTCTTTCGCCTTGGCTTCGGTCATGCCGACGCTGGCAACCTGCGGGTGGCAATATGTGCAGCCGGGGATGTTCAGCGGGTCCATCGCGTGCGGGTGGACGTCTTTGTTGCCCAGCGACTGCGCGATGGCTTCGGCCGCGATTACGCCTTCGTGGCTCGCTTTATGCGCCAGCCACGGCGGCGCAGTGACATCGCCAATCGCGTATATCCCCGGCACGTTGGTCTGGCACATCGGGTTTGCGTCGATATGGCCTTTGGTGGTTTTAATACCCAATGCTTCCAGCCCGATATTCTCCGTGTTCGGCACGATACCGATGGCGACGATGCAGTGTGTAAATTCGGACGCGACGATTTTGCCATCCTTCCCCTTGATCGCGGCAGACACGCCACTCGCGGTGGCCTTCAGGCTTTCAACCCCTGCCCCGGTCATGATCGTCATGCCCTGCTTTTTCAGCGCCTTTTCAAGGAACGCCGAAACATCGGCGTCCTCCACCGGCACGATGCGGTCAAGCATTTCGACCACGGTCACTGCCGCGCCCATATCATTATAGAAACTGGCAAATTCGATGCCAATTGCGCCCGATCCAATGACCAGCAGCTTCGTGGGCATTTCGGTCGGCACCATCGCGTGACGATATGTCCAGATGCGTTTGCCGTCGGCGGGCGCAAAGGGCAGATCACGCGCGCGCGCGCCGGTGGCGATGATGATGTTCTTCGCGGTCAGTTCTTCGGTTTTGCCATCCTTGGTGACGGACAGCTTTCCGGGCGCAGTGATTTTGCCGTCGCCCATGTGAACGGTAATTTTGTTCTTCTTCATCAGATGCGCGATGCCCTGATTAAGCTGTTTGGCCACACCGCGTGATCGTTTAACCACCGCGTCGATATCGGCGCTGATATTCGTCAGCAGTCAGCCCGTAATCGCCCGCATGTTGCATATAATGAAAAATTTCCGCCGACCGCAGCAACGCCTTGGTCGGGATGCAGCCCCAGTTGAGGCAGATGCCGCCAAGATTTTCCCGCTCAACAATCGCGGCTTTAAGGCCAAGCTGCGCGGCGCGGATAGCGGCAACATAGCCACCGGGGCCGGAACCGAGGACGATGAGGTCGTAATTGCTCACAAGATAGCTCCATGCTCATTAGCCCTCTCCCCTTGCGGGAGAGGGTTGGGTGTGGGGTTGCCGCACGTCTGTGCGGCAATATTTCGAGTGGCAGCGATGATCGCTTCGGCCACGCCTTCCATATTTTTGAAGATGTCACCGTTCCAGAAACGGAGAACAGCGAAGCCCTGCGTCTTCAACCAGGCATCCCGCTCGACATCAGCCTCGTTTTCCGCATGCTGGCTGCCATCTGCCTCAACGATAAGTCGATGCTCGAAGCAGATAAAATCGACAATATATCGGTCGTCGATAACCTGCTGCCGACGCCATCGCAATTCGTTCAGCCGCTTATCACGCAGGATATACCAAAGATTCCGTTCGGCATCTGTCGGATTACCGCGCATATATCGCGCTCGCTTCTTCAAAAGCTCATGCCTTGATTGAACTTGCGCCAAAGTCTTTTGCGTCGCTAACCGCGACGCGCCCCCACTCCCTCCCACGCTCGGACGAGCGCGGGCCCCTCCCTCTCCCGCAAGGGGAGAGGGTTTATGCTGCGACACGTTTTGTCACCTTGATACAAACAAGCATCAGAAAATCGGCAAAAACGGCCAACGGTATCCCCAACAAATAATGACGTAAGCTCAAGCAACCAACCCCAAAGGCTTCTCCACCAGTTCCTTGAACATTTTCATCAACATCGCCCCATCCGCGCCATCAATCGCGCGGTGGTCAAACGACCCCGTCGCGCTCATCACCGTCGCAATCGCCAGCGCATCATCGACGATATAAGGCCGCTTTTCACCCTGCCCCAATCGCCAGGATCATCGCTTGTGGCGGGTTGATGACGGCTTCGAATTGTTTGATGCCCATCATGCCCATGTTGGATCAGGCTGGCCGTGCCGCCCTGGAATTCATGCGGTTGCAGCTTGCCTTCCTTGGCCTTGGCCGCCAACGCCGCCATTTCGGCGGAGATCGCAGAGATGCTTTTGTTGCCCGCATCGGTGATGATCGGCGTAATCAAGCCGCTCGGAATGCTCACCGCAACGCTGATGTCGCTGCGGCTATATTGCAGCATCGTGTCGCCTGCAAAGCTGACATTGCACGCCGGTACTTCGCGCAGAGCAACGCCTAGCGCCTTGATCAGCATATCGTTGACCGATAGCTTGATCCCGCGCGCCTCCAACGATGCGTTGAGTTCGGCGCGCAGTTTCAGCAGCGCGTCGAGGCGAATATCGACGGTCAGGTAGATATGCGGCACGGTCTGCTTGCTCTCGGTCAAGCGGCGCGCAATGGTTTTGCGCATATTGCTGAGTTTGATAACCTCGTGCGGGATGCCGGTGTCCGTGGCTGGAATTGATGGTGCGGATGGTACTGCGGGACGTACTTCGACAGGCTCAGCACTAACGGTTTTGGTTGCAGGCACGGAACCGCTGGACGCGCCATCCACATCGGCCTTAACGATCCGGCCATTGGGGCCAGTGCCCGTAACAGCCGCCAAATCTATTCCCTTGTCCGCTGCGATCCGCTTGGCCAGCGGGGAAGCGATTATCCGGTCGCCAGCATTTTTTGCTATTGAGGGCGCAGGCCCACCCCCGGCCCCTCCCGCAGGCGGTGGGGGAGTTGCGGCGGTTTGTGGCTTGGCTGCCGGTTTAATTTCAGGCGCGACTTGCTCCCCTACCGCTTGCGGGAGGGGCTGGGGGTGGGCCTCTACGCTCTCATCCTCGCCCGCAATCAACGCGATCACAGTGCCAACCTTCACCCCGTCAGTGCCTTCTGCGACCAATATCGCGGTCACGACGCCGTCATCGATAGCCTCGAACTCCATCGTCGCCTTGTCGGTTTCAATTTCGGCGAGCAAATCGCCAGACGACACGCTGTCGCCTACTTTGACCAGCCATTTGGCCAAAGTCCCTTCCTCCATCGTAGGCGAGAGCGCGGGCATTTTGAGTTCGGTGGGCATGGATAGGCCTTTTTTATCAGCGATTATTTCTGCCGGAATAGAGGGGGCGTTTCCCTTACGTCAAGTCGCTTATGGTTGCTTTGGCGGCAATATTCGCGCAGGCTCACGCAATTGGTATTCGATAAGAAGGCTGGGGGCATACAATGCGTACTTATCTAGTGGTTATAGATGAAACCGAAGAAGCACGTCTGGCGTTGCGATTTGCGTCGCGGCGGGCGGCAAAAACAAACGGCGCGGTGCACATATTGGCCTTGGTTGAACAGGCCGATTTCGTGGCGTGGGGCGGCGTGCAGGCGACGATGGAGGCCGAAGCGTTGAGCCGCGCCGAAGAATTGGTAACGACGGCGGCAGGTGCTATTTTCGAAGAATCCGGCATGCGGCCGAATATAACGGTTAAATCCGGCGAAGGCGTGGACGTGGTCAAAGCGATGTTGGAGGAACATCCCGAAATCGCAGCATTGGTGCTCGGCGCGGCCGCAAACGGTACGCCCGGACCGCTGGTGGCGCACTTTGCGGGCAACAACGCCGGAACTCTGCAATGTCCGGTTATTGTTGTGCCGGGATCATTGGATGATGCGTCGATCGACAAATTGAGCTAGTAACGCACGCAATCAAACAAAGCGCAGTGGCCGTTGATGACGAGCGACGCGGCTGGAACTGAAACGGGAAAATGGCACTTACCCCTCAATGGCTGGATGAATTGCGTGCGCGTACAACGCTGTCCGCGCTGATCGGCCGCAGCATTAAAGTCACCAAGGCCGGACGCGAGTATAAGGCGTGCTGCCCGTTTCATAATGAAAAGACGCCAAGTTTCACGATCAATGATGAAAAGGGATTCTATCATTGTTTCGGGTGTAGCGCGCATGGTGACGCTATCCGCTGGATGACCGACCAACGCGGGCTTTCATTTATGGATGCCGTTAAGGAGCTTGCGGACAGTGCTGGAATGGAAGTCCCCGCCGCCGACCCGCGCGCCGCCAAGCAGGCGGAGAACCGCGCCGGACTGCACGACGTCATGGCGGCGGCGCAGGACTGGTTCGTGCAAACTTTCCAAGGGATAGAAGGCGCAGGAGCACGCGCATATCTTGAGCAACGCGGATTACGCGCCGATATCATTCGGCGAATTCGGCTTTGGATTTGCGCCAGATAGTCGAACCAAATTGCGCGAGGCGCTAAAACAATTTGGTGATCCGATGTTGATCGAGGCTGGATTGCTGATCAAAGTGGACGACAAGGAACCCTATGACAGGTTTCGCGGCCGCTTAATGATCCCGATTCGCGACGCCCGCAGCCGGGTGATCGCGTTTGGCGGGCGGATATTGGGTGAAGGCGAACCAAAGTATCTCAATTCGCCCGACACACCTTTGTTCGACAAAGGCCGCACGTTGTACAATCTCGACAAATGTTCGCCTGCATCGCGCAGCACGGGCCGCGTTATTGTGGTCGAGGGATATATGGACGTTATTGCGCTAGCGCAGGCTGGCTTTGCCGAAGCCTGCGCACCGCTGGGCACGGCCTTAACCGAACAGCAGATCGAGATGTTGTGGCGGATGACCGAAAAGCCGCTGCTTTGTTTTGACGGCGACAATGCCGGGCAAAAAGCGGCCTTGCGCGCCGCCGACCGAGCATTACCATTGTTAAGGCCAGCTCACAGCCTGCAGTTCGTCATGATGCCGCAAGGGCAAGATCCCGATGACTTGCTTAAATCCGCGGGCAAACTGGCAATGAACGACTTGCTCGAATCATCGGAGCCTTTGGTTGAACGGCTTTGGAAATCAGAGGTAGCCGCTGGACCATTGACCAATCCAGAGGACCGTGCCGGACTTAAACAGCGGCTCGGCGGGCATATGGCGAATATCAAAGATTCCGAAATTAGGCGCCATTATGCGGATGCCTTTCGCGAGCGTTTCGATGCATTATTTGCCGGAAAACCGCGCGCAAACTTTACTCCGCGCCAGCACGGACGAACCCAAAATCGCTGGCAAAAGCCGCTGGAAAGGCCGCTTACCAGCGAAGCGCGCGGTATCGGCAGCCAAGGTTCGGATCTGTTGATGCAGGGAATTCTTGCCAATTTATTACGCAATCCGAAACTGATAAGTTCGCACCGAGAAGCGTTAAGTGAATTTGTTCCAAGGAATACGAATCACACAAAATTGTTGTCGGCGATGATCGATGCAACAATCTTAAAAGAAACACTTGATAGTGAGGGGTTGCTTACCATATTAGAGCCTCACTTGTATAATGTCGCATCAGTGCTGTTACAGGGTGACGCGAAAGCGTTTGCGTTCAACCGTAGGACCAACACTGATAACGAACTTGATTGGGCAACCCTTACCAAAAATATGGGGGAAATGATCAGGTTGATGAAGCAACGACCGATGCTTGAAGAAGCATTGGAGAGGGCGACATTGCGGGTAAGTGCAGAACTTACAGAAGAAAATTACGCAGAGCAGCAACGGCTGCGAAGCGAAAAAGAAGATTTTGATCGGCGCATTTATGAGCTGACGCAACGTGAAGCGGACATCTAACAAACGCTTTTTGCGTTGTACTTACACAGAATTCGGGGAATTTTTAACTTGGCAACTGATGACAAAACCGATGGCGATGCACCGCTGATCGACTTGAACGACGCGAGCGTAAAGAAGTTGCTTGCCAAGGCAAAACGCCGCGGGTTCCTGACCTACGACGAACTCAATGCTGCGTTGCCGCAAGATCAAATGTCATCTGAACAGATCGAAGATGTGATGTCGGCGATTTCAGAAATGGGTGTCAACATCGTCGAAAGCGACGAAGACAGCGTTGATGAAGCCGAGGAAGAGGTCGAAACCGTTGATAATATCGGTGAAAATGACCCCCGGTCGCTGACTTCAACCGTCAAAAAGACCGGAACGGGTGAGCGTACCGATGACCCTGTTCGCATGTATCTACGCGAAATGGGCGCTGTTGAATTGCTCAGCCGGGAAGGCGAAATAGCTATCGCCAAGCGGATCGAAGCGGGCCGCGACACGATGATTTTGGGATTGTGCGAAAGCCCGATTACATTCCATGCGATCATTGACTGGTCAAACGCACTGAACAACGGTGAAATGCAGCTGCGCGAGATACTCGATCTTGACGCCATGCTGTCGAAAGGTCCTGCGCCTGAAAACCTGACTGAAGATGGTGAAGACGACGGCGAAATTAGCGAGAAAAATGCCGGGCCTTCGTTCAAAGAAGAAGAAGAAGTCGAAGAAGAGCCCGAAACCATCGAGGACGAAGACGGTAATATAACCGAGCGCAAACGCCCGGTTGAAGAAGAAGAAGAAGACAACACCCTCAGCTTAGCTCAAATGGAAGAGGCGCTGAAGCCCGGTGCCCTCGAAAAATTTGCGACGATCGCGGATCTATTTAAGAAATTCTCAAAAATACAAAATGACCGCATGATTGCGCTCGGTGCTGGTGAAGAATTGAGCCAAGCTACCGAGAATAAGTATCACAAATTACGCGAAGAATTGACCGCAGAAGTTGAAAGCGTAAAATTCCATGCGAACAAGATCGAATATCTGGTCGATCAACTTTACTCATTCAACCGCCGCTTGACCGCGCTTGGCGGACAGATGCTGCGCCTTGCAGAGCGCCACAAAGTCCCGCGCCGTCAATTCCTTGACCGTTACGTCGACCATGAACTTGACGAAAACTGGATGACCGAAGTTTCCACACTCGACAAGAAATGGGCAGCCTTTGCCGAAAACGAAGGCGACGCTGTTGAACGTATTCGCAGCGAAATTGCCGATATCGCGTCGGCAACCGGCATGTCGCTTAGCGAATTCCGCCGTATCGTTAACATGGTGCAAAAAGGCGAGCGCGAGGCCCGAATTGCCAAGAAAGAAATGGTCGAGGCCAACCTTCGTCTAGTGATTTCAATAGCGAAGAAGTATACGAACCGTGGCCTGCAATTCCTTGATCTTATTCAAGAAGGTAATATCGGCCTGATGAAGGCGGTGGATAAATTCGAGTATCGACGCGGGTATAAATTCAGCACTTATGCGACATGGTGGATCCGTCAAGCGATCACCCGTTCAATTGCCGATCAAGCCCGGACAATCCGTATTCCGGTACACATGATCGAAACCATCAACAAACTTGTGCGGACATCGCGGCAATTCCTGCATGAACAGGGGCGTGAGCCGACACCAGAAGAAATGGCCGAGCGCCTTTCAATGCCGCTTGAAAAAGTGCGCAAGGTGATGAAAATTGCGAAGGAACCGATCAGCCTTGAAACCCCGATTGGTGATGAAGAAGATTCGCATCTGGGCGACTTCATCGAAGACAAGAACGCAGTCATTCCCGTGGACGCGGCCATTCAAGCCAATTTGAAAGAAACCGTCACTCGCGTTCTCGCTAGCCTTACTCCGCGTGAAGAGCGGGTTTTACGTATGCGTTTTGGTATCGGCATGAACACCGATCACACGTTAGAAGAAGTTGGACAGCAGTTTTCCGTAACACGTGAACGCATCCGACAGATCGAGGCGAAGGCGCTACGTAAGCTCAAGCATCCATCACGGAGCAGGAAAATGCGCAGTTTTCTCGATCAATAATCGGCAAATCAATTTCAACTTGTAAACTAGTCATTTAGAACTTTCTGGTATCTGTCTCTCTTACAGGCGTATGTGGACCCTTCCACTGCGCACCGGAGACTCGCATGGAAAATCTCGCTCGCCCCGAAGAATTCGCCGAATTCGGCAGTTCTTTTGTTCGCTTTGTGGCGAACGAGGGCAGTTCCAATGCAATTTCATCGATGTTGAAATATCTCGACGATAGCCAGGAGTCTCCAGGCCTTCGTCTGAAGGTAAAGAATATTCGTCCAGCGTTGATTGCTGACATCGCCCATTTTATGTGCATAGCGCACGGCCGTTTGCCCGGTGTCATCGACTATGCCGCTACCAAGATCGTCGACGATGAAGCGCGGGCCTGGTTTGTCGAGTCAATCAACTCATTTGCGTCAGAGCGCGCTTTTCTCAATCGCCTGACGGTCGCTGCCGGTCCAATAACGCGCCAAGTTGGGCAGGATAAAGTGACAGCGTTGGTCACTAACCAAGTTAAAAATTTCAAAATGATCGCCACTTCGGACCGCAAGGGCTGTGCTGCCGGGGCCGCCATCTCGTTCGTATTGGATTGGCGGTCGACCCGGACTTTGCTTGAAGCTTCGGCCATTCATTTGGGATTGGATCCGGGGTATCCCGGGCTACCAGATACCGACAGTTGTCAAAGATTGGCAGAGGCACTGTCGGCCGATCAATCTGCCAGCAGAGCGATGATGTTTGGTGCCGAGCAATTGTTAGGGCAGCAGCGCGGACTATGGCAAATAATCTGTGCACGTCACAACGGAATGATTAATGGCTGCTAAATCCGTTTAAAAATTAACAACAAGGTTGCATTCAAATTGCTGTCCACTTAACAATCTTAACCGAACGATTAAGATTGGATTTGCTTTGGAAAAGATTGCACGTTTTACCGGTACCGATAATTATGTCGCAACCGATGACCTGAAAGTCGCGGTGAACGCAGCGACGACACTTCGCCGGCCGCTGCTTGTCAAAGGCGAGCCAGGGACCGGGAAAACGGTTCTGGCTGAGGAAATCGCATTGGCGCTTGGTGCGCCGCTGATTACCTGGAACGTCAAATCGACCACCAAGGCACATCAGGGCCTGTATGAATATGACGCGGTAGCGCGGCTGCGCGATGGCCAATTGGGCGACGAACGTGTCCATGAAATCCGCAACTACATCAAAAAAGGCAAATTGTGGGAGGCTTTTGAAAGCCCCGTCCTACCCGTGTTGCTGATCGACGAGATCGACAAAGCTGATATCGAATTCCCTAACGATCTGCTGCAAGAACTCGACCGGATGAGTTTCGACGTTTACGAAACGCACGAGACGATCACCGCGCGCGAACGGCCAATCATCATCATCACATCGAATAATGAGAAGGAACTGCCAGACGCATTCCTGCGCCGGTGCTTTTTCCATTACATTAAATTTCCCGACCGTGAGACGATGCAAGCAATCATAGATGTCCACTTTCCCGGCATTCAAAAAATCTTGGTGTCTAAGGCAATGGACATTTTCTATGAAGTTCGCGACGTGCCAGGCCTGAAGAAAAAGCCGAGTACCAGCGAGCTGCTCGATTGGCTCAAATTGTTGTTGGCAGAGGATATGCCGCTCGATGTCCTGCAAAATAAAGACCCGACCAAAGCCATCCCGCCGCTTCACGGCGCATTGTTGAAAAATGAGCAGGATGTGATGCTGTTCGAACGATTGGCGTTCATGGCGCGGCGGAACGGATAGAGCAATGCCCCATATTGGCCAATGCCTGTGCGGCGACGTCCGATTTAGCATTGATGCAGAGCCTTTGGGAGCGCGCATGTGTTGGTGCCGCGATTGCCAGCGAATTGCATCAGGATCAGCGACGGTGAACGTGTTATTTCCGGAAATCGCCGTCCACTATGAGGGAGCTATGTCTACTTTCCGTATGACTGCGGACAGCGGCAACACAGTTGAGCGGGGCTTCTGCTCCACATGCGGCTCTCAAATGTACAGCCGAACAGTTACGCCGCCCGGCTTGCCGATGCGCGTTCGGGCGGGTACGCTTGACAATCCGGAATTGATGGCTCCCCGAGCGATTATCTGGGCGGCCAGTGCGCCAAATTGGGCCAAGCTTGATCCCGATTTACCGCATTTCCCAGCAGGTCCGCCTGCAAATCTTGCGAACAGGACCGAATAGCCGATGTTCTTCAACTTCCTCGACGAGCTTCGTACCGCTGGTATTTCCGCCAGTATGAAGGAGCATCTTATCTTGTTGGAGGCGCTTGACCGCGATGTGATCGAGCGGACGCCGGAAGAGTTTTATTATCTTTCACGGGCGATATTCGTCAAGGATGAAGGGCTGCTTGACCGGTTTGATCAGGTCTTCAACAAAGTTTTCAAAGGCCTGCTGACCGATTATGGAACCAATCCTCAAGAAATTCCCGAAGATTGGTTGAAAGCCGTTGCAGAAAAATATCTGACCGAAGAGGAAATGGCCGAGATCAAGGCGCTGGGTGACTGGGACGAGATCATGGAAACCCTCAAGAAACGGCTTGAGGAACAAAAGGAACGCCATGAAGGCGGCAGCAAATGGGTCGGGACGGGCGGCACGTCGCCATATGGAAACAACGGCTACAACCCCGAAGGCGTCCGCATTGGCGGCGAATCAAAGCACAAACGCGCAGTCAAGGTGTGGGAAAAGCGGGAATTTCAAAACCTCGACAGCACCCGCGAACTGGGCACACGCAACATTAAAGTGGCGATGCGCCGCCTGCGCCGGTTTGCCCGCGAAGGTGCGCAAGAAGAGCTTGATATCGACGCCACGGTGCGCGGTACGGCAAAGCAAGGCTGGCTCGACATTCAAATGCGTGCCGAACGGCGAAATGCGATCAAGTTGTTGCTTTTGCTGGATGTTGGAGGATCTATGGATCCGTTCATCAAGCTGTGTGAAGAACTGTTCAGTGCGGCGACTAGCGAATTCAAAAATATGGAGTTTTTCTATTTCCATAACTGCCCGTATGAGGGATTATGGAAAGACAATCGGCGGCGATTTGCGGAACGGACGCCGACGTGGGACGTGCTGCATAAATTCCCGCATGACTATAAAATTGTCTATGTGGGCGACGCAGCGATGAGCCCCTATGAGATCACCCATCCGGGCGGTTCGGTCGAACATTTCAACGAAGAATCGGGTGCCGTCTGGTTGCACCGGATGACCAATACTTATCCGTCGTCGGTGTGGTTGAACCCTGTTCCTGAAAAACAATGGGGCTATTCGCAATCCACCAAGATAATCAAAGAACTGATGAATGACCGAATGTACCCGCTGACACTGGGAGGATTGGATGATGCGATGCGTGAGTTAAGCCGGAAGAGTTAATATAGCAGATACTTCGCCCGAACCGCTGCCCATGCCTGCTCATCCGGAACGGTAATTGCATCCAGATCATCGGCTATCGACGCCGGATTATCCACCCATTCGCGTAACAGCGGCCCGCCATTTATGACATCAATCGCTAATTTCCCGATTTCATATTCGTATGGAAAATCGCGCCAAAGATCGTAATCCGGATATAGATTGCGGATCGCCTTAAAACCCAAAGCCTGCAACCGCCAAGGCTGGAACGCGGTGTGGTCGTAATCCGGGCCTTCGCAATGAATTTGAACACCGTGACACAACATTTTCGTATGTTTATGAAAAGTGGGTTCAAACCAGCATTCCCGCAATATGCATCCATCCAGCCACTGCGGCGCAAACCGGCGCATTTCGCTTATCACATCACGAGCATTGATATCGGGCGCGCCAAACAGTTCAAGCGGACGTGTCGTGCCCCTGCCCTCTGACAATGTCGCACCCTCCAGCATCACCGTTCCGGCATAAGCGCGCGCCATCATAACATTGGGCGCATTCGGGCTGGTGTTGATCCAGATACGTTCGCCGCTTGGCCAGCCATATCCCGGCGCTGCATCGGGATCATAATCTTGCATCTCGATGACGCGGTAATCCACATCAATGCCAAAATGATCGATAAACCAGTGGCCCATCTCCCCCAATGTCATCCCGTGGCGCATCGGCATTGGCCCAGCCCCGACAAAACTTTCCCAGCCCGCCCGCAGGGTAAGCCCTTCGATCGGCCGGCCAGCGGGATTAGGCCGGTCCAGCACCCAAACCGATTTACCATGCTGCGATGCAGCCTCAAGCATGTAACGTAAGGTCGTGATAAACGTATAAATACGGCATCCCAAATCCTGCATATCAATCAGGACAACATCGAATGTATCCATCATTTGTGATGCCGGACGGCGCACTTCACCATACAGGCTGAACACCGGAATATTATGGACAGGATCGGTAAAATCCTCCGTCTCCATCATATTGTCTTGCTTGTCACCGCGCATGCCATGCTGCGGACCGAATGCAGCTGTGATGTTGATGTCATCAAGCGCCGCCAGCGCGTCAAGTGAATGCGTAAGGTCAGCCGTCACCGACGCCGGATGCGCTAGCAAGGCGACACGTTTACCCGATAAGGCCGCACGCAAACCGGGTTCTGAAATCAATCTGTCGATACCGTTTTTCATGGTCTAAGCTGCTGCCTCCAGTTGCAATGTAAAGCAAGTCCGATCATGAAAATCGGGTTCGGATTTACCGTGTTTTAGCGCCCAATAGGATTTTATTCCGCTTGGTTCTTCGGCAACAACCGATAATCCCACCGATAGTTGCTTCCCTCGCCATTGCGGTGGCAATTGCAAATCCGCCTCCAGCGCAAAATGGCTGCTGCCCAAATCTAAGCCAATGACTGGCACACTTTCGAGAACCAAGTCTGCACCGTTTTTGCGGTAATCGTCAAACCGGTATGCCGCCCACCGTGACGACGGTGCAAAATTAAACTCCAGGTAGTTGGGCTCGCCCTCAACCGCTAGAAATGCCTCAAAACACGTCGTTTCCCAAAGACCGTCAGTGCGATCAGGTGAAAACGGCCCGGTCGAAGCAATCTCCGGTTCCGGAACATCGATAAAATAACGTAGCCACAATGCTCCACCCGGCGACGATTCGATTATCGCCGAAACGCCGGTAACTGCAACCGCAGGCGTTTTTGGATGACAAAGCAACTGCAACATATTGTCCAAGGCGCGCTCCCGCTGTAAGGCGGCTGGCAATGACACATTACCAATCCGATTTGCTCCGCTTACTTAATGAACGCGGTTATATCCACCAAATTACCGACGCGGCAGCGTTGGATGCCTTGGCCGCGAAGACAGTCATTCCGGCTTATATCGGATTCGATGCGACCGCGGCTTCGCTGCATGTCGGCAATCTGGTTTCGATAATGCTGCTGCGCAGGTTACAACAGACCGGACATAAACCCATCGTTTTGATGGGCGGGGGCACCACCAAAGTCGGCGATCCATCTGGCAAAGACGAAGTCCGCAAGTTGCTCGATACCGATGGAATTAATGCAAATATCGCCTCTATCCGCCGGATATTTGAACGTTTTCTGACATTTGGTGACGGCCCGACCGACGCAATCATGGTGAACAATGCTGATTGGTTAGACCGGCTAGGCTATGTTGAACTGCTGCGCGATGTAGGGCCACATTTCACGATCAACCGGATGCTAACATTTGATTCCGTCCGGCTTCGTCTGGACCGCGAACAGCCACTGACGTTCCTGGAATTCAACTATATGATCTTGCAAGCGTATGATTATTTGGAGCTATCGCGCGGTCAGGCGTGCCGGTTGCAAATGGGTGGTTCGGATCAATGGGGCAACATTATCAACGGCATCGAACTTGGCCGCCGGATTGATGGAACCGAGCTATACGGCGTTACCACACCGCTAATTACAAAGGCCGATGGATCGAAGATGGGCAAATCGGTCAGCGGTGCGATCTGGTTGCACGAAGACCAGCTACCTAATTGGGATTATTGGCAATTCTGGCGCAATGCTGATGACCGTGACGTCGGCAAATTCCTGCGGCTGTTTACAGATCTTTCTTTACCCGAAATAGAAGAGCTGGAAAATCTGGACGGCAGCGCAATAAACGATGCCAAAGTCGTGCTGGCCAATGCCGCGACAGCATTATGCCGCGGAGAGAGCGCAGCGCAGGCAGCGGCGGCAACCGCGCAGCAAACCTTTAATGGCGGTGGATCGGGCGAAGATTTACCGACCGTTGAAGTATCATTAGACGAAATCTCGATCGTCGATGCATTGCTTGCGTTAAACTTTGCTACATCTCGTAAGGAAGCCAAGCGACTTGTCGAAGGCGGCGGAGCGCGAGTTGATGGCGTGGCTGCGACTTCCGAAGATGTCAAAATCACGTCGGGCCCCGGTGTAATCAAGATATCTGCGGGTAAGAAAAAGCACGGAATTCTGCGGTTTGTGTAGCGCCGACGATATTATTTTACATCCACTTTACCAAATGTTCGTATTTCAAAGTGTATGTAAAATGTTCCAAAAACAGAACAGGGCCGAAAAAAATGGTGCAGCCAATACCGCAGAATGACTACGATCTTCGCCGAGCAGCCCGGCACCGCGCCGATTATAAAGTGCTTGTGGAGAGCAAAGTGCACGGCGATCAGCATGTTCATATTGTCAACATTTCTGCGCACGGGTTCATGACTGACGATAATATGAAATTTGAACGGGGTGACCGAGTTGAACTTCGGTTACCTGAGATCGGCAGGATTGAGGCCCATTTGATATGGACGGTTGATCATCGGGCAGGTTTTCAGTTCGAACGAGTCATTCGTGTTCCAGAATTTTTGGGGATGTTGGAAAAGGTTGGACCTAAACTGCGTTAACCGCTGCGTAATGTAGCAACTCCGGCATCGCGTTCGAACAAATACAACGCAATTCTAACGGCATGTCCCCGGGCTCCGGATAAGCCGCCGTCACGTTGCAGAAACAATCGAGCGTCATCCGAAGCAGTGCCAATCATCGCCTTAATTTGTTCACCCGTGGCAATTCGGAATGGGCTGTCCCCAGACTGCCGGGTACCAAGCAGTTCACCCGCGCCGCGCAGTTTCAAATCTTCTTCGGCAATTTTGAAACCATCATTTGTTTCACGCATCAATGACAGCCGTGCTCTGGCTGTTTCGCCAATTTGTGGACCGCGCACCAGCAGACATATTGACTTTTCTGCGCCGCGTCCCACACGTCCGCGTAACTGGTGGAGTTGCGCAAGGCCAAATCTGTCTGCCGCTTCGACGATCATTAAGCTGGCATTTGGAACATCAACGCCCACTTCGATAACGGTGGTTGCGACAAGCAATTTCGTCGATCCTGCAATAAATGCCTCCATGACGGCATCTTTTTCTGGGCCTTTCATGCGCCCATGGACAACTGCAACCTGATCACCAAATCGCAAGCGGAGCTGTTCTGCGCGTTGCTCTGCTGCGGCTAAATCGCTGTTCTCGCTTTCTTCGACCAAAGGACAAACCCAAAAAGCTTGTTTGCCCGCTGCCAAATGGCGTGCGACACCTTCGACCAATTCCGATAGACGCTCTGATGAAATTACTCTGGTTTCAACAGGTGTTCGCCCTGGCGGCAGTTCATCCAGTTGCGAGCTATCCATGTCACCATAGCAAGCCAAAGCCAGCGTTCGCGGAATGGGCGTCGCTGTCATCACCAACAGATGCGGGACCGCCTGTGCTTTGCGGGAAAGCATAAGGCGCTGACTAACACCAAATCGATGTTGTTCATCGATGACAGCAACGGCCAATGCTTTGTAAGTTACCGATTCCTGAAAAATCGAGTGCGTACCAACAAGTATGTGAATCGAACCGTCGGCGAGGCCCATCAGCGTGGCTTCGCGTGCCTTGCCCTTGTCACGTCCCGTCAATATTGCGATGTTAACGGGCAAGCCGGCGAGCAATTGACGTAAATTGTAAAAATGTTGCCGTGCCAAAATTTCTGTAGGAGCCAAAATTGCACCCTGAAAACCCGCTTCGACCGCACGAAGCAATGTCATCAGCGCAACGACCGTTTTCCCGGAGCCGACGTCGCCCTGCAGCAATCTCAACATCGGACGTGATTGCTGCAAATCGCCCTCAATTTCCGAAATCGTGCGCTTTTGTGCGCCCGTCAGCGCAAACGGCAGCGTTAGCGCCCCGACCAGACTGTCGTTGCCGACAATTGGGATACCTGTCCTTCGGTCCATTGCCGATCTTACCAACTGCATCGCCAGTTGATTCGAAAAAAGCTCATCATAGGCAAGCCGGTCACGCGCGCTTTCATCGTCTTTGCGGTGTACCGTTGCCAGTGCCGTTGCCCAATCCGGCCATCCTTTCGCAGCCAGCAATCCCGGATCGATCCATTCAGGCAGCTTTGGTACGCGCGTCATGGCGTCACAAACCAATTGTCCTAGGCGATGGTTGGTCAACCCTTCCGAAAGCGGATAAACTGGCTCTGTCAAATTTGGGTTGGTTTTGCTATCCAATGGTTCAATATAATCCGGGTGAACCATTTGCAGCTCATCGCCGTAACGCTCTAATTTACCAGATATAATTCGTTCTTCACCTAAGGGCAATTTCTTACGCGCCCATCCTCCGTTGCGGCCGAAAAACGTCAATGTAATGTAGTTTCCATCGGCGTCGCATGCGAATATCCGGGTTGGGGCACGAGGTGACGAACCACCGCGATGTTCGGTAATGACAACGCGAATTATTACATTGTCACCGACGTCAGCAACATCGAGAGCGGCAACAGCCCGCCGATAGGTCCAATTTGCGGGAAAATGATAGAGCAGATCCTTCACCCGCTCCAGTTTCAAACGCTCTAAAGGCTTGGCTAAGCCCGGACCGACCCCCTTTAGGCTTCTAACTTCGGCAAATAACGGATTGAGTATATCGGGACGCATGGTTAGGGCCACCTATTACCCTGAAATCAATCATTGCCACAAGGACATCATAGATGGACGCAGATGCCTATATCCGCAAGCTCCGCTTTCGCGCTTCGCATCGCGGTACTCGCGAAGCGGACGCCATGGTGGGCGGGTTTTTTGATGCTTATCACGGTGAATGGGATGCAGAACAATTTGCTTGGTTTGAAAGATTATTGGAGGAACAAGACGTTGATATAATGGCTTGGGCTTTTGGGACGGCGGTTCCCCCGGTTGAATTTCAAGGTCCGATGTTTGTGGATTTAAAAAGACTAAATTTCATCGAATTACCTGCAGGATTGAAGAAAACACAATAATAATATGCCTGACTTACAAGCAATCATAAAAAGCAAACAGGCGCTGACATTGGCGTCAGTTCCTGCGGGGTTCGCGCCACTGCTGCTGGCCGATCTCGCGCGGGCTGCCGCGCATCGCACGATGTTTGTGGCGACCGATGATGCGGCGATGCGCGCAGTTGCCGACGCCGTGCCTTTTTTTGCTCCTGAATTAGAAGTTTTGCAGTTTCCTGCTTGGGATTGCCTACCTTTTGATCGTGCATCGCCCTCGCTTGCCATTACCGCGCAGCGAATGTCGGCTCTGCAAGTGTTGCAGCAAACGTCTAAAAACAAGCAACTCATCTTGACTACGATTGGTGCCGTTATCCAACGTGTTGTGACACCGTTTCGTATCCGGCAAACGGGTGAGCGGCTCGTTTCCGGAAAGAGCATCAGCCGCGAGCGTATGGCTGAGCTTCTGGTAAAGAACGGCTATTTTCGAGTTGATACCGTGTCAGAGTCCGGTGAGTTTGCGATGCGCGGCGGCATCGTCGATCTGGCACCAGCAGGCAGCGAAGAAGGATTGAGGCTAGACTTTTTTGGCGATGAGATAGAATCAATGCGTCAGTTTGATCTGCAAAGCCAGCGGACAACCGGCGCAATAGATCATTTCGATATCTTACCCGCCGTTGAGGCTTTGATGGACGAAGAATTGATCAAACGTTTTCGCATCGGTTATCGCGAACATTTCGGCGCAACAGCCACAGGTGATCCGCTCTATCAGGCTGTATCCGAAGGTCGCAGGCTTTCGGGGATGGATCATTGGCTGCCATTGTTCGAAGAGCGGATGGAAACGATCTTCGATCACGTCGGTGAAAATGCGCTGATTATCCGTGACGCATCAACACCTTCGGCGGCACAAACACGCTTTGACGCAATTGCCGACTATTATGACAATCGCGTGCGCGCGGCATCGTCAGCGCCCGGCAGTTATCGGCCTTTGCCAACGAACATGCTGTATCTGACACCGGAAGAACTTGAATCAAAATTTACGAGTGCACCCGCACATCTTTTGACCCCATTTCATCAACCTGATTCCAAATTCATTGTCGATTTCGGCATAAATGCGGCCCGTGATTTTGCGCCGGAACGCGCGCAAAAGATAAACATCTACGAAGCTGTCGCGGATCATTTGCAAAAATTGGTTAAATCTGGAACGAGAGCAATTATTGCCAGTTATTCGGCCGGTGCACGCGACCGGTTGATGGGGTTGCTGGCTGATCACAAGGCCCCTGGTCTCACAGAAGCCAGCGGTTGGCAAACGGCGCAGGGAATTGCAGGCAAAGGCCAGGTTGCAATGGTCGTGTTGCCCATCGATCATGGCTTTGCCACTGATGAGCTCGCGCTGATAAGCGAACAAGATATGCTCGGTGACCGGCTTGTCCGGCGGAACAAACGCAAAAAGAGTGCCGATGCATTTCTTGCCGAGCTCGCTGCGCTAACTCCCGGCGACTTGGTTGTCCACATGGAGCACGGCATTGGCCGCTATGAAGGCCTATTATCGATCACCGTCGGCAAAAGCCCGCATGATTGCGTTGCCCTGACCTATTCTGGTGGCGACAAATTGTTTGTCCCTGTTGAAAATATCGATGTGCTTTCGCGCTATGGTTCGGACAGCGAGAATGCCA
Organism: uncultured Alphaproteobacteria bacterium; assembly: GCA_963802245.1. Lineage (GTDB taxonomy): Bacteria > Pseudomonadota > Alphaproteobacteria > Sphingomonadales > Sphingomonadaceae > Sphingorhabdus_B. Next base: position 5,116 of record CAWDID010000010.1, on the reverse strand, counting down.
GCCTCGACAAATTGGGCGGTGAAGCATGGCAACGGCGCAAGTCAAAGCTCAAAGAGCGCATCAGAGCCATCGCCTATGAATTGTTACAAACAGCGGCACTGCGCGCCCTGCGCAGCGGAGCCGTCGTCGAAGTCGATGGGCCAGCTTATGCGAGCTTCGTTGACCGTTTTCCTTATGAAGAAACCGAAGATCAACAACGGGTTATTGCTGAAGTGCTCGACGACATGGCGTCAGGCGCTCCGATGGACCGGCTGGTGTGCGGCGATGTCGGTTTTGGCAAAACCGAAGTGGCCCTGCGCGGTGCATTTGCCGCCGCTATGGCTGGCCATCAAGTTGCCGTCATTGCGCCAACAACTTTGCTTGCGCGGCAACATTTTACCAATTTTGCTGAACGGTTCCATGATTTACCGCTCAAGGTTGGCCGTCTTTCGAGACTGGTCCCCGCCGCCGAAATGGCGCGGACAAAAGAGGGCATAGCGGACGGTACCATTGATATCGTCATTGGCACCCACGCAGTCTTGGCAAAATCACTGAAATTCAAACGGCTCGGGCTGGTGGTTGTGGATGAAGAGCAGCGCTTTGGTGTGACCCACAAAGAGCAGCTTAAAGCGCTAAAAACCGATGTTCACATGTTAACGCTTACGGCCACGCCGATCCCGCGCACGTTGCAAATGGCAATGTCTGGCCTGCGTGAACTATCCGTCATTCAGACCCCGCCGGTCGACCGGCTCGCCGTGCGCACTTATGTCATGCCATGGGACCCGGTGGTCCTGCGCGAAGCTTTGCTGCGTGAACATTATCGCGGCGGGCAGAGCTTTTTTGTTGTACCCCGGATTGCCGATTTGACGGGCATCGAAGAATTTTTGCGTGAAGTTGTCCCCGAGGTCAAATCTGTCACCGCGCATGGCCAGATGTCTGCCACCCAAGTCGAAGAACGGATGAGTGCATTTTACGAGAAGCGTTATGACGTCTTGCTTTCTACTACGATCGTTGAAAGCGGATTAGACATTCCTAGCGCGAACACGATGATTATCCACCGTGCCGACCGGTTCGGCATGGCGCAGCTTTATCAGCTAAGGGGCCGCGTCGGGCGCTCCAAGACCCGGGCATATGCGTATCTCACAACACCGCCTGATCAGGCGCTCACCGAAACCGCGGAAAAGCGCCTCAAGGTGCTTGGCGATCTTGATACATTGGGTGCCGGATTTCAGCTCGCTAGCCATGATCTCGATATTCGCGGAGCTGGCAATCTTGTCGGCGACGAACAGTCTGGTCATATCAAGGAAGTCGGCTTCGAGCTGTATCAATCCATGCTGGAAGACGCGATTATCGCGGCAAAGGCCGATGCGCACGGTATCGCGCCGCCCCGTGACGCCTTTAGCCCGCAAATCACCATCGACGCGCCGATTTCAATTCCAGAAGAATATGTCCCCGATCTATCGGTTCGCATGGCGCTTTACCGGCGTCTCAACGACCTAGAGGATGCCCATGAAGTCGAGGGTTTTGCAGCCGAGATGACGGACAGATTTGGCGCTATCCCTGCCCCCACCAAGAACTTGCTTCGCTTGATAGAGATCAAGCAAAATGCCATCGTCGCAGGCGTTGCAAAAATGGAAGTGGGCGCGCGCGGCACTCTGGTCAGCTTCCACGGCGATACCCCGCCGAATGTCGAGGGACTGATCGCTTATGCAGAAAAACTCGGTGAAGTTGCAAAGCTGAGGCCCGACAGCAAGCTGGTGATCAACCGGATTTGGCATGATCCCGAAAGCCGCCTGAATGGATGCCTGCAACTTTCAAAAGGCCTGGCGAACATAGCGCGCCGGACGAAGTAATATGAATTACAAGTGCTCTCAGTTGCTGCGCAAAGCAAATTTTTCAAAATCATCGGCATTGAGCGGGGCCGAGCGCAGATAACCTTGAAACAAATCACAACCTTCGGCTTTCAACATTTCCAATTCCTCCGCGCGCTCAACGCCTTCGGCGATAATTTTAAGGCCAAGCGCCTGCCCCATGGCGATTATAGCGCGTAGGACTATACGGTCTTTACCTGTACCACTGATATCGGGAGTCATGCCCTTATCTATCTTTAGATAATCAAGCGGCAAGTCTTTAAGATACGAAAGACTTGAATAACCAGTGCCAAAATCGTCGACAGCAATTCGTATGTTTTTACTTCTCAATTGCTCCAGCAATGTTGTCGCCAAGTCGATGTTTCGCACAAGGCTCTCCTCAGTCAGTTCCAAGGTCAATCGCTCCGCTACAAATCCCGATTTAAGCAATATCGCCTCCAACTTTTTGCAATAGCCTTCGGTCAACTCCTCTGCGCCAAGGTTCAATGACAGCCGCAAATCATCCAAAGCAGCAGGCCATTTGGCCGCGAGCGCAATCGCTTCCGCTTGTATAATATGCGACAGCTCTTCACGAAGATCGCAGCGATCAGCCGAGGCAAACAGCTGATCCGCGCCTATTTCACCGAGTTCATCATGTTGCATCCGCGCCAACGCCTCGACGCCAACTAGGTGCCCACTGCTCACTTCAAACTGCGGCTGAAAAACGATTTTAATTGCGTGGTTCTTGATAGCGGCTCGCAACCCTGCATCCACAGCAGCGCTTATTTTTGCGCTCGTCGATCTGGTGAACTCGGCGAACCCAATTTTCTTGCCTTTGCGTGCATAAGCACTCGACAGTGCGGTCCGCGCTCTATGGAGCAACTCAACCCCACTTTCCGCGGGCTCAGAAGAAACGATTCCGATCCGTGCGCTGATAAATAGGGGCTCCGCTTCAACGCTGAAATCGGCGGAAAGGATGTCCAAAATGGAATGCCCCAACGATTCCAATTTCATGATTTGGGCGGCGTCGCGGACGATCAGCAAGAACTCGCGGCCCGGCATTCGCGCGACATGATCAATCGCTTGGTTTTGATCATTGGCGAATTGAATCAGCCGTGCACCAGCGACTTCGATAAGCGCATCGCCTCTGTCCCGCCCCAATCGCTCGTTTATCTGCTTCAAATCCTTGATGCCAACCAACAGCAACGCCAATGGATACTGCGCAGACCCTACATATTCGGCAAGCAATTCCGATATCCGCGAACCCGGCGTCAATAACTCGTTTTCACGGTGGGGAACGTTGATAAGGTTGTCCATCGCACCGCCATAGCTGCATTAAGTTACCCAAGCCTTGATTTTTTTCATTTCGGCTTTGTCTCGGTTCATTTTCTGCTTTAACAGGCATTATGATCGACGGTTTTGGACGTAAAATTGATTATCTGCGGATATCGGTGACAGACCGTTGTAATTTTCGGTGTCATTATTGCATGCCGGAAAAGCAGAGCTTCCTTCCGCATGGTGAGCTGCTTGATTATAGCGAGATCGCATTGCTGGTCGACCGCTTTATCGCGCACGGCATTCGCAAAGTTCGCTTAACTGGCGGCGAACCGCTTTTAAGGCGCGATATTGATGTCTTGATTTCGGCGCTCGGCAAGCATGTCAAAGCGGGGCGGTTAGAAGAGCTTACCTTGACAACCAACGGCAGCCGGCTTTCCGAATATGCACCGTTATTGGCCGCTTCGGGCATCCGGCGGATCAATGTTAGCCTTGATAGCCTTGATGCAGAAAAGTTTGCAAAAATCACCCGGCGCGGGAATTTGGACCAAGTTCTGCAAGGTATCGCTACCGCGCAGGCCAACAATATTCATATTAAAATCAATATGGTCGCGCTTAAAGATCAGAACGAAGTCGACTTGTTGCCTATGGCCAGAATGTGCGCGGACAACGGCTTCGATCTCGCCATTATCGAAACGATGCCTCTTGGTGACGGCATAGCGTCACGTCAAAGTGACTATATTCCGCTGGATGACTTCATCGCGCCGCTGCGCGCGGAACATAGCCTTACCCCGCTCACCCACCGCAGTTCTGGTCCAGCGCGCTATTGGCAGGTACAGCCGCTGAATTTACGCCTTGGGCTGATTACGCCGATGAGCGATAATTTCTGCGACAATTGTAACCGACTGAGGCTGACGACGGACGGGAAAATCTATATGTGCCTCGGTTCCCAGATGCATGTCGATTTTAAACACGCCATTCGCGGCGAAGGTTTGCCGGCTGTCGATAAGCTTCTGCAAAAGGCTCTTAAACTCAAACCGGAGCGACATGATTTTGAGAAACAAATGCAAAATTCTGACCTGCGCCTAACTCGCCATATGAATGCGACAGGCGGATGAGCGATTTTAACCAGTTGGCCCTCATTGCATCCAATACACCAGCCGCACGCGAAGCCGAACTGGCGCTGTCGGAACAGCATGATTTTGTTCCGATCAGTGAGGCAGATGCAATCATCGTATTGGGCGGTGATGGCCACATGCTGCAGATATTGCACCGCTTGTTGGAGGAGCGCCGGGACATTCCGGCTTATGGCATGAACCGCGGAACCATTGGGTTTCTTATGAACAGTTGGTCCAATGGCAACCTGTTAAACCGCCTGACACGGGCAAAACGCTTTTCTGTGCAACCATTGACTATGACGGCGTCAACAGTGAGCGGTCAGCAGTTTACTCTGCCTGCAATTAATGAAGTTTCGCTGCTGCGTGAAACAAGGCAAGCGGCCAAAATCGGCGTTACCGTCAACGGCAGATTGGTTATTCCTGAACTGATCTGCGATGGCTTGCTGGTGGCGACGCCAGCAGGCTCCACCGCGTATAATCTGTCCGCCAATGGTCCAATACTGCCGCTTGATTCGTCCCTCTTGGCGTTGACCCCGATCAGCCCGTTTCGCCCGCGCCGCTGGAAAGGAGCGATTTTGCCCGACCGGTATGTCATCCGGCTCGAAATTCTCGAATCAAACAAGCGCCCCGTTAGCGCGGTCGCGGATCAACGCGAAATTCGCGATGTGGCGTGGGTAGAAGTGGCTTTGGACCGCACAAAAACGCTTAGCCTGCTGTTTGATCCCGAGCATGCGCTGGATGATCGCATTGCAATGGAGCAATTTGTTGTTTGAGTGCTTGCAATGTTTCAATTTCCGCTGCTATAGGCCCGCTTGCCCGAACAAAACGGGCTGTTCCCTGGTAGCTCAGTGGTAGAGCAGTTGACTGTTAATCAATTGGTCGGGGGTTCGAATC
>CAWDID010000009.1:0-35222 GCA_963802245.1 uncultured Alphaproteobacteria bacterium | reverse complement strand
GCTGGCTCTTTGACATTGTTGGCGGTGTAGATCGGGAAGGCATAAGGTCGAAACTTAATCGTAGCCCTGAGCCTGCCTACGGGCGCTTCACGGTGAGGCGTACTTCGACAGGCTCAGTACTACGATGCAACTACATGTCATCGCGCTCTAAAGGCCCGGCCTTCGCGCCGCAGAATTGGAGCAGGCAGTATCCTACAAAAAACCACAATGTAGGAAATAATCGAACTTTATGCTTTTGCTAAATGTCAAAATAGGCGTCAATCTTGTCAACTAGGTGTCAACTTGGGCGTTTTTGGTCCCGGGCCATGTTGGATAAAATTTACGCCGCTGCCCGCAACTTCCCTTCGACATCAAACGCGGCGGCATGTAACGTTACCCGATATGCCTGATTCAACCGATAATGACGCGCCGGTGCGCGAAACCGATATGCCCGATGATGCGTTAGGGTTGGGGCTGGATATGCCGCAAACGCCGGTAACATCGCCTGCTACTGCGGACGCGCTGGGCGGCGGCGCGGCTTACCGGGTGCTGGCCCGCAAATACCGGCCACAGACTTTTGCCGAGCTGATCGGGCAGGATGCGATGGTGCAAACGCTGGGCAATGCGATCAAGCGCGACCGGCTGGCGCATGCGTTCTTGATGACCGGCGTGCGCGGTGTCGGCAAAACTTCGACCGCGCGGCTGATCGCAAAGGCGCTGAACTGCATCGGGCCGGACGGGCAGGGCGGGCCGACGATTGCGCCGTGCGGCGTGTGCGAACCGTGCGTGGCAATTGCCGAGGGGCGGCATATCGACGTGATCGAAATGGATGCCGCCAGCCACACTGGTATCGACGATATCCGCGAAATTATTGAGGCTGTGCGCTATTCTGCGGTATCGGCGCGGTACAAGATTTACATTATCGATGAAGTTCACATGCTTTCAAAACAGGCGTTTAATGGACTGCTCAAGACACTGGAGGAGCCGCCGGGCCATGTGAAATTCCTGTTCGCCACGACCGAGGTGAACAAGGTGCCGATCACGGTATTGTCGCGGTGTCAGCGGTTTGATTTGAAGCGGATTACGGCAGAGCTTTTGACCAGCCACTTTGCCGAAATCTGCGGCAAGGAAAATGTGAACGCCGAACAAGAGGCGCTCGTGCTGATTTCCCAAGCCGCAGAAGGCTCTGTACGCGACGGGCTGTCGATATTGGATCAAGCCATCGCCCATGCCGACATGGACGGCGACGGCACGGTTACGGCGGCGCAGGTCCGCGATATGCTGGGGCTTTCGGATAAGTCGGCGGTTCGGCGCTTGTTCGGGCTGCTGCTGTCCGGTGATGCTCAGGCGATGTTGGCCGAGGCACGTTCGCAATACCGGCTTGGCGTGGAACCGTTGGCGATGATGTCCGGTCTTTTGTCGGAGGTTCACCGGCTGACGCTGTCCAAAATTGGCGCGCCGCATGATGCCGGGCTGGATCAATCGGCGCGTGATACGATTGAGGAATATGGCGAACGGCTGTCATTTCCGTTGCTGCACAGGCTGTGGCAATTGCTGTTAAAGGGACATGACGAGGTTAGCCATGCGGCGATGGCATTGGAGGCCAGCGACATGGCGCTGCTGCGCGTTATCCACGGAGCCAGCCTGCCCGATCCAGGACAACTTGCCCGCTTGTTGGAGCAGGGGGCTGCTATTGGTTCTGGTCAAGCGGACGGTTCAGGTGAAGTAGCTGCTTCAGGAAGCGCAAATTCGCCAGCCGCTGCGGCATCGGCGCATTCATCAATGCCGGCTGATTTCCCGGCTATGTTGGAACAGCTTGGCGCACAGAATTTTGTCAATCTCGAATCCACAATGCGCGATGTCATGCGTGTGGTGGAGTTCGCACCGCCAAAGCTGGTATATCAGCTGTCCGGGCCAGTAGCGCCCGGATTTGATAGCGAATTGCGTGATGCCCTGTTCAAGGTGACCGGCGAACGCTGGGAACTGGAACAACGCCATGATGCGGAGGCTGCTCCTTCGATATTGGAAGTGGAGCGCGCTCAGGCGGATTCGGAACGGAATTTGATCATGGAATCGCAATTGGTCAAAGCCGCATTCGCAGCCTTTCCAGAGGCGGAATTGCTTGATAGCGATAAATTAGACGACAAACGGAGTGCCAGCGCATGAAAAGCATGGAAGAAATGATCAAGGCTGCGCAAGAGGCCGCTCAAAATATCCAGAAACAAATGGAAGAAGCGCAAAATACGCTCGACAAAATAGAGGTAGAGGGCGTTTCGGGCGGCGGCTTGGTCAAAGTGCGGGCGACTGCCAAGGGCCGGATTATCGGGATAGCAATTGATGAAAGCCTGATTGTGCCAAGTGACAAGCAAATGATGGAAGACCTTATTGTGGCGGCATTTAATAATGCCCGGGAAAAGGCAGACGCGGCAAGTAACGCAGAAATGGGAAAAATGACCAGTGGTTTGCCATTACCAGCAGGTTTCAAGCTACCGTTTTGAGCGCGGACGGGGCTTTGATTCAGTTGCGCTCAGGTGATCGCAGCACCAGCCTGCTCCCAGTTGAGCGGAACAAGGCCTAAGGCGGGGTTTTGCACAGAATATTTCGCCATTCGGTCGCAAAGCCATTGAACGCGGTGTAAATAGCCACATATTAAACTTCGAAGGATTGGCCGCCGTTGCTGCTAGTCCGATATTGGAGTTTTTATGGAACAGGTTTTCCCGTTGTTGCCGTTGCGCGATATTGTTGTTTTCCCCGGCATGATTGTGCCGTTGTTCGTCGGCCGCGATAAATCCGTCGTCGCGCTCGAAAAAGCGATGGCGTCTGACAAAGAAATCTTTCTGGTGGCGCAGTTAGATCCGGCTGAGGATGATCCCGGCAAGGACGACCTATATGATATCGGCGTCACAGCACAGATCATGCAATTGCTGAAACTTCCCGATGGCACGGTCCGTGTGTTGGTTGAAGGCAAGCAACGTGCGAAGTTGGCCGAGTTGCATGACCGCGGCGAAGACTATGTGGAGGCAGCGGTTACAATCGTTGAAGAAGCCGTCGCTGAAGGGCCTGAAGCTTCGGCATTGATGCGCTCTGTTTCCGAACAGTTTGATAATTACTCCAAGCTCAACAAGAAAATGCCGGCCGAAACCGCTGTGCAATTGAGCGAGATCGACAATCCATCTGCGCTTGCCGATGCCGTTGCCGCGAACATTCAGTTGAAAGTGGCGGATAAGCAAACACTTCTAACCGAATCTAACCCGCTGCGCCGGTTGGAAATGGCCTTTGCCTTTATGGAGGGTGAGCTGGGCGTATTGCAGGTGGAAAAGAAAATCCGCGGACGCGTAAAACGGCAGATGGAGAAAACCCAGCGTGAATATTATTTGAACGAGCAAATGAAAGCCATTCAGCGCGAACTGGGTAATGATGACGGCGAAGGCGGCGACGAGCTGGCCGAATTGCAAACCCGCATCGATACCATCAAGCTCAGCAAAGAGGCGAAGAGCAAGGCGCAGGCTGAATTAAAGAAGTTGCGCGGTATGGCACCGATGTCAGCCGAGGCGACTGTTGTACGCAACTATCTCGACAATTTGCTTGGCATTCCCTGGGGCAAGAAATCGAAGTTGAAACGCGACATTGCAAAGGCCCAAGAAGTGTTGGATGCCGACCATTTCGCGTTGGAAAAGGTAAAAGACCGGATCATTGAATATTTGGCGGTGCAGGCGCGCACCAACAAGTTGAAGGGGCCGATCTTGTGTTTGGTTGGCCCGCCGGGAGTGGGTAAGACCTCACTGGGTCGGTCGATTGCGAAAGCATGCGGGCGCGAGTTTATCCGTCAATCGTTGGGCGGCGTCCGCGACGAAGCGGAAATTCGCGGTCATCGCCGCACCTATATTGGTTCCATGCCGGGTAAAGTCGCGGCCAACCTGAAAAAAGCAGGGACGATGAATCCGCTCTTCTTGCTAGATGAAATAGACAAATTGGGCCAAGATTTCCGCGGCGATCCCGCGTCGGCATTACTTGAAGTGCTCGATCCGGAACAGAATAACAAGTTTAACGATCACTATCTGGAGGTCGATCTCGACCTTTCCGATGTGATGTTCGTAACAACCGCCAATAGTATGAATTTGCCGCAAGCGTTGCTCGACCGGATGGAGATCATCCGCTTGGAAGGGTATACCGAGGACGAAAAGCTCGAGATAGCCAAGAGGCATTTGCTGGACAAGCAGGTGAAAGCGCACGGATTGAAGGACGAAGAGTTTTCGTTGAACGACGATGCCCTGCGTGATCTAATCCGCTATTACACCCGTGAGGCAGGCGTTCGCACGCTGGAGCGCGAAATTGCCAAGCTGGCGCGCAAAGTGCTGCGGCGGATATTAGAAGGCAAGACGACCGGTATCGCCATCACGCCTGAAAATTTGGCCGAGTTTTCCGGCGTTCGCAAATATCAGCACGGCATTGGCGAGGAAGAGAACCAGATCGGCGCAGTCACCGGACTTGCATGGACCGAAGTTGGCGGCGAATTGCTTACGATCGAGGCAGTGACTGTGCCGGGCAAGGGGCAAATCCGCACCACCGGTAAACTTGGCGAGGTGATGGGCGAATCCATTCAGGCCGCGCTTAGCTACGTCAAGGCGCGTGCGCCAAGTTACGGCATTAAGCCCAGCCTGTTTGCACGTAAGGACATTCACATCCATCTTCCCGAGGGGGCAGTGCCAAAGGATGGTCCGTCCGCTGGTGTCGGTATGGTTACCGCAATTGTTTCGACGCTGACCGGAATTGCGGTTCACCGCGATGTTGCGATGACTGGCGAAGTAACCTTGCGGGGACGAGTGCTACCGATTGGCGGGTTGAAAGAAAAGCTGCTTGCTGCGTTGCGCGGCGGTATAAAGACTGTGCTGATCCCGATGGAGAATGAAAAGGATCTGGTCGAAATTCCGGCGAACATCAAAGATGGGCTGGAAATCATCCCAGTATCGCATGTCGATCAGGTGTTGGCCCGCGCTTTGTGTGAGCCATTGGCGCCTGTCGAGTGGACTGAAGCCGATGAACTTGCGGCGTTATTGCCGCCAGGGCCGGGCGGCGAAGCGTCCACAACTGTTACACATTAGAACATTGGTAGGTTAAATTTAGAAAACTTTACGCATTTAGTCGGCACTTTCGCGGTTTAGCGCGGTTTTTCCTTTGACAAGCCGATGTTTCTGCTCATTATCGCGTCACGGCATGGCCGCGATTCATTCGAATAACTAATTGTACCTACAGGAGGGGTTCCCGTATTATGAATAAAGCAGATCTCGTAAGCGCAGTAGCCGATGCAAGCGGCTTGACCAAAGCTGATGCTGGTAAGGCCGTTGAAGCAGTATTTGATTCAATCACCGGCGCGCTGAAAGGTGGCGGCGACGTCCGTTTGGTTGGCTTTGGAACTTTTGCTGTAGCAAAGCGCAAGGCATCAACCGGCCGTAACCCACGCACCGGCGAAACAATGACAATTAAGGCTTCCAATCAGCCTAAGTTCAAAGCCGGCAAGGCTCTGAAAGACGCAGTTAACTAATACCGCGCTTATAGCGCTGTCTAGTTGCAGACACTGGAAAGGCCGCTCCGTAATGGGGCGGCTTTTTTGGTTTGGGGCGCGGGAGGTTTGGGGCATCGAGAGGCAGCACGAACGGATAGGGAGTTGTGTTTCAGTGTCATGTCATCCTGCACTTGATGGTGATGGCATAAGGTTGAAATTTAACCGTAGCCCTGAGCCTGCCCACGGACGTTTCACGGCGAGGCGTACTTCGACAGGCTCAGCACTTCGGTGCAATAATTCGGCGCAATAATCCGGTGCAACTATATGCCATCACGCTCTAATGGCCGAATTATAAGCGTTCGCCCCGCCCGAAAAACAGGACACTCGCAGAGGCGATTCGGAAGCAGTTTTTGCCATCGCGCAATGGGGCCGCATCGGTTCCAAAATCGCCCAAGTTGACACCTAGTTGACAAGATTGACGCCTATTTTGAATTTTATTGAAAGAATGGCGTTATATAATTTCCAACACCGTAATTTTTTTCGTAAATTTCAGTCTCCGCAAATAGGGCTGCGAAGGAGGTAAATTGACCGCCAACAATGTCAAAGAGCCCGGCCCCAAACAAGCAGCCACAGCAATAGTTCCCAGAACAAATCCTACATTACAAGCATTAATGCGGGGGTGATATCTAGGTTGGCTAGGCGGACGACCAGTGGCCCAGCCAATCTATCGCGCCGTCGCGGTCAAGCGCGACCCAATGAATTGTCCAAACTGCCAATGGTGGGAGTGGGTGGGGAATGGCTACTTTTTGGGCTGGTAGCTGGAAAAGCTGCCGCTTGATTGTGTACGAGGAGGTCGGCAGGTTCCGATAACATTGCGGTCGTTTGTTCAGCTTAATAGCGACCTTGAAAGCGGACATTATATTGTAATTTTGAGAGTAAAAAATGCTAACACTTAATCACACGTCACTTAAACTCCTGAAGCGGCTTGCGACAAAGCCGCAGCTTTCAAAGCGCGCCACCAAGGAAGCAGTTCACCCAAGTCGGCTTTGAAGGGATACTCTCGCCTTATTGCCTTAGGCTCCGCCACTTCTAGGTGCACCGATGAGAATAGATGGCCTTCTCGCACATCTGTTGAGGCCAAATCCACTGCTGCTTTGAAGGAAGATAGGCTGGCGCTTCTTGTCGCATTTTCGAAATCGGTAATGGAACAGAAAATGATCGGGCACTGGTCCTGCGGTGACACAATACCGTTCGAATTCTTCGATGATGCAACAGCGCGTTTCATAACCTCTCGACGCAAGTCCAGGTCTCCAGTCAACCATTCATCAAGCGTGAGGACGATCCCGACAGGACGGCTTGTTGCAGATCGCCCAGTTTTTCCAAGCCTGCAATGCGCAAGGAAACGCCATATCTGAAAGACACCTTTTGCCATTTCGTCGTAGCCAGGTTGTTCAGACGCATTATTGCCAAAGCGAGCAGCGTGAGACATGCGATGCGCCTTGCATTCAATGATAAAGCTGACCCGATCTCCATCGTTCTCTAGGCCGATAATATCTGGAGAATCGAACCGTTGACTTGAAACTTTGTAAGACCATTCGTCGAGCAAACTAAGATTAGGTAGAATTGCCCGCAGATATTTTCTTGCATATTCCTCGAACCGTCTTCCATATTCCTCCCTTATCCTTGGGCCACCGCGGACAACATCATAAAATAGTCCCGACGTGATGCGCGAGCCGATCAAATCGGGCAATGGCGCGTATATTCGGCGCCGTTTAGGGCCGAATGCAATGCAAGGATATCGCCGGAGCACACTCGGCTTGTATGCTGTAGTAATATCCATAGCCCGCGCTTGGACTGCCTCACAACGGGCTTCCTCGATTGGGGCACATAGTCGCTTCAAAGCCAAATCTCGGGCATCACGCGAGATTCCCATTACGCTAAAATCGGCATCGCGAGGGTAGCACAATTGCGCGTCGAAAAGTGACTTTAGACCAAAACCAAACAAGGTGAATTCGTTGATTGAAAGGCCGTGTGTGCTTTCAAAATAGTCGGCGCACTGGCCTTGACCGTAAATGAAGATATTTCGATATAACTGAGAGATAGTCAAAGAGCTTCGCTGCCATGGCAATTGAAGTGCAATAATTTTGTTCACCGTTTTAAGGATTGTGACGTCTTCACCTTGTGTGTTGAATTCTGCGCCATCCAGTTCCCAAAGCAAGTTTCGAAAATCCGCAATCGTGTTCCAGCTTCGACAGTCGACGAACCTGTAAAAGTTATGCTTCGTCGACGAGAACAGCTCATTCGTAAGAGTCTCCAAATACCATGGATAAATTGCTAAGTCGTTCATCATATCTGAAGTCATTGCCGCTTTTGGGAAATCGCGGATGATATGACCGGCGGGCATTGGATCGTTTGATTGTAGTACTCTGGTCGCCCAGATCATCTTAACCATAGCCTCATCGTCGGTGAGTGAAAGGCGGTTATGCAAATCTAACAGTATCTCTTTTGGCTGCCGCCCGTTGTTGCTCTCAACTGGCTCAGTCAATTTTCCATCCTCGATTTAATGATCAGACTATTTATCCTAAATTTTTAAGCTGCAACACAAATTTTCTTCGATACTTCGTTCAGTTCGTTTTGATCAAAGTTTGACCGAGCAAGCCCCCGTGAGAAAGCCGATTGGACGAACGCCGGCGTTTAAACACTTTTTCTGCAGTCCAGTGAATTGCAACGTCAGAACGGCGGTTTTTGTTAAAACCAGCTCAAAAGCCGCCTGTCAGCTCCCCCCAACAAAGCTGCCGATCCAGTGATGTGGTGCTGCACTCGGCCAAAGTCCGCTCTTAGACTGTTCCTATTTGGCGCTTGAACGTCGCAATTACTCGACAATCATCACGCCGATTAATCCCAGCCGTCAAGCGGCCAAAGGCATGGCGGGATTGACATCGCCGGAACTTTGCATCGTCGGCGCATTGTTATCCACCACCAAACGGGGGCGCGAGGCCAGTGCGGCTGCGTTACCGGATGCGACCGTTGATCGCAGTGCGCCAATGTGAATTGTTCGCGAACGCAGCGCGGTTTTTCCGCGGCTGTCCAAAACCTCGATGATGCGAGGCATGCTGTTTGAGATTGTGCCGAAGATTGCCAACGCGGCAGCGCAGATGGCCAACAAAAACAAGGTAGAGACTAATACCAACATATAACCGGATCCTTATCGTGCCCCCGGTAACTCCTTACCTATAGACGCAGAAAGCTTGCGGGGAGATGAACAGCATTTGCGTAATGTTCACTATATGTTCCGTATTGTCAATCATTATTTCAATGCTTGCTAAAACAATAAATGTGAGTCGCATCGCATTCTGGCTTGCAAGCTATTGTAATTTTGAGTGCATTTTATTGACTCGACACATTCGATTTTCAGGCGCACTTTTTTTGACGTTGGATGCCGTTTATTTTCTAATAATCTGCCATCAATGGCGGAATAGGAATGCGGTAATATCAGGGTCGCTAGCTGACAATGTTGTCAATCTTTCTTGAATGGAGGAGAACTAGCATGACCCAAAGATACTTAAAATTCGTGGCCGTATTGGCCTGTTTGGCTGGCAGTAACGCCAACGCAGAAACATTTACCTTTGAATCGCAAATGGACGGGCCGCCGGTGTCTGTGGGCGGAGCGCGCGCCGATGGCAGCAGCTATGGCGGCAGCTACTTTACCGGCACGTCACAAGGCACAACCTCGACTGGCGGTAAAACCAAGACCAAATTTGTTTGTGTTTCAATGACCACTCCGCCCACAGATTCGGTGTTTAAAATGCACTCAATCTGCAACGTAACCTCTGCCGAGGGCGATTATTCGGTGGTATTTGGTTGCGATATTTTGGGGGCGACGGAAAATAGTTGCATTGGCGGGATGTACGGCAAAACCGGTGTTTACAAGGGGCGTCGCGGTAGCCTGACCAATCATGCAAAGGACAATAAAAGCACTGGCACGGGCCAGTGGATCAACTAAGCAGGGTTGAACGAGCGGCCTAATTGCAACAAACCCGCAGAACGCGCGCCTTTGGGTTGCGGGTTGTTGCATTGGTCTTTTGGGACCATCGGTCTTCACATTGGTCTTTACACACTTGACGAATCCAACTGCTGCCTTTAACGGCGCGCATTCAAACCACATGGGAAACGCACATACCGGTGCTGACCCTCGATCTTAATGGCCGAGGTAAAGTTCTAGTTTCCCAGAGGATCAACCGGAAGGAGAAGTACTATGGCGGCACCAGTCGTCACCATGCAGCAATTGCTTGAAGCCGGAGCGCATTTCGGCCACCAAACTCACCGTTGGAACCCACGCATGAAGCCATATATTTTTGGCGCGCGCAATGGTATCCATATTCTTGATCTATCGCAGTCCGTGCCATTGTTTGCACGCGCGCTGGATTTTGTCGCACAGACTGCTGCCCATGGCGGTAAGGTATTGTTCGTTGGCACAAAGCGCCAAGCACAAGGCCCGATCGCCGATGCGGCGCGCGCTTCGGGTCAGCATTTCGTCAACCATCGCTGGTTGGGCGGGATGTTGACCAACTGGAAAACCATTTCCAATTCGATCAAAAAACTGAAAACGCTGGAAGAACAGCTTTCGGGTGACGGCACTGGCTTCACCAAGAAAGAAACGCTGCAAATGACGCGTGAACGTGACAAGCTTGAAATGTCACTCGGCGGCATTCGCGATATGGGCGGTATTCCCGACGTGATGTTCGTTATCGATGCCAACAAAGAAGAACTCGCAATTAAGGAAGCCAATGTTTTGGGCATTCCGGTCATCGCGATCCTCGATTCAAACGTTGATCCAAGCGGAATTGCCTTCCCGGTTCCTGCAAACGACGACGCCGCACGCGCCATTCGTTTATATTGTGAAGCAATTGCCGCTGCGGCGACGCAAGGCAATGTGAAGCAAAAGGTAACTGCCGGCGTTGATGTGGGCGCGGAAGTTGAACCTGCTGCTGAACCAGCTTTGACTGAAGCCGCTCCTGCTGCTGAAACCGCTCCTGCCGCTGAAGAGGCTGCGCCTGCCGTTGAAGTAGCTCCTGTCGCTGCTGAAGAGGTTGCTCCTGCCGCCGAGGCGTAAGAAGATAAATGTCAATCCTGCGTTCGCGGGAATCCATGGTGTGATGACACCACTTTTGGAGTGAAATCTCTCCATGGATCCCCGCTTATGCGGGGATGACAGTATTAAACACTACAGTAATAATCACTGTTGAAAATCTAAAGGACACAAAACATGGCCGAGATTACTGCCGCTGCTGTGAAAGAACTCCGCGACCGTTCGGGCGCGGGCATGATGGATGCGAAAAAGGCTTTGACCGAAACCGCTGGTGATATTGAAGCAGCGGTAGATCTGCTGCGTTCGAAGGGCTTGGCGACTGCTGCCAAAAAATCGAGCCGCACCGCTGCCGAAGGACTGGTTGGCGTAGCAGTAGCCGGAACCAAGGGCACCGCAATCGAAGTGAATAGCCAAACCGACTTTGTCGCAAAGAACGAACAGTTCCAGGATTTTGTCCGCAAAGTAACGGGCTTGGCATTGGATTTGGCTGTTAATGACGTCGAACCTATTTTGGCTTCTGCTTATCCCGATGGTGAAACTGTTCAAGACAAGCTGACCAGCAACATTGCAACTATCGGCGAAAACCAGGTTATCCGCCGGGTAAAATCGGTCTCGGTCAACAATGGCCGTGTCGTTTCTTATGTTCACAACGCGGCGTCGGCCGGAATGGGCGGAATTGGCGTGTTGGTAGCGTTGGAAAGCGACGCAGACGCCGAAACGCTGGACGGACTTGGCAAGCAAATTGCGATGCACATTGCCGCCGCATTCCCGTTGGCGCTTGACGAAAGCGGCTTGGATGCCGACACGTTGGAACGCGAACGCGGCATTGCGCGCGAAAAGGCAGCTGAATCAGGTAAGCCAGCCGACATCGTTGAAAAAATGGTTGAAGGTTCGATTAAGAAGTTCGCCAAAGAGAACGCTTTGCTTAGCCAATTGTTTGTAATGGACAGCAAAACACCAATTGCGGACGTTATTGCAAATGCTGGTAAGGCTGCTGGAAAGTCGATCGCGCTCACCGATTATGTCCGGTTCCAATTGGGCGAAGGCATCGAAAAAGAAGTGGGTGATTTCGCAGCAGAAGTGGCGGCAGCCGCAGGCTTGTAAACATAAGGGGATATAGCCGCAAAAAACTGCGGCGAACCCCTTGGCGATATGGCGCGTGGCTCCTATAGCTATGCGCCATTATTGTATAAAAACCGGGGTGAGGACATTATGAGCAAATCTGGCTATCGCCGCATCCTTTTCAAATTATCCGGCGAAGCATTGATGGGCGACGGTGCCTTTGGTATCGATCCTGACACGGTTGCCCGCATGGCTGGCGAAATCAAGGCTGCCAAAGAAACCGGCCTTGAAATCTGCCTGGTCATAGGCGGCGGCAATATCTTTCGCGGTATGGCGGGCGCAGCCAAGGGTATGGACCGGGCGCAGGCCGATTATATGGGTATGCTGGCGACCATCATGAACGCACTGGCGATGCAGAATGCACTCGAGCAATTGGGCGTGCCAACGCGGGTGCAATCGGCAATCGAGATGGACAAGGTTTGTGAACCCGTCATCCGCCGCCGCGCCGAACGGCACTTGGAAAAGGGCAGGGTGGTTATTTTCGCCGCCGGAGTTGGCGCGCCTTATTTCACTACCGATTCAGGGGCCGCTTTGCGTGCTGCCGAAATGAAATGCGATGCGTTGCTCAAAGGCACCAGCGTTGACGGTGTTTACAACGCCGATCCAAAGAAGGACGCGAATGCTGTGCGATATGAAACGCTGAGCTTTGACCGCGTGCTTTCCGACAACTTGAAAGTTATGGACGCCAGTGCCGTTGCCTTGTGCCGTGACAATGATATTCCGATCGTGGTATTCTCGATCCGGGAGCAGGGAAATCTGGCAAAAGTTTTGAATGGCACCGGTGTTTGTACAACCGTGTCCAATGCAGGCTGAATAGATAAAAGGGGAAAGACTGTGCCACAATATGATAAGGCAGACATTGAACGGCGCATGAAAGGTGCCGTTGAATTGCTCAAGGGTGATCTAAGCGGGCTGCGGACTGGACGCGCCAACATAACCTTGCTCGATCCTGTGGTGGTTGAGGTTTACGGATCGCACATGCCGCTCAACCAAGTCGCCACGGTCAGCGCACCTGAATCGCGCATGTTGACGGTGCAGGTATGGGACCGGTCCAATGTGACGCCGGTTGAAAAGGCTATCCGTTCTGCTGGGTTGGGATTGAACCCGATTACCGAGGGACAAACGTTGCGACTGCCAATACCGGACTTAACCGAAGAGCGCCGCAAGGAGTTGGCGAAGCTAGCCGGGCAATATGCAGAAAAAGCCAAGATCGCGATCCGCAATGTCAGGCGCGATGGCAATGATGCGCTGAAAACCGATGAAAATAAAAAAGAAATTAGCGAAGATGATCGCAAGCGGCTGGAAACCGAAGTGCAGAAAATCACCGACGATATGATCAAAGCGGTGGATGATGCTGCGGGTGCAAAGGAAAAGGAAATCCTGAGCCAGTGATTTTGCTGTGCCTTCCTTCAAACCGCAGTGCTGAGCCTGTCGAAGCACGCCTGTCTGTAAAGCGCCCTTCGACAAGCTCAGGGCTACGGTTTTTTGGTTATGCTTTGAAAGCATTAAAGCCGTGAGCATCACAAAAGGCCTCCCCCGCCACGTTGCCATCATCATGGACGGCAATGGCCGTTGGGCCAAACAGCGCATGTTACCGCGAGCCGTGGGGCACAAACGCGGCGTGGAGGCGGTGCGCAATATCGTGCGCGCTGCGGGCGATTTCGGGTTGGAGGCGTTGAGCCTCTATGCATTTTCTTCGGAAAATTGGAAACGCCCGGAAGACGAAGTAAGCGACCTGATGGGGTTGCTGCGCGCGTATATCAAATCGGATATTGCCGAATTTGTAGCAAATGACGTCCGGTTAAAAATAATCGGTAATTACAAGGCACTCGCGCCCGATATTGTCGACATGATTGAAGATGCAGTTGCGCGAACATCGGGCAATAAGCGCACGACATTGGCGGTCGCGCTGAATTACGGATCGCAGGATGAACTGGTGCGCGCGGCCAATGCGGCGGCGGCGGGCGGCGCGATTACGGCGGAAGCGATTGAAGCCAATCTCGATACCGCCGACATGCCGCCGCTTGATTTGTTGATCCGCACGTCGGGCGAACACCGGCTGTCAAACTTCATGCTGTGGCAAGCGGCCTATGCCGAGTTTTGGTTCACCGACACGTTGTGGCCGGATTTTGGTAAAGAAGAGTTCGGACAGGCGCTGAAAGATTTTGCAGGGCGCGAACGGAGGTATGGCGGGCGATGAGTTGAGGTTTTAATGCAAACAACTTCACTCCGTCATTCCCGCGCAGGCGGGAATCCAGCTCCTGCGGTTTCCGTTAATGCAAAGTCAGGAGTTGGATTCCCGCCTGCGCGGGAATGACGAGTGCTTGGTGGCGGACTACGTCAGTATCAATTTGGCGAGAATTTCATGAGCGATCTACCAACGAAATCCGACCTCAAAACCCGCGCCATATCGGCAGTGGTTATGATGATCGTATCTGGCGGCGCGTTATGGGCTGGCGGATTGATATTTTTAGCATTTTCACTGCTAATAGCATTTGGGCTGCTATGGGAGTGGTGGGGGCTATCCGATAAGATCGGCGCAACGTCGGTCTCCAAATCCTTATGGATGATGGGCGGAGCGATTTACATCGTTTCTGCAATATGGGCCCTTGTAACAATTCGTTCTTCGCCGACAGGGTTGTCGGACGCCGCGCTGTTTATCGGGTTGGTTATCGCGGTTGACGTCGGAGCATATTTTTCAGGACGTACAATCGGTGGGCCCAAAATTGCACCATCCATCAGTCCTAATAAAACGTGGGCTGGTTTAATCGGGGGCATATTATCCGCTTCAATTGTATCCTTTATCTATTGGACCAATACGCAGTCAGATTTTGGAGAACCTGAAATCCGCGGGTTCGTTGTGTTTTTGGCGCTCTTTATCGGCAGTGTAATTGGTCTAACCGCGCAGTCGGGCGACTTTCTTGAGAGCTGGATGAAGCGTAAGGCCGGGGTAAAAGACTCCGGCAATTTGATTCCGGGTCACGGAGGCCTGCTTGATCGAGCGGATGGTATGATTGCGGTGTTTTTTATCGCATCTTTGTTCGCGTTAGTAACTCCAACATCATCTTCGCAAGGCAAGCATACTATAACAATCGATTTGCCCAAATGAGCCGCACCCTATCAATCTTTGGCGCTACCGGCTCGGTTGGCCTCTCAACCCTAGACCTCGTGCGCCAGCACCGCAGTGCGTACCGGATCATCGCGCTTACAGCGAACTCCAACGCCGCAGACCTTGTCAAGCTGGCCATCGAATTTGACGCCGAAATCGCGGTGGTCGCTGATGAGGCGGCGTATCCCGCGCTCAAGGCGGCTCTGGCCGGAACACGCATCACGGCGGCGGCTGGCGAAGATGCGCTGATTGCGGCGGCGCAGATGGGCGCGGACTGGACAATGGCGGCGATTGTTGGCTGCGCAGGGCTGAAGCCCACGCTGGCCGCTATTGAGCATAGGCAAGACTGTGGCGCTGGCCAATAAAGAGGCGCTGGTTTCGGCTGGTGCGATGATGATGGCAGCGGTGGCGCGCACGGGCGCGACGTTGTTGCCAGTGGACAGTGAGCATAATGCCATATTCCAATGTCTTGCGGGAGGAACCATCGATCAAGTCCGCAAAATCACGCTGACCGCAAGCGGCGGCCCGTTTCGCACCTTCACGCTCGATCAAATGCGAAACGTCACCCCTGCACAGGCGGTCGCCCATCCCAATTGGGATATGGGAGCAAAAATTAGCGTTGATTCGGCAACAATGATGAACAAGGGGCTGGAGCTGATCGAGGCACACCATTTGTTCCCGGTCGGCCTCGATAAAATCGACATTTTGGTGCATCCGCAATCGGTAATTCATTCGATGGTGGAATTTGTAGATTGCTCCACAATCGCGCAACTTGGCTCCCCTGATATGCGCATCCCGATCGCCAGTGCATTGGCTTGGCCGGACCGTATCGCGACAAATTGCACACCTTTAGACCTTGCTAAAATCGCAAAGCTTGATTTTGAAGCGCCTGATTTGGTGCGCTTTCCGGCCCTTGCCCTTGCGCGCATGGCTATCCAGGACGGCGGCGCAAAACCCGCGATATTGAATGCTGCCAATGAAATTGCGGTGGCGGCGTTCCTTCGCGGTCAAGTCGGATTTTTGGAAATCATCGCGATTTGCCAAAACACGCTGGATCATTATTGTCCCGCCGCGCCTGAATCGCTGGACGACTTGTTCAGCATCGATGCAGATGCGCGGCGCTATGCGAATGCCATGATTGAGGAAATACTTGATGCCGCTTGAAAGCCCGAATATTTTGGTCACGCTTTTCGCGTTCGTTATGCTGATAGGCACGTTGGTCGTGGTACATGAAATGGGCCATTACTGGGTCGGCCGTTGGTGCGGCGTAAAGGCGGAGAAATTCTCCATCGGCTTTGGTCCGCAATTGTGGGGCAGGGTGGATAAACGCGGCACATTATGGCGCATCGGTGCGCTGCCGCTGGGCGGATATGTGCAGTTTGCAGGCGATATGAATCCAGCCGGTAAGACAGATGAAAATTGGCACAAATTGTCCGAAATCGAGAGAAATCAAACGTTTCAATCCAAACCGTTGTGGCAACGCGCCGCGATTGTATTTGCCGGCCCGGCGATCAACTTTATCTTTGCGATTATCTTGCTCTCTGGTTTTCTTGTGGCTTATGGCCAGATGGTCAATCCGCCTGTTGCATCGGCCATTCAATCCGGAAGCGCGGCGGCAAAGGCAGGCATACTGGTTGGCGATAAAATCGTGAACATCAACGGTACGAATGTCGACAGCTTTCAGGAACTGGCAACCGAAGTATCAATCTATCCGGGCGAAACGGTGCCGATAAAGATTGAACGCGGCGGGACAGTAATTGAAAAGACGGTTGCAATCGGGGTGTCATTGGAGCGCGACAAGTTCGGCAACGAAATGAAACGTGGTTTGCTTGGCCTTTCTTCTTCAAAAGTTGTGGTTGAGCCAGTAAGCGTTTGGAAAGCCCCCTTTCTGGCTACTGCAGAAACGGTCAACATCGTCCGCTTAACTCTTAAGACAATTGGACAAATGATTAGGGGGCAGCGATCTGTCAAGGAATTGGGAGGGCCGCTGAAAATTGCCAAAATATCAGGTGAGCATTTCACTTTGGGCTTTGCTGCGTTTGTTTGGTTGGCGGCAATGATCTCGATTAACTTAGGGTTCATGAACCTGCTGCCAATTCCGATGCTCGATGGTGGCCATTTGCTGCTCTATGCGATTGAAGCTGTGCGAAGGCGTCCGGCGACAGAGCGCGTGCAGGAATGGGCATTTCGTGCAGGGTTTACAATGCTGATAGGCTTTATGCTGATGGTAACATTTAATGATTTGGCATCATTTGGAGTTTTCGGATCGTGAGAAGTGTGCAGATAAAATTCGCCAATGTTTGCTTGATTGACGCCGATTTATCGGGCAGGGGGAACGGCGGCTCATCTTGAGCTGTAAACGCATAAATTTGGCCAATTTGGCCATCGAGTACCGGAACAGCAGATCGGATGAAAATGAAACTTAAGTCCCTTACAATTTCATTGTTGGCATCGACTATGATGATCCCGGTTTCAGCAATGGCTCAAACAGCGGGTGCAACACCTGCCGCTGCTACGGAGCAAGGCGAAATCATCCAGTCGATAACGGTTGTCGGTACACAGCGGTTGGAGGGCGACACTGTCCGTTCCTATATTAGATTGCGTACCGGACAAGCGTGGTCGCAAGCCGTGGCCGACCAAGCACTCAAGGATTTATACGCCACCGAATTGTTCGCTGATGCCGCGATTCGCAATAACAATGGCGCGGTGATTGTCGAAGTGCGCGAAAACCCGGTGGTAAATCGCATCATCCTTGAAGGCAATAAGCGCATCAAGAACGAGAAGATCGAACCCGAGATCAAACTTGCCCCGCGTCAGATTTTCTCACGGTCAAAGGTCCGCGCTGATGTGGCGCGTATCGTGGAGCTTTACAAACGTCAGGGCCGGTTCGCCGCAGCCGTTGAACCAAAGATGGTTCAGCTCGATCAGAACCGCGTCGACATTGTTTTTGAAATTACCGAAGGCCCGAAATCCAAAGTCCGGCAAATCAACATCATCGGCAATGAGAAATTCTCCGATGGCCAATTGCGCGGCGAAATGGTGACGAAGCAGGCGCGCCTGTCGCGATTCTTCAGCTCTGGAACCAGCTACGATCCGGATCGTTTGGCTTTTGACCAACAAAAGCTGCGTCAATTTTACCTGACCAACGGTTATGCTGATTTTCGGGTGGTTTCCGCCGTTGCGGAACTCACGCCCAACAAAGAAGATTTCATCATCACTTACGTGGTCGAAGAAGGTGACCGATACAAATTTGGTGACGTAAAAGTTGATAGCAAAATCCGCGACTTTAAATCGGAGCAACTTCAGTCAACCTTGCGGATGAAAAAAGGTGACTGGTATGATGCCAAGCAGGTCGAAGATACGGTTGAAAGCCTGTCGGAGACGGCTGGATTGTTTGGCTATGCGTTTGCCGACGTAAATCCCCAGTTTGATCGCGAAAAAGAAACCCTGACCATGGGGATCACCTTCAATGTCGCAGAAACACCGCGTGTATTTGTTGAGCGGATCGACATTAACGGTAACACATTGACGCAGGATAAGGTTATCCGGCGCGAATTCCGGTTGAATGAAGGCGATGCGTTCAACAGCTTTCAAGTCAAGCGTTCTACCGACCGGATCAAGTCGTTGGGCTATTTTCAAGAAGACCTTGAAGTAGAACAAACGCAAGGCAGCGGTCCTGACCGGATTATTTTGACAACCAATGTCGAAGAAAAGCCCAATGGCCAATTGTCATTGTCCGCAGGTTTTTCCAGCTTGGAGAACTTTATTTTCCAAGGTTCGATTGAACAAAACAACTTTCGCGGCAAAGGACAGCAAGTTCGCGCCAGCGTATCATATTCAAGCTATTCCAAATCGGCCGAAATAGGGTTCACAGAACCGTATCTTTTTGACCGGTCAATTGCGTTGTCGGGTGATATTTTTAGGCGCGATTTGAACAGCTTTAGCTTTGGCCAGAGCGGAAATCGGCAAACCACTTATGCCCAGACCAGCACGGGTTTTCAACTTCGCACCGGCGTGCCTATTAATGAATATCTATATTTTCAAGCGCGTTATGGCCTGAGTTTTGAAAATGTCACATTGGATCAAAATCAATTTTTCTCCGATCCAGACGGCACCGGTCCGTTGCCATTGACTTGCGATGCTCAACTTGCCGGGCGTTTTCTGTGTGACGCGATTGGCAAGCGTTCGACGTCCACTTTGGGATACACGCTGCTTTATGATACGCGGGATAACCGGGTGCGCCCGACGCGCGGGCACAGCGTTAGTTTAACGCAAGATTTTGCCGGATTGGGCGGTAGCGTCAAATATGTGCGCTCGATCCTCAACGCCAATAAATATTGGCGGGTAACGGATTCGGGCTTTATATTCTCACTCTCGGGAGAGGGCGGATATATTCACCCGCTGCAGAACCGTGGATCTGCTGCAAACGGAATCGATGACGTTCGGCTCACCGATCGTTTTTACCTTGGAGAACCGCAAATTCGCGGCTTTGACATTCGCGGCATCGGACCTCGCATTCAATTGTTACAGACCGCACCCGCACTGTTGGGGACAGGGGCGAGCGCGGTTGCAATCAACGCACCGGTGCTTGATGCAAACGGAAATATTAGCCCGCTTCGTGACGACGCAATCGGCGGACGTGCTTATTACCTGACCCGCGCGGAACTGGAAATCCCGTTGGGCAGCGGCGCCAAGGAATTGGGTCTTCGTCCATCGGTATTCGTCGATGCAGGCGCGGTATTCAGAGTGACCAGTCCGATCCTGACAAATACGCAAACTTTTAGTACGGCGATACCAGCAACAACAACAACACCGGGCGTGCCTGCCATGCCCCAGTATCTGTTTGTGAACGCACAAGGATTGGCTGACGTATCAACGGTTGCGGTTAATGCAGATGGTACAGCACGGACACCGTCATATATCCGCCAGGAACGTTTCCTCGGAAACTCAATCAAGCCGCGTCTCTCGGTCGGTTTTGGGGTTAACTGGCGCTCTCCATTCGGACCATTCCGCATTGACATCGCTAAGGCGCTTTTAAAAGAACCCGGCGACGACACAAAATTAATAACCTTTAACGTGGGAACACAATTCTAATGAAGATTCTACTCAAAGCTGCGATGCTCGCAGCAGTTGCTAGCATGGCACTAACTGCAACAGCTCCGGCAGTGTTGGCACAATCAAAGCTGGGCATTGCAACCGCCAATGTGCGGGGTGCAGTTGTCAATACTAACGCGCACCGGACTGCGGTCGAGCAAATGAAAGTGACGTATAAGCCGCAAATCGATGCACGCACCGCGCGCGAAAAATCATTGCAATCTGAGTTGCAGATTTTAGCCGCCGCCTATGAAGCAGAAGCAAAAAAGCCCGGCGCAACTGAAAAGTCGGTGACTCCGACGGGACAAGCATTCCAGAAGCGTCAAGGCGAAGCGCAAGCGGAACTGGCGCAGCTGTCGCAACAGATCGAGCTTGCTTTGGTATATATCGAAGATCAAATTAATTTGAAAATTGACGCCGCAGTAAAGACCGCAATGGAAAAGAAGAAGGTCGACTTGTTGGTCAATCCCGAGGCTGTCATCGCACGTGCCGGCACTGTTGATATTACCAAAGCGATTGTTGATGAACTGAATGTGCTTGTGCCAAGCGTGCAAATCGTTCCGCCAACGGGATATCAACCCGGTCAACTTGTTGCAGAACAACAACGTGCCGCTGCTGCTGCTGCTCAGCCGCAGACGCCAGCGCCTGCACAACCAACAAGCCGCTAACCCAGATGGGCGATTTCGCCAATTATGACGTCCGCAAGGTGATGGCGGTGCTGCCGCATCGCTATCCCATGCTGTTGGTCGATCGCGTCGAAGAGCTTGTTTTGAATGAGCGCATCGTCGCGGTCAAAGCGGTCACGATGAACGAGAATTATTTTCAGGGGCATTTTCCCGGACGGCCAATCATGCCCGGCGTGATGCAGATCGAAGCTTTGGCGCAGGCGGCTGGGGTATTGGCTATGGAAAGCCTTGGCCTCGCTGGATCGGGCAAGTTGGTTTATTTCATGTCAATCGACAACGCCAAATTTCGCGCACCTGTTGAACCGGGGTGCCTGCTTCACCTGCATGTTTCATTTACCAAGATGAGCGCGCGTGCCTGCAAGTTTGCGGGCAAAGCGATGATTGGCGATAAAGTTGCATCGGAAGCTGAATTCATGGCGATGATCGCGGATCCACCGGCTTAAATTAAAGTTCTGCGGTGGATTGAAAACCGTCCTTGCCATTCGCACGCGGCCCCGTTAAGGGCAGCGCTTCTATTTTCCTAGGAGCTGGTCGGTAACCAGCCCCATTTTTGGAGTAACACACATGAAATCCGGAATTCATCCCGATTATCACATGATCAAGGTGCAAATGACAGACGGCACCGTTTACGAAACGCGGTCAACCTATGGCAAAGAGGGTGACACGCTGACCCTTGAAATCGATCCTTCGTCGCATCCAGCTTGGACTGGCGGACGCGGCAGCATGTTGGATGTTGGCGGCCGTGTCGCCCAGTTTAACAAACGTTTTGGCGGTCTTAGCCTCAAGAAATAATGCGTTCGTCGTATGACGGGCTATTGTGATAGCCGCTGCATTCTATATGCGGCGGCAATATCACTTGACGCCCTGCCTGCGATGATCTTATGGAGCGTGCCTGCCTAAATGGCGCTATGGCGGTCGTAGTTCAATTGGTTAGAGCACCGGCTTGTGATGCCGGAAGTTGCGGGTTCAAGTCCCGTCGGTCGCCCCATTTTTCATTTGCTTTGACGTTTCCAACGCGGGGACCCGTGTGCAGTTTAAGGGGTGACAAAACCCCTCTGTAATAATATTGCCAATCGCTGTAATTAATTTACGCGGGCAGAAAGCTCGCCGCCACAATGGAAGAGCACCGATATGTCCGCGATTTGGGATTTACCTGACTTTGATGCACATGAATTTGTGCATATTTTTGACGACGCAAAATCAGGCTTGCGTGCGATTATCTCCATTCACTCCACACATTTGGGGCCTGCTGCGGGTGGTACCCGGTTTTGGCATTATGCCGACAAACAATCGGCTGTTACCGATGCATTGCGGTTGTCTCGCGGTATGAGTTACAAGAATGCGATGGCTGGATTGCCGCTTGGCGGCGGTAAAGGTGTTATCTTGGCAGATGCGGCCAAAGTTAAGACCGCCGAATTGCTGGGCGCTTTTGGCCGCGCGATAGAATCGCTCAATGGCAAATACGTTACTGCCGAGGACGTTGGAATGACCGACGCTGATATGGTCGCGATATCCAAAGAAACCAGACATGTGTCCGGACTGCCGGTAGCTGACGCAAAAACAGCAGGCGGCGATCCCGGGCCATTTACTGCTCGCGGTGTTTATCTTGGCATAAAGGCGGCGGCGCGCCAGCGATTGGGTGTCACTGACATGTCCGGTGTTCATATCGCGATCCAAGGCATTGGCAGCGTTGGCGGCGGCGTCGCTCGCTTGCTTGCCGCCGACGGTGCAAAACTAACACTTGCCGATATCGACGCCGTTAAATTGGCATCATTGGCGGCTGAAACCGGGGCGGCAATGGCAAGCTTGGATGAAATCATGAGGATCAAATCCGATATTTTCAGCCCCAACGCACTTGGTGCGATTTTAACAGCGGACAGCATAACTGCGCTTGACGTGGCGGTGGTTGCGGGTGGTGCAAACAACCAGATGCGGTCACCAGATGACGCGCAGCGCCTGCATGATCGCGGCATACTTTATGCGCCAGACTATGTGATAAATGCAGGCGGTATCATCAACGTTGGGCTGGAATATTTGTCCAATTCGACGGTCGACGACGTGAATGCGCGAATTGACATGATTCCTGCGCGCTTGCGAGAGATTTGGGATGAAAGCCAATCGGATAATGTGCCCTCTGCGGTTGTGGCCGATAAGATGGCGCAGCGGCTGATTGGGCGTTAATTTTGCCGGTTGTGCAAAATAATATCACGGCGATGCAGTTTGCATCATTTCCTGATTGAAGCAACGCCGCCAAACGCCTACCCGATTGGGTGTATGCATCGTTTCGCTAATCCTGCTAAATTCTTACGTATCGCAAGGCCGCTAACCGCTGCGTTGTTCTGGCCGGGTATAATGCTGGTCATTGCGGCATTGTCTTGGGGCGCGTTTGGTACGCCGACCGAACGATTGATGGGGGAAACCGTCAAAATCATGTTCGTTCATGTGCCCGCCGCGTGGCTGGGTATGGCAGGCTGGATGGCAATTGCGGTGGCCAGCTTGATGCAATTGGTTTGGCGGCACCCGCTGGCGGGCATTGCTGCGCGAGCCGTCGCATTTCCGGGCGCAATGTTTGCGGCAATCTGTTTGATTACAGGTTCAATTTGGGGGCGGCCGACTTGGGGAACCTGGTGGGTTTGGGATGGACGATTGACGTCGATGCTGGTTTTGTTTTTCCTCTATCTCGGTTATATTGCTTTGGTCAACGCCAGCAGCGAAAAGGGCAACGTCAGCCGGACGGCAGCAGTTTTTGGCGTAATCGGCGCAATAAATATCCCTATCATAAACAGATCCGTTATTTGGTGGGAAAGCCAGCATCAGAAGGCCAGCATTACGCTGGGCGGGTCCAGCATAGATCCCGCCTATTTGTGGCCTTTGTTTGCCGCTGTCGTCGGATTTAGCCTGATATTCGCGGCGGTGGTGCTGATGAGGATGCGCGCGGCGCTTGCTGAAATAAAAATCGATGCGCGGATGCGCCGATTGGCAGAGGATTGATCGCATGAACCATCATGTTTTTGTCATCGCAGCTTATGTTGTTACCGGTCTGGGCTTGGGCTGGCTGTTGATGTCCAGCTATTTGAGCATGCGCCGGTCAGAAGATTTGGCTGATGATCTGCAGAAACGCGGCTGACCAATAAATGAAAGCGAAGAACCAAAGACTTATCTTGGCTGTATTGGCGCTGATCGCCCTGTTGGGCGCGGGGCTGTTGGCGGCGTCTGCCTTGCGAAAGGAGGCGTCCTATTTTTATACGCCGACAACATTAATTGAGGCCCGGGTGCCGGCCGGTCAAGCTGTCAGGCTAGGCGGCATGGTAAAGCGCGGATCAATTGTGCGCGCAAAAGACGGCGTTACAATAAACTTTCTTGTTCAAGACCAGGACGGCGAAGTTTTGGCGCAGTATCGCGGGATTACACCTGATCTGTTTGTTGAGGGTTCGGGCGTAGTCGCCGATGGCGCTTTGGATGCGGACGGAACATTTGTGGCAGAAAGTCTGTTGGCCAAACATGACGAAAACTATGTCCCTAGGGAATTGCAGGACATTGATATGACGGCGGCAAGTCAGACCAAGAAAAGCCTTAAAGAGTGATCGCTGAAGCCGGACTTGCCGCTTTATGGCTGGCCGCAGGCTTGGCGATGTTGCAAGTTGTGGCCGGATTGCTGTCGTTTGCGGGCAAGGGCGAGGCATTCATTGCATTGACGAGGCCCGTTGCGTTGATGCAAGGATTGTTGTGTATCGTTTCTTTTTTGGCGTTGCTGTGGCTATTTTGGGTGACCGACCTTTCGGTACTTCTGGTCGCCAGCAACAGTCATATCGACAAGCCCGCCATATTTAAACTCGCCGGGGCGTGGGGCAATCACGAAGGCTCCATGTTAATGTGGGTAACGATATTGTCGGCCGCGGGCGCAGCAGTGGCGATGTTTGAAAAGCGGCTTGATCAAAAGACCCTGAACGCTACACTGATGATGCAGGCATTCTTGGCGATCGGCTTTTTTGCATTTTTGTTGCTGTCTTCAAATCCGTTTGAGCGCCTCAATCCGGCTGCTCAGAGCGGAGCGGGGCTAAATCCGTTGTTGCAGGACATTGGCCTCGCGTTCCATCCACCAACGCTGTATTTTGGATATGTCGGATTATCGGTGGCGTTCTCCTTTGCCGTTGGCGCATTGCTGACGGGGAAGGTCGGTCCTGCATTTGCCCGTGCGATGCGACCTTGGGCATTGGGGGCGTGGATATTCCTAACGTTGGGGATCACGGCAGGTAGTTATTGGGCCTATTACGAACTTGGTTGGGGCGGCTGGTGGTTTTGGGATCCTGTTGAGAACGCATCGTTAATGCCATGGCTAGCGGCCACGGCATTGCTCCATTCGGTCAGTGTGCTGGCGACGCGCGATGCATTGCGGGCGTGGACCGTGATGCTGGCTTTGATCGCTTTTGCAATGTCGATGGCCGGAACCTTCCTCGTCCGCTCTGGCATTTTGACCAGCGTTCACGCATTTGCCGTTGATCCTGAACGAGGCGCATTTATCCTCGCGCTGCTATTGCTCTATGTAGGCGGAGCCTTTTGCTTGTTTGCGCTGCGTATTGGCGGCGTGACGCAAGGCAAGACATTCAATTTACTCAGCCGCGAAGCAGCCATCGTCGGCAATAATATCCTGCTCAGCACAATATTGGGAGTTGTTTTGATCGGCACACTATATCCAATATTGGCGGAGGCGATGGGTAGTAAGATTTCGGTTGGCCCGCCTTATTTCAACAAGGCCGCCGCGCCGATTGCGCTCATATTGATGTTGTTATTGGCATTTGGCCCGATGCTACGGTGGCGACAAGACAGCAAATTTCGATTGCGCGGCCGTCTAATTGCTCCCCTGGTCCTGGTGATCGTCACAGGGATCGCGGCTGTGATGATGAAGCCGGATGCAGGCGTGATGGCTATTCTTTCGCTATCATTGGCCGCCGGATTGGCGCTCGCTTCATTGATGCCGCTTTGGGGCAAAAACTTGGCGCGTGTTCCGCTGACGCAGTTTGGTATGGTAATTGCCCATTTTGGATTGGCAGTGTCGGTCTTTGGAATGGCCAGCGAGTCCGGTTTTTCAAGCGAAAACCTGTCTGCAATGAAAATTGGTGAAGAACGTGAAGTTGGCGATTGGAAAGTCAAATTGAACAATGTGTCGCCAGTCGTCGGCGATAACTGGGTCGCGCTTGAAGGTGAATTGGCGGCGACCATCGGCACGGAAACCTTTATTCTGCACCCGCAAGCACGCAATTTCTTCACGCCGGTGCAGCAAACGAGCGAAGCAGCGCTGCTTACGCGCTGGAATGGTCAGTTATATGCCGTGATTTCTCAACCGGCCGCGGGCGAAAACACCCGTTGGCAAGTGCGGCTTTGGTGGAAGCCGTTCGTTACGTTGATCTGGCTAGGCGGGGGACTGATTGCGTCTTGGCGGATTTCTGAGCCTGTTCAGCAGGATGTTTCGCGGCGTCAAATGGCGACGCCGCGATACGCGAATGGAGTATGGATTGATGCGCCGGGTATTGATCTGGTTGCCTTTGGCATTCTTGGCATTTATTGCTGGCATTTCGATGTACGGCCTGCTGCGGCCCAAGGATGACACTGTCTATTCCAATATGATTGGGCAACCCTTACCCAAATTCGATCTGCCAGCGGCAACAAGTAATACGATGGAACTGGGCACCAACGATTTTGCCGACGGCAAACCGCGACTACTGAATATCTTCGCAAGCTGGTGTATACCATGCAAGGCAGAGGCACCGCAGCTTGAGGCACTAAAAGCGCAGGGCGCAGAAATATTTGGCGTTGCCGTCCGCGATAGACCGGAGGATGTGACCGCATTTTTAGCTCAATATGGCAACCCGTTTGCGCGGATCGGAGCGGATGCGGATATGAAATTGCAATTGACTCTGGGCTCTTCGGGAGTGCCGGAAACCTATATTATCGGCGGCGATGGTTTGATATTGTATCAGCATGTCGGTGACATTCGCCCTGAACATGTTCCGCTATTGATGCAAAAACTGCGGGAAGCGAAATGAAGCGTGGCGTTTTCGCAGGCTTGATGTTTTTGGCCGCTCCGCTTTGCGCGCAGGGAACCGGCGTAGATGCGCCTTTTGCAAATCAACAGCTGACCGAGCCTGCCCAAGAGGCGCGTGCCATGGAGCTGATGGAAACCTTGCGTTGTATCCAATGTCAGGGCCAATCCATTGCCGACAGCGATGCGCCGATTGCATCCGCGATGCGCAGCGAGGTGCGTGAGAGAATTCAAAAAGGCGAGCCGCCGGAAGCCATTCGTTCGTGGATGATCTCGCGATATGGCAACTGGGTCAGCTTTGACCCGCCGCTAAATTGGTTGACCATATTGTTGTGGATTTCGCCGTTGGTTTTTTTGACAGCGGGCATTTGGATGTCGCGCGGACTGTTCAAGGGAACTAAGCCATGATGGGCTGGATTGTCTTGATTACACTCGGCTTGGTGACCTTTGCCGCGCTCGTTTATTTCGGCAAAATACCGCGTGGCAGCCGGGAAGCGTTGGCCGCCGCTATCGTGTTGGCGGCTGCCGGATATGCCTGGCAAGGTAATCCCGGTATCGCGGGTTCACCCGCTGAGCAATTGGCGGAAAAGAGCCGCACTTCTGAAGCATTGATCCGGACACGTTCGGAAATGGACCGGACCTTTAGTAGTGCAAGGCCATATCTTATCCTTGCGGATGCTTATGCGCGGGATGGCGATTACCAATTGGCGGCTTCATACATTCGGTCGGGGATAAAGCGGCATCCACAAAACGCCGATCTTTGGGCGGGTTTGGGATTGCAGGTGATGCTGGCCAGCGAGGGTCAGATGTCCCCGCCAGCCAAATTTGCGTTTGACCAGGCAAAAAAACTGGATCCGCGGCAACCGGCGCCGGACTATTTTGAAGGCTTGGCTGCTTTGTTTGAGGGCCGGATCGACGTTGCCATTGGCCTTTGGCAAGGGCTGTTAGATACCGCGCCGAAGGAAGCAAAATGGAAAGGCCGACTGGAGTTGCAGGTGGCTGGGTTGCAGAAGTTGCGTGCTTCTGTGCCCAAGTCGCCGGGAAACTGAATTTAAATATATGAAAATATGTATATAAATTGTACAAATGCCGCACGTAATGCGGTGTTGTGCGGTGCCAATTGTCGTGGTAACCGCGTCCACTTTGGTCAGACTTGAGAAAAATTGAGCGGCCTATCATCGGGGTAAATTGCCAAGGGGTATATAATGGCAGAGTCGCAAAGTGCAGTTGACGGTGCAGTTGACGTCGAAGCTGCAGGTTCGGGGCATGGTCACGGCCACAAAAAAGCATCGTTAGCGACATTAGCCGTTGGCGCTATCGGTGTCGTGTTTGGCGACATTGGTACCAGCCCGATTTATGCTTTCCGTGAGACTTTTGCCGGGCATCACCCGATTAACCCTGATCCCGTGCATATCCACGGCGTACTCAGTCTGGTATTTTGGTCGATGATGATCGTGGTGACGTTTAAATATGCCATGACGATCATGCGTGCCGATAATAAGGGTGAGGGCGGAAGCCTGGCGCTGTTGGCGCTGATTAATCGCAAGTCCGAAGGCGCACGCTGGACCGCGCCGATCATCATGCTCGGCGTTTTTGCTACCGCGCTGTTTTACGGCGATTTAATGATTACCCCGGCTATGTCGATCTTGTCCGCTGCCGAAGGTTTGCAATATATTGATACCGGATTTAAGCCTTGGACGCTGATAATATCGGTTGTCATTATTTTGGGGCTATTTGCCATTCAGTCCCGCGGCACCGCAAAAATCGGCGCATTTTTTGGCCCCATCATGCTGCTGTATTTCGCAACCCTGGCCGCGCTCGGATCAATCTATCTGGTCAAAGACCCGATGATTATCCTGCATACGCTGAACCCGTTGAACGCGCTGAACTTCTTTCGGATTGATGGTTTTCGCGCCTTTATCGCATTAGGTTCAGTGGTGCTGGCGGTTACCGGCGCGGAGGCGCTATACGCCGACATGGGCCATTTCGGACGCCGCCCGATCAGCTACGCGTGGATCGGATTTGTCCTGCCCGCGTTGATGCTGAACTATATGGGGCAAGGCGCGATGGTATTGTCGTTGCCGCCGGAACAAGCCGCCGTGGTGATTAAAGACCCGTTCTTCTTGATGCTGCCCGATTTGGTGCGCTTGCCGATTATTATCCTCACCATCATTGTCGCAGTTATTGCCAGCCAAGCGGTCATATCGGGCGCGTTTTCGCTGACACAGCAAGCGATCCAATTGGGTTTCATCCCGCGCCTGCGTATCTTGCATACCAGCGAGAGTGCCGCTGGTCAGATATATATCCCGGCGATCAATTGGGCCTTGATGATCATGGTGATCACTTTGGTGTTGTTCTTCAAGTCATCGACCAATCTGGCTGCTGCTTATGGTATCGCGGTTACCGGCGCGATGTTCATTGATACCGTGTTGCTTGCGGTGGTGTTGATGACGCTGTGGAAATGGCCAAAGTGGAAAGCATTGCCGGTGCTGGTGGTATTCTTTATCGTCGACATTGCATATCTTGGCGCAAACTTGCTCAAAGTTCCGTCGGGTGGCTATTTCCCGCTGATCATCGGGGGGATTATCTTTACTTTGCTGACCACATGGTCGCGCGGCCGTCAATTGATGCGGCAACGCATGTCCGAAAGCACGATGCCGATGGAGATATTCATCAAATCGGCGGCGAACAGCGCGCAGCGCGTGCCGGGAACCGCGATCTTCATGGCCTCCACTGCGGCGGGCGTACCATCGGCATTGTTGCACAATATCAAACATAACAAAGTGCTGCATGAACGGGTGTTGATCCTAACCGTGGTGATTAAGGACGTGCCGTATGTCGACATCGCTAACCGGATTGAATGTGCCGACATGGGGCAGGGCTTTTACCGGCTGAAACTGCAATATGGTTTCCTGGAAGAAACCGATGTTCCCGCGGCGCTGGCAACCGTCGACATTTGCGGACCCAAGTTCGAGATGATGCAGACCAGCTTCTTCCTGTCGCGGCAAACTTTGATTGCTTCAAAGCTGCCCGGAATGGCCATCTGGCGCGAAAAGATGTTCGCATGGATGTTGCGCAACGCCGCCAACGCGATGGAGTTTTTCAAACTGCCATCAAACCGCGTGGTGGAATTGGGCAGTCAGGTCGAGATTTAACCGCCAACGGGGAAGCCGGGCAATCTGGAGAGCGGCAAATTTGCCTACATGGCTGAAGGCGGAAGACGTCGAAGTTGACACCTAGTTGACACGATTGACACCTATTTTGACATTTTTCAAAAGAACGGAGTTCGATTATTTCCTACATCGCGGTTTTTTGTAGGATACTGCCTTCGCCTATTTGTGCCGCCAACAATGTCAAAGAGCCCGCCCTAAACAAGCAGCCAAGCCCTTCGTTCCCAGAACAAATCCTACATTACAAGCACCAATCCGCCTTGCGTATGCCCTGAGCATATAGAATTGCCGTCAGATCATTGTGCCGGATGGCAAAATCGGCGGCGGCTTCGGCTTTCGGTTTGGCGTGATAGGATACGCCCAGTCCCGCCGCCTCGATCATCGGGATATCATTCGCGCCGTCGCCCACCGCCAATGTTTGGTCATAACCAAGGCCGTGCTCAATCGCAGACGCCTCCAACTGTGCCCGCTTTATCGCGGCATCCACAATCTGCCCGGAAACTCCGCCCGTCAAAACGCCGCCCGCTATGTCCAATTGATTTGCGAACGATTTTGCAAATCCGATCTGTTTGGCGACTGGTTCGGCAAAATGGGTGAAGCCGCCTGATATCAATATTGTGTGCGCGCCCCAGTTGGCCATCGTTTGCACCAACGTTTCTGCGCCGGGCATAATCGTTACGCGTTCGTTCAGGCAGCGTTGAATTATCGCCTCATCAAGTCCGGCGAGTAATTGTACGCGCGCGCGCAACGCTTCGACGAAATCAAGCTCGCCCAACATCGCGCGTTCCGTGATTTCCGCGATTTGCGGCTTGATACCGGCATAATCGGCAAGCTCGTCGATGCATTCTATCGTTATCATGGTGCTGTCCATGTCGGAAATGAGCAGCATTTTGCGCCGGTTTTCCAATTGTTGAACGACAATATCTGCATTCAATGCCAATGTTTGTAGCGCGCCGCGCGCCGTTTGGATGTCGCCGGTGAAGCCAATATCGGCGGCTTTGCCAATTTGTAGCCAATTGATCTCAGCGGGTTCACACTGCACGGATCGCAAGATATCACATGCTTCGGAAATTAATCCGCTATCCGCTGTTTCTGCTGCTATTATTGTGGCGATGGGCATGACGAATCCTAAAGACAAGCTTCCGGTGGCGCTTATTGCTGGTCCTACCGCCAGCGGCAAGACGGCAATTTCGTTGCGTCTTGCGGCACAGCAGGAGTGCGTCATCATCAATGCCGATAGCGCGCAGGTATATGCCGATATTCCGGTGTTGAGCGCGCAGCCCACTGCGCAGGAAAAGGAAAGCGCACCGCATCACTTATTTGGATATCTTGATGGCATAATGTCTTGTTCGGCCGCTGATTGGGCGCGTGACGCGAAATCGGAGATCATATTGGCGCACGCGGAAGGCAAGCTCCCCGTTTTGGTGGGCGGGACCGGATTATATCTGCGCACATTATTGGACGGGATCGCGCCTGTGCCCGATATTGATCCAGCGGTGCGGCGCGATGTCCGCGCACTGTCAACACGGGCGGCCTATGCTGCCTTATCTGTGTCCGATAATAATATCGCATCGCAGCTACACGCCAATGACGACAGCCGCATCAAGCGGGCGCTGGAAGTAATCCGCAGCACCGACCGCAGCTTGCTGGATTGGCGGTCGCAAAAGGTTGGCGGGATTTTGGAGTCGATTGAATTGATGCCACTGATATTGTTGCCTCCGCGCCAATGGCTGCACGCCCGCTGTGACGAGCGGTTTCTGGCGATGATCGAAAACGGCGCAATCGAGGAAGTTCGCAGGTTGATGGAACGCGGTCTGCCGCATGATACGCCGTTGATGAGGGCGATAGGGGTACCAGAGATTGCGGCGATGCTGGCTGGCGAGATATCTCTGGAAGATGCAATCGAGCGCGGTCAAGCGGCGACGCGGCAATATGCGAAGCGACAATATACCTGGTTTAGAAACCAAACACCGGACAGTTGGCAGCGGTTTGAAGAAGAAATAAATGACGTTGCGATGGCTAAAATTGTAACTTTATTTCAAAGAATGTGGTTGACATAGTTTTTTCTAACCTCTAGCGAACCTTCACTTGCCAACCTGCTGCACTGCAGCAATAGGCGGACAACATACGTTCTGCG
This sequence comes from uncultured Alphaproteobacteria bacterium, assembly GCA_963802245.1. Classification (GTDB taxonomy): domain Bacteria; phylum Pseudomonadota; class Alphaproteobacteria; order Sphingomonadales; family Sphingomonadaceae; genus Sphingorhabdus_B. The sequence continues at coordinate 3,293 of CAWDID010000009.1, read as the reverse complement.
GACAAAGGTCCTGACCCTAGCTGGCAGAATAACATTGCATTAGGAATGGAATTTAACGTGGCGGAAAAATCCGGCGCAGACATTTTGATCGAAACGCTTATCGAGTTGGGCGTTGACACTGTATTCGGATATCCCGGCGGTGCGGTTCTGCCAATCTATGATGCGCTTTTTCAGAATGCTAAGATCAAACATATTCTTGTGAGGCATGAGGCCGGGGCAGCGCATGCCGCAGAGGGCTATGCCCGATCGACCGGTAAACCCGGCGTTGTATTGGTGACGTCTGGACCGGGCGCGACCAATGCCGTCACCGGTATCGCTGATGCCTTTTTAGATTCGATTCCGTTGGTCGTGATCACCGGGCAAGTTGCCACGAACCTGATCGGCAGCGATGCGTTTCAAGAAGCGGATACGGTCGGAATTACCCGTCACTGTTCGAAACACAATTATCTGGTCAAAGATCCAGCCGAACTTGCAAATGTGGTGCGGGAAGCTTTCTTGATTGCGACCAAGGGGCGTCCTGGCCCCGTTGTCATCGACATTCCCAAAAACGTGCAGGTTGCCACTGCCGATGCTGCCCGGCCCAAAAGCAATGCCGCGCCGCGTTTTGTTCCTGCCCATGAAGCTGACTTTGCCGATATTAACCGTGCCGTAGAATTGATCGCCAATGCAAAGGCTCCGATTTTTTACACCGGCGGCGGCATCATCAACAGCGGTCCAGAAGCAAGCGAAGCATTGCGGGAGTTCGCGGCGTTAACCGGCGCGCCGGTTACATCGACGTTGATGGGGCTGGGCGCTTTTCCGGCATCGAGTGATCAATGGCTCGGTATGCTGGGCATGCACGGCACATACGAAGCCAATTTGGCGATGAACCAATGCGATGTCATGGTGTGCCTAGGCGCGCGGTTTGATGACCGGATTACCGGGCGTCTCGATGCATTTTCGCCCGATAGCATAAAAATTCATGTCGACATTGATCGCAGCTCGATCAATAAAACTGTTGCCGTTCAATTGCCGATTATTGCCGATGTTGGAACCGCTATCAAACAGATGATAAATGTCTGGAAAGGCCGCAAATTTGGCGAGCCCAAGCTGGACGAATGGTGGGCAAGGATCAAAGGCTGGCGTGCGGTTGATTGCCTAAGCTACGCGCCCGCAAGCGAAGAGATCATGCCGCAATATGCAATCGAACGTTTGTATGCAGCGACCAAGGATAGAAGCCCGATCATCACCACCGAAGTGGGCCAGCACCAAATGTGGGCGGCGCAATATTTCCACTTTGAAGGGCCAAACAAGTGGCTGACCAGTGGCGGGCTGGGCACGATGGGTTATGGAATGCCTGCGGCCATTGGCGCGCAATTGGGCAATCCTGACGCGCTAGTGATTGATATTGCAGGCGAAGCCTCCATCCAGATGAATATTCAGGAAATGGGGACCGCCACGCAATATCGCCTGCCAATCAAGGTCTTCATCCTCAATAACGAATGGATGGGGATGGTGCGGCAGTGGCAGGAATTAACGTACGAAAGCCGCTATTCGGAAAGCTATTCCGACAGCTTGCCCGATTTTGTCGCGCTCGCCGAAGCTTATGGCTGGAAAGGCATAAGGGTAAGCGATCCCGCAAAGCTGGACGAGGCCATTGCCGAAATGCTGGCCTATGACGGTCCCGTGATGTTCGATTGCCGCGTTACCAAAAATGCAAACTGCTTCCCGATGATCCCGTCGGGCGCGGCGCATACCGAGATGATACTCAACAGCGATGAAGTCAGCGGAACGATGGATGACGAAGCAAAGGCGCTTGTATAATGCATATTAAGCAAGAAATATCTGAACGCCATGTCTTGACGCTAACCGTTGACAATGAAGCTGGAACGCTTGCCCGAATTGCAGGCATGTTTACATCGCGCGGATACAACATCGACAGCTTGACGGTTGCCGACATCAGCGAAGATCACGCAATCAGCCGGATCACGATAGTGACCAAAGGGCCGCCCCCAGTAATAGACCAAATCATCGCGCAATGTGAAAGATTGGTCCCTGTTCACAAGGTCACCGACCTGACTGAAGCGGGCCCGCATGTCGAACGCGAATTGGCACTGGTCAAGGTTTCCGGCGCGGGTGATTTGCGGATTGAGGCGATGCGGCTTGCCGACATTTACCGTGCCCGCGTAATTGACGCGACCACCAACAGTTTCATTTTTGAAATCACCGGCGGACCGGAAAAGATCGACACCTTTGTGGCTTTGATGCGTGAAGTCGGCTTGGTCGAGGTCGGGCGAACGGGCGTGGTGGGATTGATGCGCGGGCCAGAAGCCAGCTGATTATAGTTTGAATTTAAATTGAAATAGAGAAAGAAAATATCATGAAAGTTTATTACGACGCCGATTGCGATTTGGGCCTTATCAAGGATAAGAAAGTCGTTATCGTCGGATACGGCAGCCAAGGTCATGCGCACGCCCAGAATCTGCGCGATAGCGGTGTTGCTGATGTCGCGATTGCGCTGCGCACAGGATCGGCTACTGCCAAGAAAGCCGAAGCAGCTGGCTTTAAAGTACTGAGCAATGCCGATGCGGCTGCTTGGGCGGATATCGTAATGATCCTTGCACCCGATGAACATCAAGCGGCAATTTATGCGGACGATTATCATGCCAACATGAAGCCGGGCGCGGCGCTGGCTTTTGCCCATGGCCTCAACGTCCACTTCGGCCTGATCGAGCCGCGCGAAGACTTGGACGTCATCATGATAGCACCAAAAGGCCCCGGCCATACCGTGCGTAGCGAATATCAAAAGGGCGGCGGCGTGCCTTGCCTGATCGCCGTCCACCAAGACCGCAGCGGCAATGCCCACGACGTCGGCCTTGCTTATGCATCAGCAGTTGGCGGCGGGCGCAGCGGCATCATCGAAACCAACTTTCGCGAAGAATGCGAGACCGATCTGTTCGGCGAACAAGCCGTACTGTGCGGCGGCATCACCCATTTGATCCAGGCCGGGTTTGAGACCTTGACCGAAGCCGGATACGCCCCAGAAATGGCTTATTTCGAGTGCCTTCACGAAACCAAGCTGATCGTCGATTTGCTGTATGAAGGTGGCATCGCCAATATGCGCTATTCGATTTCAAACACTGCCGAATATGGCGACATTGTTACCGGACCGCGCATTATTACCGACGAAACCAAAGCAGAGATGAAGCGGGTTTTGGCCGATATCCAGTCGGGCCGGTTCGTGAAAAACTTCGTCCTCGACAACCGCGCCGGACAGCCTGAACTAAAAGCAGCGCGCAAGGCCGCTGCGGCGC
>CAWDID010000008.1:0-132355 GCA_963802245.1 uncultured Alphaproteobacteria bacterium | reverse complement strand
CCTACTAGCGTCATTGCGTCTTCATTGGTGCAAAAAACCTATTCCGCAAACTTTCCCGGAGAGTTTGGCGGCGGCGTTATCAACCTGACCACCAAAGCAATTCCCCGGGAACCATTTCTCTCGATTAGTGCGGACGTTAGCGGAAATAGCGAGACCACCAATCAGCTTGGCTATACCTATTTTGGCAGTTCGCTGGATTGGACCGGATTTGATAATGGCAACCGCGACTTACAGCCTGCTCTTGCCGCGTATCTCGCCAGCGGAAACCGGATCAGCACCGGTACAGTTGATACGCAGGCTATTGCCGGGCAGTTGGTTACAGGACGCAATGCAGTTATTCAGCGCAACAAGCACCTGCCTGTTAACGCGTCGGCGAACATAACCGGCGGTACAAACTTTGAATTGGGTACCGACACCTCATTCGGTTTGATCGCAACTTTCGGCTACAGCAATAAATGGCGCACCCGGGATACGTTGCAGCAGACCGCCTCCACACTCGATCTGTCCGAGAAAGAATTGGATTTTCAGCGGGTCATTACCGATAATCGTATTGTCGTGAATGGCCTGCTCGGCTTTGGTCTGGAAAGTGGCGAGCAGAAAATCCGCTGGACCAACCTGTTTATCCGCGACACCTTGAAACAGGCGCGGCTAGGCGTTGGTACGCGTCAAACCACTTCGGCAACGGCAACTTTGATGCAGCAAGACACGGCATTTTACGAACGCCAATTGATCGATACGCAATTGGTTGGCGATTTCAAATTGTCGCCCGACGTTACACTTAATCTGCGCGCCGCCTATGCCAATTCACAGCGTGAGGCTCCGGATGAATTTAGCTTTGAATATTATCGAAGTAATTTAGCGAGCGATTTATTGGGCGCATTTTTCATCAACCGTTTGAATAACGGACAACAGGGAACGGCTGAGGTAAGCTATTCTTACCTGAACGAAGATCTATATGCTGGCAGCGCCGATCTTTCCGTCAAAATAACGCCGGATATTGCGGGCACAATTGGTTATGCATATTCCGATACAGCGCGGCGTACAGAGCGGAGGGAGTTTTTGTTTTCCGCGCCGAACACATTTCCAGCGGCGGCAGGCTTGCTGCGCCCCGATCTTTTGTTGCAACCCGGTATAATCGATTTTTATGACATCAGCCTGATCGATACCAACGAAGCCAACCCGGTGTTTGATGCGCAGCTGCTTGCCAATGCAGGCTATGGCCAATTGCAGATCAATTTTACCCCGGAAATCAGTCTTAATGCCGGTGTGCGTTATGAGACTGCGGAGCAAAAAGTTAAACCTCTTCAAGTTTTTACTGTGCCCACCGCGTCGCTGGCATCGACACAATTAAAGAACAATTATTGGTTGCCGGCTGCAACGCTTACTTGGGATATCACCGACCAGACGAAGTTCCGTTTGAGCGGATCAAAAACTATTGCGAGGCCGCAATTTCGGGAGCTGATTTTTCAGAATTTCTATGACCCAGACTCAAACCGGTTGTTCCGCGGCAATCCGTTATTGACGGATAGCCAGTTGTATAATGGCGAAGCGCGTTATGAATATTATTTTGACCGTGATCAGCGAGTGTCGGTAGCCGGTTTCTTTAAGCGAATTGAGAATCCTATTGAATCCTTCTCCAGTTTCGATGACAATTCTGTTGTCACCAGCTTCGCAAATGCGCCCACGGCCGATTTGTTCGGTGCGGAAATAGAAACGCAGAAATATTTCGATTTGTCAGGAGAAGCGGAAAGTGGATTTTTCGCCAATCGGCGGGCGATTGTCATTGCGAACTATACCTATACGAAATCCAAAATCCGCGTAAACGCCAACGATCGCATTGCAGTATTCGGATCTTCTTCAACATCGGCGTTGGATTTTTTCCGCAGCGGCGCGCCATTGACGGGCCAATCGGATCATCTGGTCAACCTGCAGATTGGTTTGGAAGATACCAGCAACTTATCGCAGCAAACGTTGCTGTTCACTTACGCCAGCGACCGTGTCACCAGCAGAGGTGCATCTGGGCAAGTTGACATTACCGAACGGCCCGGAATCCAGATCGATTTCGTTGCCCGCCAAGGCATTAACTTGGGCGGCGTTGAAGCAGAGTTGAAGTTTGAAGCTCGCAACCTGACCGGCACAAAATATCAAGAGTTTCAGGTAAACGGCGAGAATAAAATATTCTACAATCGCTACAAAACGGGAAGCAGTGTTTCACTGGGCTTAGAGATCAAGTTTTAGAACCCGGCCCTAATTGTCACATTGCTGTCATGTAACGGTCATGTGTGCGTCTAGTTGCTGATATAGTCCCTAAACTACAGACTAAAGGAGCAGTATTTGAACCTGAATTTGAAAACTGGATAAAATGGATATTGAGGGCTTAGGTTTGAATACGATGTTTGAACGCGAATGCGAAGAATTGGCACAAGATTCTAGATTGTCTTCGCCTTTCCTTGATCTGTCCTATATTTTTGCTAAAACCAATGGCTTGGTTATTCGTCAGCTTGCAGAGGGACGGCTTGTTTTTGCGCTGCGCCATGATGCCGACCCGTTGATCTTATTGGAAATCAGCCATTTTGTAACGCTGCCATTTGAATTGGAATTTGTAAGTACGCCGCGCTTTAACGCTTATCTTTTTGCACATTATGCGCAAGAGGAAGACGCAGGTGATCCGTCAATTATAACCGTTGATACTGAAAATGCCGTCAAAGTAATCCAATTAATTGACGCAATAATAATCGATGCCGTGGGGCAGGGTATTTCAGATATCCATATCGAGGCATATGTTAGTCAGTTTGTTGTCCGCGTTCGCCAAGATGGCAAACTGCGGGAACGATTCAAGATGTCGCCGGAATACTCTCGGGCTGTAATGAACCAGTTGAAGGACAAGTTCGGAATTGACCAGAGCAATCCAAACGTTCCGCAAAAGGGCATGTTTGCTATTGATGCGAACAACACGAAACTGGATATATCGATTTCAACAATGCCCGATAAGCAGGGCGAACGGATGGTTCTGCACTTGCCTGATTCTGCGGGCGCAGATTTTGTTATGAATTTGCCGGGCATGTCGCCGGTGATTCAATCACGGCTTAGGCAGGTCATGGCAGCACCCGGAGGTATGATCATTGTCGCAGGGCCGGAGATTTCTGGCGCTACCACCACACTTTATGCTGCGCTAAATCAACTGAACAACGGCAAACGCAATATCATTACCGTCGAGGATTCTGTTGAATATGATGTTATGGGTATCAACCAGGTACAGATTGATAAGTTTACAGATGAATCCGTCGCAGAGACGCTTCGTGATGTTTTAAGACAAGATCCCGATGTTGTAATGATTAGCCGATTGCCTGACCGAAAAACGGCGGAGATCGCATTGAAAGCCGCGCTTTCGGGCCCGCTTGTCCTTACAACTTTACAATCGAGTAATGCTGTTGGCGTGATTACAGCTCTGCGCGAATTAAAGGTCGATCGCATGTTGCTAAGTGAGAGCTTGCGCGGTGTCATCGCGCAACGTCTGGTTAAGCGTTTGTGCAATATTTGCCGTGTCCCTGCACAAGCGGCAGGCAGCATTGCATCGCGATTGGGTTTCGATCGCGGCACCGGAATTTTTGAACCACGGGGCTGCGCGGCATGTGATAACAGCGGATTCTTAGGTAGTATCGGAGTTTTCGAAGTTGTCTTTATAGATGACAGTCTTAGGCGGTTAATCAACAGCGGCGGCGATGAAGCCGTAATCTCCAGTCACGCATTTTTGAATAACCCAAATTTGAGCTCCGCCGCGCGTAAATTGGTGATCAGCGGCGAAACCACTGCCGAAGAAGCTATCCGTGTCGGCCAGCCATAAACGGGTTAAGCTAAAGCTGGCCTCTATGTTTCGACGCGGGCCCATGCTTTGGTGCTGGCCAGTCTTTTAGGTTCAATGGAAATCCCTTGAGCGGGGCAATATGCGGAATTGCGCGGATGGCCGCGTGTGCGGGGCGGTTGGGGGCCGCCAGCTTCATCGGCGTGCGCCATTGATGGCGTGATGTCATCATTTTCCGAAAGGCATGCGAGCATTGCCGTGCGGTCATGCACGCGTTTGGCCATCAGATGGACGACGCCTTCTTTGCTGCGCTGGATTATTCCCTCGATCAACATCAGCCGGGACGCCATGACCACGGTTCGTTGTCGTTCCATATCGCGGGTCCACAGCAGCGCGTTGACGATGCCGGTTTCGTCCTCGATAGTGATGAATACGGCATTGCCTTTGCCTGGACGCTGGCGGATCAGGACAATACCGGCGGCGCGAACTTTGCGGCCATCGGGTGCGGCGTTGGCTTCGGCACAACTCAACACCCCTTCGTTCGCAAGCGATGCGCGCAGGAACTGCAAAGGGTGCGCTTTCAAGGACAAGCGCGTAGTTTGATAATCGGCAACCACTTCCTCTGCGAGCGGCATGACGGGAAGCGCGGCGTCCGGTTCCGTTCCCAGTTCAGAGGCATCGGCAAAGGCAAAGAGAGGGAGCTGATCCGGCGGAGTGCGCCGCACATCCCACAAGGCATCACGCCGGGTTTTGCCGAGGGAATTGAACGCGTCGGCATCCGCCAGTTTACGCAAAGCGGTTGATGGTAATCCGGCCCGGCGCACTATATCCTCTGCCGATTGAAATGGGCCAGACAGCCGCGACTGAGTGATCGCTTTTGCCCAATCCTGGCGAAATCCATCAATCTGGCGCACGCCAAGACGGATTGCGAAGCGCCCTTCGTCCAAAGATTCAAGAGTGCTATCCCAATCACTGGCATTGATATCCACGGCGCGCACCTCGACCCCATGGTCGCGCGCATCGCGGACAAGTTGAGACGGCGCATAGAATCCCATGGGTTGCGAATTGAGCAGCGCACAGGTGAAGATGGCAGGATGACGACATTTGAGCCATGATGAAATATATGCAAGCCAACCAAAAGCCTGCGCATGGCTTTCCGGGAAACCATATTCGCCAAAGCCCTTAATTTGTTCAAAGCAGCGTTCGGCAAAGTCTCGTTCATAACCGCGTGTCACCATGCCTTCGATCATCTGTTCCTGATAACGATGCATTGTGCCATGGTTTCGGAAAGTCGCCATGGCACGGCGTAGACCATCGGCCTGTGCAGGAGTGAAATTCGCAGCGACCATCGCCAGTTTCATCGCCTGTTCCTGAAACAGCGGCACGCCCAGCGTCTTTCCCAAAACGCCGCGCAATTCATCGGGATCATGCGGCGGGGCAGGGGCCGGGAAGACGACAGCTTCCTCGCCATTGCGCCGTCGCAGATAGGGGTGGACCATACCGCCCTGAATGGGGCCGGGGCGGACAATCGCGACTTGAATGACAAGGTCATAAAGCACCTTGGGTTTCATTCGGGGCAGCATGTTAATCTGTGCCCGGCTTTCCACTTGAAACGTACCGATGCTGTCGCCCTTTTGCAGCATGCGGTACACCTCAGGGTCTTCGGCAGGCACATTTTGCAGATCATAATCACCCAAACCATTCGCGCGCAGCAGATCGAAGCTTTTGCGGATGCAGGTAAGCATACCAAGCGCAAGCATATCCACCTTCATCAGGCCCAGCGCATCGATATCATCCTTGTCCCATTCGATGAAAGTCCGGTCTGGCATTGCGCCGTTATGGATGGGCACCAGTTCATCGAGCCGCCCTTGCGTCAATACGAAGCCGCCAACATGCTGTGACAAATGACGCGGAAATTCGAGTAATCGGTCGACCAGTATCTTCAACCGGCCAATTTCCGGATTGTCCGGATCAAAGCCAGCCTCAACCACCCGCGCTTGCGAGACATCTCTGCCCCAACTGCCCCATATTGTTGAGGTTAGCCGCGCCGTGACATCTTCGGTCAACCCGAGAACCTTACCGACTTCGCGGATCGTGCTGCGCGGGCGATAATGGATGACGGTTGCAGCAATCCCCGCACGTTCACGGCCATAGCGGGCATAGATATACTGCATGATTTCTTCGCGCCGCTCATGTTCAAAATCGACATCAATATCAGGTGGCTCATTCCGTTCCTCGGACAAGAAGCGCGAAAAAAGAAGCTTGTTCGCGACCGGATCAACCGACGTTACACCCAATAAGTAGCAGACCACGGAGTTTGCAGCTGAACCGCGCCCTTGGCACAGGATCGGCGGATCAAGGCTGCGGGCATGACGCACAATGTCGTGCACGGTCAGAAAATAGGGGGCATAGGCCTTCATCTGGATCAGGCGAAACTCCTCCGCGATCACTTTGGTTAGCGCATCGGGCAGGCCATCCGGGTGGCGGCGGTGCGCCTCGGTCATCACCAGATGTTCTAGCCAGTCTTGCGGCGTCCATCCGTTAGGCACCGGCTCATGTGGATATTCATATTTCAGATCATCCAGCGTGAAACTTATACGAGAAAGGATGTCCGCCGTTGCCGTGATTGCATCCGGGCAGGCACGAAACAAACGTGCCATTTCATCAGGCGCTTTGAGATGACGCTCTGCATTGACTAGCAGACGCTTGCCCGCGCTTTGTATCGTTACCCCGCTGCGAATGCAGGTGATGATGTCATGTAGCGTGCGGGCATCGGGCTGGTCATAGAGCGCGTCGTTGGTCGCGATCATCGGCACACCAGTTTTTGCACTCAAAGCCTGCCGCCCGGCAAGCCGGCGTGCATCGGCTCCCACCCGGTGCATGGTTGCTGCCAACCACACCGAGCCAGGCCTGGCTTTTGAAAGTGCCGCAAGCAGGGCTGCATCTGCGCCCATGGCGATCAGCAATAAGTCATCAGCATGATCGAGCAAATCAGTCAGGCGGAGTTCGCAATTTCCCTTCTCTGTGCGCCGGTTTCCCAATGTCAGCAGCCGTGTCAGTCGGCCCCAGCCATGACGGGTGGCGGGATATGCAACAATGTCCGGAGTGCCGTCTGCGAATACTAGCCGCGCGCCGACCACAAGCCGGAATCCGCTTTTCGCTCCGCCCAGATCGCGCCATGCCATATGGGCGCGCACCACGCCTGCCACGGTGTTACGGTCTGCAATGCCAATGCCGGCCATGCCCAGCATATGGGCACGATGAACCATATCGGCCGGATGAGATGCCCCGCGCAGAAAACTGTAATTGGTTGCCGCGACAAGTTCCGAAAAGGCCATCTTCACGCGAACAGTCCATGCAAATACCATCGCGGATCAGGTTTCTCCTCATAAAGCCCATGCCGGAAAATCCAGTATCGCCGCCCGCGAACATCCTCGATCCGGTAATAGTCACGGGTGAGACCAGCTTTACCGCTTTGTTCGCCCCCTTTGCGCCGCCACCATTCGGCCGCAATCCGTTCCGGTCCTTCATATAAGCGCACTTCATGCAGAGTCCGTCGCCAGCGAAAGCGATGGGGCGGCCCGTCGGGTACCTCGGCGATAACTTCGACCAGTTGGGGCGGATCAAACAGAAAGATCGGGCGTGCAGGCGGCTCTCCGAATGCAGGTTTAGGCCAGCGGATAGGTACGCGGCACTCAATGGCGGGAAGGGCAAGCTGCGCTTGTTCGGGGATGTGACTATCATGCGGAACAATGCGGCGGATGCTCCCTATACCCAGCCGCATACTCAGCCGGTCGATCAATTCGGCAATCGCCATATCGTTGTTTTCCTCGCCATCCAAAGCAGGCTGGACGACAGCGAGCGCCTCTGCCGCCGTGATCGTCAGCGTGATGCTATCATAACCAAATCCGGGATCGAGCGGATCGGCGAGGGCACCAATTCTTTCATCGAACAGACGCAGTACCACCGCTGGATCGCGCGTTGCTGCCCCGGTTTCGATATCGAGTTTGCGCTGTGCGCCATCGCTGCGGAACAGGATCATCTGGAACCGCCGCCCACCCAATCTGCGTTCTTCAAGGGCGCGGGCAGCGTCTTGCATCAATTCCAAAAAACTATGCGCGATCATGCTTTGGTGCGCGATTGGTTCGGCAAAGCGGCGTTCAAAGATGAGGGGAGACTGGCTGTGACAAAGGTTGAATGGGGTGCTGCACTTCTCCTGTCAGAAATCGGATCGCTGTTACCGCCTTTGCCCCAAAGCGTGCGGCAATCGTAGCGGCAGGACGCACGGCAACGTCGCCTACGCATTTCAGTCCAGCTCTTTTCAGCGCCAATGTCGCTTGCGGGTCAAGTCCAAGCGCAGTCACCGGCAGGCCCCGGATTGCCGCCCGTTCATCGCTGACAGGCAACTGTGCGAAGCGGGCCAGCGCGCGTGCCCCTTCTGCCGTTGCGGCGCAGGTGAGGCGCAGGGTCATGCCCAGCCCAGCAAATTTCTCACCGATATTGTCCATCAACCCTGCTTCCCCGCCGAACAGATGGCCGGTGCCGGTAATGTCCAATATGATGGTGTCGGGCGGTGTTGTTGTGACCAAAGGAGAATAAGCGACACAGCGCCGTGCCATTCGGTTTAACCAATGCCTGTCTGCTTCCTCATCCATTTCATAGACCGTGAGGCCGGGTTGCCGGGCACGCGCATCAGCCAATGTCAGCCCAGTGCAGAGGCCCAAGGACTGCGCACATTCATCCACTGCGGCCAGTTTTAGCGCGCCTTTCATCTTGGTGATAAGAGCAACGGGTGCGTCAGGCGACCTGGCGAAGCGTTCCGGTTCCTGTATCCGCAGCCGGTCTGCCGGAAGGAACGGGAACCACAGCGCCAGATAACGCCGCGTCCCGGAATATGCGTTGGTCACGATCCCACTCCAATCGCCAACGCATCCCGCAAGGTCCGGAACGCTGGCGTAGTAATTCAAGGTCAAAGGTCGGCACCCCCGGCGCGTTACCGAGAAGTGCGTGCGAGGGCGCAGATGTCACCTGCCAACGGGTCTGCGCCGCACTGGGGCCGGGGGTGGCATTGATACGCAGCAGCAGCAAAGGTACCGCCGATTTTTCCGCAGCCAGTGCGAAACGGCGACTGGCAATCAGGTCAAGTTCGGTCATACGGCCCCAGCTTTCTAGCACCACCGCTCCCAATCCGCCGCACCGCAAGGCATCAACAGTAGCGCGCAGCAAATTCATGGAATCCCCAAACAACCCGAAAATACAGGCATCAGGAGCGCCGCCCAATTCTGCCCAGCCTTCGCCTTGCAAGACGCCGCCAGCGGTCACCGCGCGGCGTGACCGTAGCCAAAGAGCAGGATGCGCGTTTGATGTCATTCCAATAGCCAAAGCGGCGGCAAAACCCGCTATGGCCGCGGCGTCTTCTTGTTCGGCAGTATAAAATTCATGCACCCGGCCTTGGTTTATCCCGCCGGCCATGATGGTATCAAGCGCAGCTATGCCGGTCGCCCACCGAACATCGTTGTGGGCGGTTCCGTCAGTCACTGCGGGCGGAGATACAATAGGGAGAGCAGAAGCGAGTCGCATAATGTTCGCATTATGTTCTTTAATGTACGTCGGTCAAGTAGGCGTTTCCCGGCCGGCTCGATTGCATCAATTTGGGCCAAGTTGACACCTAGTTGACAAGATTGACGCCTATTTTGACATTTAGCAAAAGCATGGCGTAAGATAATTTCCAACGCCGTGGTTTTCTTGTAGGACGTTTTTTTGCCGATTTGCGGGGCGAAGTCGAGGGATGTGACAAGCAATCTGTACTTCGACAAGCTCAGCACGAACGGTTTTGTTTTATTCAAGAGCACCCATCTCCGTTCGTCCTGAGCCTGTCGAAGGATGAGACCAGTAACCTGCCCTTCGACACCGCCCTGCCGGGAAACAGGACGAACGGAAAGGGGAGGTGTTCCCATTCAAATATTAGACCGCCAACGATGTCAAAGAGCCAGCCCTAAAAAAGCGGCTATGCCCTTCGTTCCCAGAACAAATCCTACATTACAAGCGTTAATGCGCTGGCTAAACCTCATCGCGCCTAAAAACCGACGCAGCCGCTCCGGCTACATCAACCAAGGGCGAGCTCTGGTTCGACAAATTTCATACCAAGGCTTTCGGCAACAGCTTTGCTCGTCACTTTACCCTGGTGGACGTTTAAGCCATCCATCAGGCCCTTGTTTGCGCGAATGGCGTCCAGCCCCTTATCTGCCAATGCCAACCCGTAAGGCAAGGTAGCATTGCCTAACGCAGCCGCGCTGGTTTGTGGCACTGCGCCGGGCATGTTGGCGACGCAATAATGGATAATGCCGTCAACGACATAAGTCGGGTTTTCATGCGTGGTTGGCTTGCTGGTTTCAAAGCAGCCGCCTTGGTCAATCGCAACGTCAACCAGCACGCTGCCCGGCTTCATGTGCTTCAACATCGCCCGCGTCACCAATTTCGGCGCGCTGGCTCCGGGGATCAGCACGGCGCCAATGACCGCATCGGCGATGCTGATTTCATGGTCAATTGTATCGAGCGTTGAATACCGGGTGCGGACGCGGCCTTGGAATAGCTCGTCCAATTGACGCAGACGCGGAAGCGAACGGTCGATAATGGTAACCTCCGCGCCCAAGCCGACAGCCATACGCGCCGCATGTGTACCAACCACGCCGCCGCCCAATACGGCTACGCGGCCAGCTGGTACACCAGGCACGCCGCCCAGCAGTATGCCAGCGCCACCTTCACTGCGGCGCATTGCTTCGCCGGCAGCTTCGATGGCAAGCCGGCCGGCAACTTCGCTCATCGGAGCAAGCAAGGGCAGGGCGCCCGACGCATCGGTTACGGTTTCATACGCGATGGCCGTGCAGCCGCTGGCAATCAGGCCCTTTGCCTGTTTCGGATCGGGTGCCAAATGCAAATATGTGAATAGCAATTGATCAGGGCGCAGCATGATCCACTCGGACGGCTGAGGTTCTTTGACCTTGATAATCATATCTGCCTTGGCAAATATTGATGCCGCATCTTTCGCGATTGTGGCACCAGCGGCGCGATACATTTTGTCGCCCGCAAATATGCCATCGCCTGCGCCGGTTTCAACCGTTACCTTGTGACCGCGCGCCACATATTCACGCACCGCCGAAGGGGTGAGGCCGACGCGATATTCGTGAATTTTGATCTCTTTAGGTACGCCGATATGCATGGCCATTCTCCGGTAAAATTGTAAACGGACAATAACAGCGAAATTCCACATATAGTGTGTGAAATTTCCAGTTTAATTCAGATATTTTGCACAAATATGTCGATATATGCGAATATATCAGATAATATAGGCGCATGGATAATATTGATCGCAAGATTCTCAAGGCGCTGGTCGCAAATGGCCGCGCGACTCAGCAAGAGCTTTCTGATGCCGCTGGCTTATCGCCAAGCGCGGCATTCCGGCGACAAAAATCGATGGAAGATGAAGGTATCATCCGCGGATACCGCGCTGATGTGAATCTATCAAAGCTGAATGCAGGTGCGACGGTCATGGTCACAATTGCGTTAGAGGGACAAAGCGAAGAAACGATGCGCACGTTTGAAACGGCGGTGGCCCTGTGTCCATCCGTCATTCGTTGCCACCTGATGTCGGGGCGCGATGATTATTTGATCGTACTGAAGGCGGCATCGCTGGAGGATTATGAGCGTATCCACAGGCAAGAGATCGCCACTCTGCCAAAAGTTGCCCGGATTGAAACCGCGTTCGCATTGCGCGAAGTGGTCAACCGCGCCGTACCCCCGCGTGTGCTGGATTGATCGACCAGAAAGGTTGGTTCGAGTGATCTCCAATTGGAATGTACCGCCACCCAGAATTGTCAAAACTGTGATACAAATATCACTTTTGACAAAAAGGACATCAACACTGTCATAAAATTACTTGAACCGTTTGCGCTTTGCTGTTTTTGTGCGGGTGCACACAAATTCCTCAATCGTCCAATAGAGACTGATGGGGAGAGCAAAATTCACGGGCCGGGGCGACATAAGTCCGACAAGAAGGCGAAATCCTGATTGTTGGAAAGATGAACCTATGAAAATAAAGGACTATTTATGCGTAAGCACATTACTAAACTGAGCGCGGTGACGTTGGCTTTAACCGCAATGACGATTTCTCTGCCTGCATTTGCGGCAGAAGAACCAGCCGCAGAAGAAGAAGCATCGGGACCGATTGATGTATCTGGAACTGTTACCTTTGTTTCCGACTACCGGTTTCGCGGCGTATCGTTGAGTGGCAAAGATCCGGCGCTGCAAGGCAGCCTGAACGTAGCGCATGAATCCGGGGCTTATGTGGGTGTTTGGGCGACTACGGTGTCTGAAAATGATGGTAGCGATGTGGAAGTCGATTTATACGCCGGTTTTGCTGGCGGCGATGCCATCACTTATGACATTAGTGCTACATATTATGTTTATCCAGGTGTCAGCAGCCTGAATTACGTCGAAACAACCGGCAAAATTGGCACAACTGTCGGCCCGGCAACATTGGGCGCACAGGTTTCTTATGCACCAAAACAAGATAACATCGGCGGCACCGACAATCTATATCTCGCGACCACCGCTTCGGTTGGAATTCCCAACACACCTTTTACCGTTGCCGGATCGTTTGGTTATGAAGACGGCGCGTTCGGCGGACCAACGGGTGACAAGCTTGATTGGTCGTTGGGCGTTTCTGCTTCGTTTGATGCACTTACAATTGGCGCATCTTACATCGATACAAACCGCAACAGCATTTTTGCGGGCGGTGACGCAAGAAGAGCAATTGTTGCGACTGTAGGACTATCATTCTAATTTAATTGATAAAGGTTTGCGCACAGCTTTGCGACAAGGTCTCTTGACCAACTTCGCGGGCTGTGCGCACAATCCAGCATGACAAATGCAATGACGGCATGGATTGCCGAACACAAAATCGATGAAGTTGAATGTATCGTCCCGGATATCAACGGAGTGCAGCGCGGCAAAGTATTGCCCGCGAAAAAATTCCTTGCCTCGGTTGATGATAAATCCCTGAGAATTCCCGGCAGCGTGTTCATCAGCACAATTGATGGCCACTATCCGGAGGACATCCCCGATATTTGGGATAAGGACCCTGACAAAATTCTGGTCGCTGACCCCGACACGATTTGCCGTGCGCCCGGTTTTAAATCACCCACCGCATTTGTAATCGCCGATGTCTTGAACAGCGACGGGACTCCTGTTTCCATCGCCCCGCGTGCAATATTGAAAAAAGTATTGGCGTTATTCAAAGCCAAAGGTTGGCGGCCCATTGTTGCGCCCGAGGTTGAATTTTATTTGGTATCACAAAACGTCGATCCTGATTTCCCGTTGCAACCGCCCGCCGGCCAATCGGGCAGATCGGAAACCGCCAGCCAGCCCTACGGGCTTGAGGCGATGAACGAATACGAAGAAATCATCGATCATATCTATGACGATTGCGAGATGATGGGCCTCGACATCGATACCATGATCCACGAAATGGGCGCGGCCCAGCTGGAGGTAAACTTTATCCACGGCGACCCGCTGAAACTCGCGGATTCGGTATTCCTGTTTAAACGTGCCGTGCGCAATGTGGCAAAACAGCACGGTGTATTTGCGACCTTTATGGCGAACCCGATGGCCGGGCAGCCGGGCAGCGCGATGCACATTCACCAGTCCGTCGTGGATTGGGAAACGGGCAAAAACCTGTTTTCAACGTCCAATGGCCGCGACAGCACTTTGTTCCGCAGTTATATCGCGGGGCTTGTCCGCTTGATGCCGCAGATTTCGCCAATGTGGGCGCCTAACGTAAACAGCTTTCGCCGGATGCGGCCGGACAGTGCTGCGCCCATCAATGTCCAATGGGGCATCGACAACCGGTCATGTGGTTTCCGTGTGCCAATTTCCGATCGGCATAATCGCCGCGTCGAAAACCGTTTGCCGGGTGCGGATGCGAACCCATATCTGGTGATGGCCGCGACATTGGTATGCGGATATATTGGCATGACTGAACGGATGATCCCGCCCAAGATGATCGAGGGCAGCGCTTATAACCGCGCCCGCACTTTGCCCCGTACGTTGGAAGCAGCACTCGACCGGTTCAATAGCTGCAAAAAGGTCCGGACGTTGCTGGGTGATGATTTCTTTGAAATCTTCTTTGCGATCAAAGATTATGAGCTGTTCAATTACCAGTCCGTGGTGAGCAGTTGGGAGCGTGAGCATCTGTTGCTGCGGGTGTAATGTCCGATCCGTTGAACAATAGCTATTATGCCGCCACTGCCAATGCGTGGGAGACGCAGTCAGATTTGTTGGGCAGCTTAAAATGCGACGTTATCGTAGTTGGCGGCGGATTTACCGGACTGTCGGCGGCATTGGCATGCGCGGAAAACGGGCTTTCGGTTGCTCTGTTCGAAGCTGAGACGATTGGCTTTGGCGCGTCTGGCCGAAATGGAGGCCAATTGATACCGGGCCTGCGCTGGTCGATGCAAGAGATTGATGCGCAGTTCGGACGGGAGCGGGCGAAAGCAATTTTCGATTTGGCATGGAGCGCGGCCGGACGCGTAAATTCCCGCGTGGTCCAGCACAACATAAGCTGCGACTTGAAAAGCGGTCATTTAGAAGCCGCATATAGACCCGCGCATTTTGAAGAGATGCAGCGCGAGGCGGCGTTTCTCTCCGCTAATTTTGGATGGGATTTATCGAGATTGTCCGGCCTAGTGATATGGGCAAGCACATCAACGGCGGCAATTATCACGGCGGACTATATGATCACCAAGGTGGGCATTTCCACCCGCTTAATTATGCACTTGGATTGGCTGCCGCTGCTAAAAAAGCTGGCGTTCAGATATTTGAAAACAGCCGCGTAGCAGGTTATTTTGAACATGGAAAAGGCGACGTCGAAGTTTTTGCAGGCACCACGGACAATGCCGGAAACAGCGGCGCGTGGGCCAAACACTTGATCATCGCTACCGACGCATGGATTGGACAGATTGCGCCCGCTTTGGCTGCTTACACGGTTCCCATTATGAACTATAATATCGCGACCGAGCCCTTGGCCAACGCCGACCAGTTGATGCCGAGCGACGCGGCAATCGCAGACAGCCGATTTGTGCTCAACTACTTTCGCTTGAGCGCGGATAAACGGATGATATTTGGCGGCGGCGAAAAATACGTACAGACGCCGCCAAAGGATATTGGCAAATTTGTCCGCAAGCATATGGCCGAAGTGTTTCCGTCGCTGGCTGAAACGAAAATTGACTATGCGTGGGGCGGCGTGGTGGCGGTAACAAGCAACCGGTTGCCGCATATGGGACGCAACGGCAGCGTATTTTTTGCGCACGGTTTTTCCGGGCACGGGGCGTTGATTACAACGCTGGCGGGTGAATTGATTGCGGAGGCTCTGATCGGAACAATGGGCCGTTTTGATGTCTTCGCCAAGCTACCGCACACACGTTTTCCGGGCGGTAAGTTACTTGCCAGGCCGCTCGCGACATTGGGGCTACTTTGGTATGCGCTGCGGGACCGGTTGGGATGATTACAGAGGCTGCCATCGCATCAATGCGCGCGCGTGAAGCTGCGCGCTTTATTGCCGCCAATCCGAAATCGGCGGCAAATGCGCGGCAATCCGGCGGCTGGTTTCAAGGCGTGCCATTTCATTGGATGAAAGACTGGCCGAGCCCGTTCCCGATTGTCGCACAGTCTGCCAATGGCGCAACTTTGCGAAGCATTGACGGCGTGGTTTACGACGATTTCTGCCTTGGCGATACGGCCAGCATGTTTGGCCATTCGCCGCCCGCGTTGGCGCAGGCATTGGCGCAGCAAGCGGGCGAGGGGCTGAGCTATATGTTGCCCACCGCCAAAGGAGCGGAACTGGGCGCGATGTTGGCGGATATGTTTGGTTTACCGCAATGGCAGGTGACCACCACGGCGAGCGAGGCAAACCGCGCCGTCATCCGGTGGTGCAGGGGCATCACCGGCCGCAGGAAAATACTGGTTTTCAACGGCTGCTATCATGGCGCGGTTGATGATGTGCTGGTGGATTTGCGCGGCGGTGTGCCGGTCAATCGGCCCAGTCTGATCGGCCAAGTACATAATATTCTACCCACAACCGAAGTGATCGAATTCAACGATATTGCTGCGTTGGAGTTGGCGTTGAAAGCTGGCGATATTGCGTGCGTTCTGGCCGAACCAATGATGACCAATGTGGGCATGGTGCGCGACGCACCGGGATATCTGCAGACCCTTCGTCAGATGACTCTGAAGCACGGAACATTGCTGGTTTTCGATGAAACTCACACAATTTCGTCGGGCTATGGCGGCCATAGCAACACACATGGACCAATGCCGGACATCATGGTGATCGGCAAATCAATCGGCGGCGGCGTGCCTTGTGCGGTGTACGGATTTTCGGACGAAGTCGCCGCGCGGATGGCGTCGCTGAATACCACTCGGCCACCGGGGCACAGCGGAATAGGCACGACTTTGTCGGCAAATGCGCTTTCGATTGCCGCGATGCACGCGATGTTGGGGCAAGTGATTACCCGTGCAGCATACGCGCACATGCAGGCTATGGCGTCGCGATTAGTGACCGGATTACATTCGGTAATTGCGGAAAAATCGCTCGGCTGGCATGTCACCAATGTGGGCGCGCGTGTTGAATTTGTGTGTTCGTCCGCCCCGCCACAAAATGGCAGCGAAGCGCGGGCGATCATGGATCACAATCTGGAATCGGCTATCCACCTTTATCTTGTTAATCGCGGCATATTGCTCGCGCCGTTCCACAATATGATGTTGCTAAGTCCGGTTACGTCGCAAATTCAAGTTGAACGTCTCTTGCAAGAAATGTCGAATGCTATAGGCGAGTTGCAGGAGATTAATCATGATTAGACGCGCCAAATCGTCGGCAATTGTCGCACCAAAATCTGAAGCTGAAGTCGTTCTTCGCTGCAAATCCCGAAATTGATTCTATCGAGATGATTTACACCGATTTCGGCGGAGTGCCGCGCGGTAAGCGGCTGCGCCAGCACGAGGTTCTGGATGTTTACACGCAAGGCCGCTTTTTTCCCGGGTCGATCACTGTGGTCGACATCACTGGACAGGATACGGTCGAAACCGGACTTGTATGGGAAGACGGCGATGCTGATCGTTCGATGAAGCCTATTCCCGGAACGCTGGTGAAAACACCGTGGGGCGGCGACAATGCCGGGCAATTCCTTGTCGATTTTTACGAGCTGGATGGCAAGCCGCACGATCTGGATCCGCGCCACGTGTTAGGTTTGGTTCTCGACCGTTTCGCTGCGGATGGACTAACGCCCGCACTCGCCGTCGAATTGGAGTTTTACCTGCTCGATCCCCGAAGGTCACGCGATGGCCGGATCCGCCCTGCGCGCCCCGAATATAACCGGACCTTGCCAAAAGGCGTAGAGGTTTACGGCCTGCGTGAACTTGATGATTTTCGTCCCTTTTTCGATGCACTTTATGCGGCGTGTGACGCACAAGACATCCCTCTGGAATCCGCCATATCCGAATTTGCGCCAGGCCAATGTGAACTGACATTGCGCTATAAACCCGATGTGCTGCGCGCCTGCGACGATGCGATTATGTACAAGCGGATTGTGAAGGCAGTTGCACAGTCGCACGGGTTGGAGGCGACGTTCATGGCCAAACCGTTTGAAGACCAGGCGGGCAATGGCATGCATATTCATGTTTCCATGAACGATGCGGATGGCAACAACTTGTTCGCTGACGATGATCCCGAGGGGACGCCGATGTTGCGCCATGCGATTGGCGGAATGATAGGCAGCGTCGGCGATGCTTTTGCGATATTTGCACCGCACGCCAACAGCTTTCGCCGTTTCAAAGCGAACAGCTATGCGCCGGTAGCACCGACATGGGGCGTAAATAACCGAACCGTATCGTTCCGGATACCAGCAGGCGCTCCCAAGAGCCGCCATGTCGAGCACCGTGCTTGCGGGGCCGATGCCAATCCTTATTTGGCGGTTGCAGCCGTGCTAGCAGGAATGCACCACGGTATTGTGGGCAAGATTGACCCCGGCGCGGCGGTAGTCGGTAATGGTTATGAGCGCGATAGCAGCAAAGATGATAAGCCTCCATCTAACTGGTTTTCTGCGGTCGATCGCTTTCATGGATCAGCACTGATGCGTGATTATTTGGGTGACCGATTTGTCGATATGTTCACCATCGTCAAGCGTGTCGAGCAAGACCGCTATTTCGGTCATGTGCCAAATATCGACTATGATTGGTATCTGCGGAATGCATAATCCCTGCGTTTTAAATAACTTTTCTTTTTCACGGTTTGTGAAATAATGCTTTACTCTGCTGTCAAATAAGTCAGCATCAAATACAAATAATAAGCGGGTGGAATAACCCAGGGTCAAAGGAGAATGTTATGGACATCAAGAGCTTTCTTGAATTGGCGGACCGTCGTTCATTGATGAAGGGCATGGGTATTGCCGCTGTTGGGCTTAGCCTGACCGGTGCATTGTCAGCATGCGGAAAGCAGGCTGCTAAAATCGGAGCCAATGGCGAAGAGGCAAAGCTCAGTTTCTACAATTGGGATACCTATATCGGCGAAACGACGCTGCAAGACTATAAGGCTTCGTCGGGCGTCGATGTAAAAATGGATA
This sequence comes from uncultured Alphaproteobacteria bacterium, assembly GCA_963802245.1. Lineage (GTDB taxonomy): Bacteria > Pseudomonadota > Alphaproteobacteria > Sphingomonadales > Sphingomonadaceae > Sphingorhabdus_B. The sequence goes on along the minus strand of CAWDID010000008.1, from coordinate 113,881 downwards.
TTTTCGCAAACAATGACGAACTGTTTGCCAAGCTGCGCGCGGGCAACCCGGGATATGATTTGATCATGCCGTCCAATGACTTTGTCGAACGAATGGGCAGCGCCGGAATGTTGATGGAGTTGGACAAGGCGCAAATCCCGAATCTCAAGAACATCGATCCTGTATATATGGATGTTGATTATGATCCCGGTCGTAAATATTCGGCACCTTACACATGGTTGGTGCTGGGCATTGGGTACCGCAAGTCCAAAGTGAAAGAAGTGCCGGACAGCTGGAAATATTTGTTCGATTCTGATCAGTATAAAGGCAGAATTGCGCTTTTGTCAGAGGCAGGTGACCTGTTCCGACTCTATGGAAAATATCTGGGTAAGTCGGTCAATGCACTGACCGCCGAAGACATCAAAACCATCGAAGCGATGATGTTGAAACAAAAACAGTTTATCAAGGCATTCCACGAAGATGACGGACAGGATTTGTTGCTGTCCGGCGAAGTCGATCTGGTGATGGAATATAATGGCGATATAGCTCAGAAAATGGTTGAAGATCCGGATATCGGATTTGTCGTTCCTAAAGAAGGAAGCCAATTGAATTCGGATAATATGTGCATTCCCAAGGGCGCGCCACGTCCGAAGAATGCCCATGCGTTTATCAACTATTTGCTGGATGCCGACGCCGGAAAGAAAATCACCGAAACCATTCAATATCCAACGCCAAACGCTGCGGTAAAGAAATTGATGGGCCCCGAATATGAAGCGAATAAAGTGGTGTTTCCGCCAGCTGATTTGATTGCAAAATGTGAATATGCAAAATACCGGCCGGATATTCAGCCGCTATATGAAGAAGCGTTCACTCGCGTCAACGCAGCTTAGAAAGGCTAGGCGCAAATGGCCGTTTCTGAGCAGGATTGGAAGGCTTCACGTGGCGTATTTGCGGCCATTGCAACCGCACCGATATTCTGGCTGATCCTGTTTTTCATTGTCCCGATGGCGGTGATGGTCGGGTATAGTTTTGGCGAGAATACAGGTCCGATTACGATCGATCAGTGGACGACGTTCAAGAATTATGGCCGGGCAATTGAGCCGCTATATCTGGGAATCTTTGCCAAATCGGCGGCGGTGGCGGCGTTAACAACTTTGATCTGCCTGATTCTGGGTTTCCCTGTTGCGTTGGCGATAACATTTGCGCAACCGAAGTGGCGTCCGTGGTTGCTGCTGGCGATTATGTTGCCGTTTTGGACAAACCTGTTGATCCGGACCTATGCGCTCATCGCATTGCTTCGAACGCAGGGCTTTGCCAATCAGGCAATGGGCGGGATTTGGGATGGCGCGAGCTGGCTAAAAACGTTGGTTGGGCTGCAACCGCTCGGCGACTGGGAACCCTTTCAGCTGTTGTATAACAACTTCGCAGTCATTTTGGGGTTGGTGTATGTCCACCTGCCGTTCATGGTTTTGCCGCTTTATTCGGCGCTCGACCGTCTCGATAAATCGCTGATTGAAGCCAGCCTTGATCTGGGTGCGAGCCAGTTACGTACGATGTTGCGGATTGTTGCGCCTCTCGCTGCGCCGGGTATTATATCCGGCGTCGCGATTACTTTCATTCCCGCATTGGGCGCATATTTAACGCCGGATTTGATGGGCGGCACCGATAGCCAGATGATCGCAAATGTTATCGAGCGTCAATTTAAACGGGCGAATGACTGGCCATTCGGCGCGGCACTATCGTTGATACCAATGTACCTGCTGCTGATCGCATTGTTGCTGCGCGGATGGATGCCAAAGAAAGCAGGTGTATCGTGAGTTTGTTTGCGCGCCGCCGGCTTGCCCCACTTGAATATACCCGAAAACTGTGGATGCGCAGCTGGGTCGGGGCGATCCTGTTCTTTCTTTATGCGCCGTTGGTTTTGCTGATGGTGTTCAGCTTTAACGACAGCAAAGCCAACATTGTGTGGCGCGGTTTTACGACGAAATATTATGGAAAACTGTTCGAAAACGCTGCGTTGATGGAGGCGTTGATCAATTCACTCACCATTGCATTCTTTGCGACTATTTTCAGCTTGGTGTTAGGCGCAATGGCAGCGATCATGCTTTGGCGTTTCAAGTTTCCGTTTAAATCAGCGGTAGAAGGAACGATGACGATGCCGATCGTGGTGCCGGAAATTTGCATGGGCGTTGCCATGCTCATTTTCTTTGCGCGGATGGAGTGGCCAACCGATCTTACTTGGCCGATGAATTTGAGTTCGATCATCATCGCGCATATCACTTTCTGTTTCCCGTTTGTTGCGATGGTCGTGCGTTCGCGCTTGGCAAGTTTCAACAAGGAAGAAGAGGAAGCGGCCAAGGATTTGGGGGCAAGCGAATGGCAAGCATTCCGCGATGTATTGCTGCCGCACATGAAACCGGGGTTGATTGCGGGCGCGCTGCTTGCGTTCACATTAAGCTTGGATGATTTTGTAATTACCTTCTTTACCAGCGGTCCCAATACCGTGACATTCCCCGTCAAAGTATATTCGATGTTGAGATTTTCAGTCACGCCGGAGGTCAACGCCGCGTCGACGATGCTGATATTACTGACAGTGATTTTGACCGCCGCCGCGCTCAAAGTTCAAGGCGCAAAATCTATTGCCGAAAGCCATTAAGCCATGACAGAAGCCCCCAAACCTATCATTCAAATTCGCAACGTGACCAAACGCTTTGGTAAGATGGTTGCCGTTGATGATGTTTCGTTGGACATTATGGCGGGGGAGTTTTTCGTATTGCTCGGCCCTTCGGGATGCGGAAAAACGACTTTGCTGCGGATGATTGCTGGCTTTGAATTGCCGACCGAGGGGCAGATATTAATCGACGGTCAGGATATGGCGGGCATTCCGCCCAACAAGCGCCCGGTTAATATGGTGTTCCAAAGCTATGCCGTGTTCCCGCACCTGAATGTCACCGACAATGTCGGATACGGATTGAAAATTGCCGGTGTGTCACGTGCAGATATTAAAACGCGGGTTGAGGAGTTGTTGGAACTGGTTAAGCTTGGCGGCTTTGGTGACCGGATGCCCGATCAAATGTCGGGCGGACAAAGGCAACGTGTCGCGCTTGCGCGAAGCCTGGTTATGCGGCCGAAAGTATTGTTGCTTGATGAACCATTGTCCGCACTTGATGCCAAATTGCGCGCACAGATGCAGTTTGAACTGGCGGATTTGCAGGATAAAGTTGGCATCACATTTGTGACGGTAACCCATGATCAGGATGAAGCACTTTCGATGGCCAGCCGCGTTGCAGTCATTAACAAGGGCGATGTGTCGCAATTGGCGTCGCCATCCGATCTCTATGAATATCCAGCCAACCGCTTTGTCGCAGATTTCGTCGGGTCAGTGAATATTTTTGAAGGAAAACTGACTGTTGATGAAAAGGACAGGGCGGTTGTCGAATGTCCAGACGTTGGCAAAATTTACATGGATCACGGCGTAACCGGCGCCCATGAATTGCAAGTTTGGGTGGCTATCCGTCCGGAAAAAATGCTGCTGCATGTTCCGGGCAAAGGTGATGCAGTAAAAGCCGCCGCCAAAGATGCCCCCGAAGGCCATAATCTTGCGCGCGGCGTTATCAAGGGCATGAGCTATCTTGGCGACAGCACCTTGTTTGAGATTGAATTGGAAAGTGGCCGGATGGTGCGGGTCCGCCGCGGCAATCTATCGCGAACCGATCAACATGACTTTACCTGGGATGACAAGGTCAGCATGCATTGGACAAGCGCCAGCCCGGTGGTGTTGTTGGCTTAGATGGTGATGACAAAAGGTTGAAATTTAACCGCAGCCCTGAGCCTGCCTACGGGCGCTTCACGGTAAGGCGAACTTCGACAGGCTCAGTAATACGGTGCAACAATATGTCATCGCGCTCTTGGGATTAGATACCCTCGGTTACTTCATCCTCTTTGCGAATGCCGGTTACAACGTGCATGATCCCGGCAATTACGCTTCCCAAAATCAAGCCGAAAATTCCGCAAATGGCGGCGTCGGTCAGCCATGCCAATGCCCCTGTGTGCAGGCCGAAAAATTCTGCTGGATGAATATGTAATCCATGAATGATAATCTGACCGCCGACCCACAGCATGGCAGCCGTGCCAACCACTGATAGGAATGTCAGCAACTTGGGCATGCCGGTAACAAGTCCCCGGCCAATTGCGCGCGTTACTCCGAATCTTCGCCGCGCCATATTCAGGCCGATATCATCCATTTTGACGATCAAGCCGACAAAGCCATAAACAGCAATTGTGATGGCGATAGCCACCACAGCAAGGCTGGACGCCTGCATCCAAACGGAGTCACTATATCCGGGTTCTTTCAGAATTTCCTTGAGCGAAATCACCATGATTTCGGCAGACAAAATGAAATCGGTGCGGATTGCGCCTGAAACCATTTCAGCCTCATGATCCTTGGACGACAATTCGCTAACGATTTCGGCGGTCGTATCATCATCATCGTCTGCGCCGTGAAATATCCTATGCAGAACCTTTTCAGCACCTTCAAAACACAGATATGCGCCGCCCACCATCAATATCGGGGTCACCGCCCAAGGTGCAAAATAGCTGAGCAGCAATGCCGCTGGCAAAATGAAGAGCAGCTTATTCTTGAAACTGCCTTTGGTAATTCGCCAGATGATCGGCAATTCACGGTCGGGCGTGAATCCAGTAACATATTGCGGGGTAACGGCGGTGTCGTCGATCACGACGCCCGCCGCCTTGGTGCTTGCCTTTCCTGCGGCTAATGCAACATCGTCGACTGACGCCGCTGCCACTTTGGCAATGGCGGCAATATCGTCAAGTAATGCGAGCAGACCCGATGCCATTTTTATTCCCTTATTCTTCCGTGCCCCGCCGTACGCCGGGGAACCCATCGTCGCAATTGTTACTCGCTCTTAAATCGCGCGCAGCTTTGGTTCGGCGCTATTCAATGATTTCAGTATGATGTTTATCATGTCATCAATCTGCGCGGTTGAAATAATTAGCGGCGGGCACATGACGATGCTGTCACGAATTCCGCGCACCATCAGCCCGTTTGCAATGCACAGATCCCTAACCATTGGCCCCGCAGTGCCCTCTTTACCGCCAAATCGCGCCCCTGTAGTTTTATCGGCGACAATCTCGATTGCGCCGATTAAGCCAATGGATCGGGCTTCACCAACCAGCGGGTGATCGCTGATCTTTGCCAGCGCCTTGGCCAAATAGGGCCCTGTTTCCTCGCGCGTGCGCTGGACCAGATTTTCGCGTTCCATGATTTCGATATTGCGAAGCGCGACGGCTGCCGCAACAGGATGTCCCGAATACGTATAGCCATGGACGAAATCGCCGCCCGTTTTCATCGTTGCAACAATGTCGGCAGAAACAGCGACCGCTGAAATCGGCAGATACCCCGATGAAAGCCCCTTTGCCATTGCGATTATGTCCGGTTGAAAGCCAAATGTTTGATGGCCGAACCATTGCCCAGTGCGGCCAAAACCGCAGATAACTTCATCGGCGACCAGCAATATCCCGTATTTGCGGCAGATTGCCTCCACTTGCGGCCAATAATTGGCTGGCGGTATGATGACTCCGCCTGCACCCTGAACGGGCTCACCAATAAACGCTGCGACATTTTCCGGACCCACTTCGATGATCTTGGCTTCGATGGCCTGCGCGCATACTGTGCCAAATTCCTCCACGCTCATGTCGCGGCCTTCGCCATAATAATAGGGCTGACGGACATGTTCGATGCCTTGCATGGGTAACACGCCGGGTGCAGGCATGCCTTGGCCATGCATCGCCTTCATGCCGCCCATTGAAACACCGGCAACTGTGGAGCCATGATAGGCGTTATGGCGGCTGATGAAGACGGTACGTTTATGTTCGCCCTTTACCTGCCAATAATGGCGGACCAATCGCAGTATCGTGTCGTTCGCCTCTGAACCGGAGCTGTTGTAAAACACATGCGGCAGTTTTCCGCCCGTTAATCGCGCAATCTTGTCGGCGAGCATGATAGCCGGCGGGTTGGCGGTTTTGAAAAAGCTGTTGTAATATGGCAGCTCTTTCATCTGTTCTGCTGCTACATCGGCGAGTTCATCGCGGCCATAGCCGACATTGACGCACCACAGTCCTGCCATGCCATCAAGAATGCGGTTGCCGTCGCCATCGTGGATGTAACAGCCATCGGCGTGGGTGATGATGCGGCTGCCGCCCATGTCTTCGATTTCTTGCCAGTCGGCCTGCGCCGGAAGATGGTGTGCGATGTCGAGGCGTTTCAGTTCAGCGATGTTATAATTGCGTGGCATATTTTTACTCCAAGATTTGATTGTATTGATTTGGTCAAGTGCCAACAATCAAGGGGAGAAGCCGAGCCTCGCCAGATAACGATTAAATCGGGTCACCTTTTCGTTCATAACTCTCCTCGTAGCGCCTTTCCAAGCAAGTGGAAATAGATCTGACTATCGGGGTTGTTTTCTGTGTTCCATTCAGGATGCCATTGTACAGCAAGCAACGCTGCGCCATTTGGCCTTGCTGAATATGCTTCAATCAAACCATCGGGCGCGGTTGCTTCGATTGTCAAACCAGCGGCAAGGTTACCGATTCCTTGAAAATGAACAGAATTCACATCCAGTTCTGACTTTGCGTATGCAGCAGCCAACAGTCCATCTTTGCGAAGTGCAACCGGGTGACGGTGATCAAACATGCCGTCAAAATCAACGTCGTCCGGGGCATGGTGATGCATTAATTCTGCGCTTTGTGATGTATCACGGCGCAACGTTCCGCCCAATGCGACGTTGATTTCTTGAAATCCCCGGCAAATACCAAAGACGGGCTTTTGCAAATCAATCATTTGTTTTACCATGTCGATGGCGATTTCGTCGCGATGCACATCGAACGGGCCATTGCCAGTTGCGTCCCCATAACGGGTGGGGGTCACATTTGACGGGCTGCCGGTGAGCAAAATTCCGTCAAGCCGGGGCGCCACTTCGGCCGCGCTCATCAAATCGGGTAGCGATGGAATGATCAAAGCCGCAACGTTGGCGTATCGCATCGCCGCAATAATATACCGGTCCATAACCGCTTGCGAAGGTTCGCTTGTCCCGTCGCCCGTCGGGAAATCTCTATTACAGGCAATTACACCAAGGACAGGGCGCGTTTTCATATAGTTTTTTTGGCACTATTCATTTGCCTCCGCAAGCATGCACTATCGCATCGTATAAAAATCTATGCTGGTAAGCGCGGCGTGATTTGACTAACCGATGGAGAATATGACTGATCAAAAGAATGATGTTCGCGAAAATGAAATCGGCAAACTGGATGTGGTAGCATCGATGTTGCAGGGGCTGAGGCGTTTCGCCAAATCGGTCATGGTCATCAGCTGTGAGCATCAAGGGACGAGATACGCAATGGCAGCAACGGCGGTTAGCGAGATTAGCCTTGATCCGCCCACGATGCTGATATGTGTGAACAGATCGGCGGGAATGCATGCCCCGTTGATGGCAGGTGCCAGATTTGCTATCAACATGCTGCATTTGCAGCAAGAACATATTGCGCGCAATTGTGCAGGTGCATTGCGCGGCGAAGAACGATTTGAACAAGGTGATTGGCAATCCAGCGAATTTGGCCCACCAATATTGACAGACGCAGCGGCTTATTTTGTCTGTCGCCAGGAACAACGCATCGACCATGGAACACACAGTATTTTCATTGGCGAAGTTGTTGACGCGCATGCAGCCGACGATTTGAGCTCACTCGTCTACGTTGACGGGCGATATCTTTCGTCTCCGCAACCGGAGTAAATTGAGTGGCAAATTTTGAAGTGTTGATTGTTGGCGGAGGCCACGGCGGAGCGCAGGCGGCGATTGCATTGCGGCAGGCAAAGTTTGCAGGCAGTATCGCAATTGTAACTGATGAAAACGAGTTTCCTTATGAACGGCCACCATTGTCGAAGGAGTATTTTTCCGGCGAAAAGGCGTTCGAGCGTATTATGATTCGTCCGGCTGCGTTCTGGGCCGAACGCAATGTGGAAATGTTGCTGGGGCAGCGCGTTGAGGCAGTGGACGCAGCATATAAGTCGGTCCAAACAAATACAGGCTCAGCAATCAGCTACACCCATTTAATCTGGGCAACGGGCGGCAGCCCCCGGCGGCTGCTGTGTGACGGCGCAAATTTGGCTGGTGTCCATGTGGTGAGAAACAAAAACGACGTTGATGCCATGCTGTCCGAGCTGGACACAATAGAGACTGTAGCAGTTATCGGCGGCGGATATATCGGACTGGAAGCCGCAGCCGTTCTGCGAAAATTAGGAAAAAAGGTCGTTGTCTTGGAAGCGCAAGACCGGGTTTTGGCGCGCGTTGCCGGCAAAGATTTATCGCAATTCTACGAGGCCGAACATCGGTCGCACGGCGTCGACCTGCGCACGGGCGTTAATGTAGAGTCCATCACGGGAGAAAACGGCCACGTAACTGGGGTTCGTTTGGATGACGGCGAAATCGTCGCGGCGCAAATGGTGATTGTCGGTATTGGAATTATTCCGGCGGTGGCACCATTGGTGTCGGCGGGCGCATCGGGTGGAAATGGTATTGATGTTGATGAATATTGCCGCACTTCATTGCCCGATATCTTTGCCATCGGCGATTGTGCCGCGCATGTGAATAGCTTTGCAGGCGGCCAAATCATGCGTGTGGAATCGGTGCAGAACGCCAATGATATGGCATCGGCAGTCGTCAAAACGATAATGGGTGAATTGACGGTTTATCAATCGGTCCCGTGGTTCTGGTCAAACCAGTATGACTTAAGGCTGCAAACCATAGGATTGTCGGTGGATTATGACGCGACTGTCGTGCGCGGTGATATGGCAACACGCAGCTTTTCCGTGATCTACCTAAAGGCAGGCAAAGTGATAGCGCTGGATTGCGTCAATTCGACAAAGGATTATGCACAAGGGCGGGCACTTGTGCTGGGGGCGGTATCAATTGATCCCGAAATTTTGGCAGACACGTCAAAAACGCTGAAAGAAATTTTGGCTGAAAATGCGGTAGGGTAAAATCCCATCAAAATGTCCAATGAGCGAGCCTCGTTAACGGCAATTCTTGGTCCGACAAATACTGGCAAAACCCACCTTGCGGTCGAACGCATGTGCGCGCATGCCAGCGGGATGATGGGTTTTCCGCTGCGTTTGTTGGCACGGGAAATATACGACCGTGTGGTGAAGATAAAGGGCGTATCGCAGGTCGCGTTGATAACCGGTGAAGAAAAAATCGAACCACCCAATGCCCGGTATTATTGCTGCACCGTCGAATCAATGAACCTTGAACGGGAGTTTGCCTTCGTTGCGATTGACGAAGCGCAATTGGGCGCGGACCCCGAACGCGGGCACATTTTCACTGACCGCATACTGCATGCGCGCGGATATAGCGAGACGATGATCTTGGGATCGGAGAGCCTGCGGCCATTAATCCGTAAACTGCTGCCCGAAGCGGAGATTATAACTCGGCCGCGTTTTTCAACGCTTAGTTATGCGGGTGCAAAAAAACTTTCGCGTTTGCCTAAACGGTCCGCAATTGTCGCATTCTCGGTGGAACAGGTCTATGCAGTGGCGGAGACGTTGCGGCGATTGCGCGGCGGTTGCGCCGTTGTCATGGGGGCGCTTTCGCCGCGCACCCGCAACGCGCAAGTCGAGATGTTTCAATCGGGCGAGGTCGACTATCTGGTGGCCACCGATGCCATCGGAATGGGACTTAACCTAGATGTTGTCCATGTCGCATTTGCAGGTCTTGCCAAATTTGATGGTTCGCGGCGGCGGCGGCTGACTGCCGCTGAAATGGCGCAAATCGCGGGGCGTGCGGGCCGGCATCAAAAGAACGGAACTTTTGGTACGCTGGCCGGTGAATCAGGTGAAATGACCGCCGACGAAATACTGGCCGTCGAAGATCATAGGTTTGCGGCGCTGGATTGGCTTTATTGGCGTGAGGCAGAACCCAGATTTGACAACATTGCCGCGCTGATTGAAGATCTGGAGTTGAAGCCTACCGAACCGGGGTTGCGAGCTGCACCTCAGGCAATTGACCTTGACGTATTAAAGCGGCTTGCTGAAATGCACGAAGTCACCAATTTGGCAAACAGGCCTGTCTTAGTTGAGCGGTTGTGGGCGGCAGCGTGCTTGCCAGACTTTCGGCAATTGGGGGCAGAGCCGCATAGCCGTTTTATCGCAAATTTGTGGCAATATCTAGCGACCGGCTTCGGCCACTTGCCGCATGATTATGTAGCCGCAGAAATTTCGCGGCTGGACAGCACGCAAGGTGACGTTGCAACAATTTCGCAACGCATCGCGGCAGTGCGGACATGGTCCTATATCGCACATAGAGCGGATTGGTTGGCGGAACCGATTATTGTCGCAGCGCAAGCCAAGGCAATTGAGGAAAAGCTCTCCGATGCATTGCATGCGGCGTTGCGGCAACGATTTGTTGACCGGCGAACTACGACTTTGATGCGGAATGCCAGCATACAAAGTGCATTGCTTCCAGTGGAAATTGATGCGGAAAACCGGGTGCTGGTCGATGGTGAAAATATTGGCACACTTGACGGATTTGCGTTTCGGGTTGATGCGGGGGCAAAAGCGGGTGAGCGAAAACTTTTGCTGGCCGCTGCTGAACGGCATTTGACGGTTTTACTGCGGCAGAAGGCAAAGGAAGTGAAGATGGCGGCTGATATTGAATTCGCAATTAATGCGGATGAGCAGGGCCACCCTGCAGTTTACTATCAGGGGGGTATATTGGGCCGTCTTGAAAAGGGCCGCAACCTAATTTCACCTGTTTTCAAGCCTGTGCGCGCTGTCGGTGAGCTCGAGGGCGACGCACTGCGCGATGTCACGATGCGGGCAGAGGCATGGATTGCGGCGCAGCTGGAAAAACATTTGGGCGGTATTGTTGCGCTGCAGGCATTGTCCCAAGATGCGGGTGTTGACGGCAATGTCCGGGCGTTGGCGGCACAATTGGCCGAAGAAGGCGGAATTGCAGGACGTGCATTTCTTGCCGATGCCATGGCGGCATTGCCAAAAGAAGCGCGCGGAGCGGCGCGCAAAAGCGGGATCGTTTTCGGAGCGCTTGATGTTTATCATCATGCAGCGTTGAAACCAGCGGCAGCCAAATGGCGAGCAGCTTTGTTTGCGGCGCGTGATGTAATGCCCATGCAAGAATTGCCGCCCGAAAGCGCCGTCCATTTGAAAGACTGGAATTTCAAATCAATTTCTGATTGCCGAAACGCAGGCTATCGTAAAATCGGCGATGAGTATCTGCGAATTGATCTTGCCGAGCGCGTAATAAAAAAGGCACATGAGGCGCGCGGGCAGGGCATGGCATTCGGGATGGATATGGCCTTTGTCACTTCGCTTGGTGTTGGTGAGGCGGGCCTGAATGCGTTGATGCGTGATGCTGGTTTCAAGAAGATAGATGCGCCAAGCAAGGTAGCTACCGATGTTGCGGAGGTTGAAGATGTGCCCATCATAGCGGCCGTTGAGGCGGATTTGGTTGAACTGCAAGCCATTGAAGCGGCAGCTGTTGAAGCACCAACGGCGCAAGAGGCTGCCGAATCAATTTTGACGCACTGGCGATGGGTGGGCATTCGCAATGTAAAACCAATGCCCAATGACCGCGGATCAAACAAGCGTGCGCATGGTAAACCTGCGCGCAGCGATGATGGCAAAAATAGGCGCCAAAGTGGGAAGCCACAAACACCGCGCCCAGACGTGGCACGCGCGAAACCCGAAACTTCTGCGCCATCGTCGCTTGCGCTGCAACTCGCGGCGCTGCAAGTTCTGCAATCTCAAAAGGCAAAGTAGCGCTGGGCGTGCCCGCCGAATCGATACGTGCCGACAAATTTCTTTGGCATGTTCGGCTGTTTAAAAGCCGCAGTTTGGCGCAACTGGCGATCACAGGCGGGCATGTCAGGATCAACAGCAAGCGATTGGAACGCAGCAGTTTTTTGGTACACGTGAACGACGTGATAACATTGGCGCGCGGCGACCATGTTATCGCAATCCGAATACAGTCGATATCGGAGAGGCGGGTGTCAGCAGCGGAAGTGACGGCATATTATTCTTTATTATGAGAATGACTCGCAAAGAAAAATTGCCAAACGAAGTAACAGATTGTTGACTTCATACAGCTAGTCACAATAGGCGTAGCAACGAGAATTGGCTGAAGTGTGTCGGCCTAAAGAAAGAGGGAGTTCATAATCCATGACTTATGTCGTTACCGATGCCTGCATCAAATGCAAATATATGGATTGTGTGGAAGTGTGTCCGGTGGATTGCTTTTACGAAGGTGACAATATGCTGGTCATTAACCCCAGCGAATGCATCGATTGCGGTGTGTGTGAACCCGAATGCCCGGCCGAAGCTATCTTGCCAGATACCGAAAGCGGATTGGAACAATGGCTGGAACTGAATGCAACTTATAGCGCGGAATGGCCAAATATAACGACCAGCCGCGAACCGCCAGCCGATGCCGATGAACATAAGGGCGAAGAAGGCAAGTTTGACAAATATTTCTCCGCTGAACCCGGCGAGGGTGATTGATACCCAGGCGAGCGAATCAGCTCGTTTGACATATCGGTATGATTGCATTTGAAATCATCAGCTGCGATGGCGGCGTCCAGCGCCTGACGGGCCATGCCGGCGACACGGTCCGTGATATCGCCGTCGACGCCAATCACGATGGCATTGCCGGTGTATGCGGCGGCTTTTTGGCTTGCGGAACGTGCCACGTCATCGTCGATGAAATCTGGGCCGCGCGGGTAGGCGAGGCTGACGGTGAAGAAGAATTTCTGCTGAACGGCACTTTGTCGCGGCAGAAGTATAGCCGCCTTGCATGCCAGCTGAAATTGGATGAAACGTTGGATGGGCTGGTCGTTCACATTCCGCAGGCTTGACGCACGGCTGGTTTTGCCTAATCCCGTTACATCCAGAAATTTTGGCCGACTGCACAGGGATACAGAATGACCAGCGATGTAATTGAATTCGATCCTACCTCACCGAATTTTGACCGTGATTTTTATACGAACATTCGTCTGATGCGCGAAAATTGCCGCGCTTACCGGCACGAGGGTACGATGATTCCGGCAGTGTCGGTGTTTCGGCATTCTGACGTGGTTCCGATGTTGCAAGATTGGGAAAACTGGTCATCGGGGCGTTCCGAAATTATGAAAAAGCGCGGATTTGGAATTGCTTCGATCATGGTCGGTGACGATCCCCCAGACCACACGCGCTACCGCAAGTTGATGGCACCGTTCTTCATGCCGGTTTCTGTGAACAGCTTTGATGCGATCATCGACCGTGAAATCGACGTGGCGATGGAGAAATGCCTTGGCACCGGCGAAATTGACCTTGTCGAAGATTTTGCTGGTCCGATAGTCAACGGCTTGATCTGCAAGATTTGCGGCATTCCAGATGAGGACCGTGAGTTCATCCGGTCCAAGGCGATGTTGGTCGCGGCACATTATGGCAAGGGATTGTTCTGGAAAGAGCCACATCCGGAGATTGAAGAGATCGTCGCCAAAGTAGGTTGGGAGTTTGGATTCTATTTTATCCAGCATGTCGAGGTGCTGAAGAAAACGAAAACGCCCAGCATACTGTCTTCACTTTCGGAACACTTGACCGAACCACGCGAAATTGCCGCGATATGCGCGTTAATGATTGCGGCAGGGCTTGAGACAACGACAAATATGATCGTCCACGGGATGCAAGAACTTATCCGGAATCCCGATCAATTCGCGATGCTGCGCCAAAATAGTGGTTTGATGAACAGCGCCGTTGAAGAGATGTTTCGCTATCGCGGCACACTGCGCCGACACGAACGTGTTGCCGTGCACGATAGTGAGATCGATGGTGTAAAAATAGCTGCGGGCGATTCCGTGATCTTGTGGAACGCTTCGGCGAACCGGGATCCGGAAGTGTTCGATAGGCCCGAGGAATTCCTGATCGACCGCAGCCCAAATCGCCATATTGCTTTCGGCAGCGGAATTCATACCTGTCTTGGTATCATAATGGCGCGCGCGGAAATGCGGCTAACGTTTCAACGGCTTTTGGATGCGACGTCGCATATAGAGGAAACACGCGGCGCAGATTCTTATGAAAGCTATGGCAACGGCGTCATGGATGTGGCGAAACGGTACAGCGTAAAACTGCATCGGTAGCTGTCGATGACATATAGTTGCACCGTAGTACTGAGCCTGTCGAAGTACGCCTCACCGTGAAGCGCCCGTAGGCAGGCTCAGGGCTGCGGTTAAGTTTCAACCTTATGTCATCACGATCTAGCTGTCGACTATAGCAATCCTGCAGAGCGCATACTTGAAAAACCGTCTTTGCCGACGATTATGTGATCGTGCACAACGACCCCTAACCTTTTACCGGCTTCCATTATTTCGCGTGTAAGGCTGATGTCCTGGCGGCTGGGCGCGCTATCGCCGCTTGGGTGATTGTGGACTAGGATGATGGCGGCGGCTCCTAAATCTATGGCGCGGCGAATGACTTCGCGGACATAGATCGGGGCTTGGTCAATCGAACCTTCGCCGGCGATTTCATCACGGACCAATTGGTTTTTACTGTTCAGATAAAGCACACGCACGCGCTCCGTCGTCAGGTGGGCCATGTCAGCGCGAAGATAATCGAGAAGTGACTGCCAACTTGCCAAAACTGGCATTTCGCGAACTGGTTCACTCAGCATTCGAAGTGCAGCAGCTTGCACTATTTTGAGCGCAGCCGTGCTGGTTTCTCCCATGCCTGGCTGACGTGCAATATTCACTGCATCGGCAGACAGCAACGCAGCAAAGCTGCCATAATGAGCAATCAACTGTTTCGCGAGTGGTTTAGTATCGCGACGAGGTATTGCTAGGGCGAGTAGATATTCAACCAGTTCATGGTCCAACAAAGCGTCGCCGCCTTTTTCAAGCAGCCTTCCGCGCAATCTGCTGCGGTGTCCCGCGCCGTCCGCTTCGCTTTTTCCATCCATGTTTCAATATGATCCGTACATTACTTAGGCTGTGTCTGCGATTTTCGTCGGCTACGCAAGGCCCTTTGCCACAAACTAAGTTGCAACCTGCGCTGCTTTCCCGCATTTGCAGGAAATGGCGGATGAAACCGACTATGATGCAATCGATGTAAAGCCGAAGCGCAGGAGGATTCCGCGCTTAATTTTTGGTGCAGTTTTTCTGCTTTTGTTTTTGCTGTTAGCCATCGCCTATTGGCAGCGCATGGATCTTGCCGACAATTTGTTGCGCGATCAGCTCAAAGAGTTAGATATCGAAGCGCGCTTTGAAATCAAAGATGTCGGGTTGCGTACCCAGCGGCTTGAAAATGTTGTAATTGGCGATCCGAAAAATCCGGATTTGAAAGCCGACTGGGTAGAGGTTGATGTCGCCATCAACTTTTCTGGCGTAACGCCGCGAGAGGTACGAGCATCTGGAGTTAGTCTAAACGGCGAGTATAGAGATGGGAAACTCAGTTTTGGTGAACTCGACAAATTCACTGATCCCGAGAGCAAAGAACCTTTTGAGCTTCCCGATATCGCATTAGATTTGAACGACGCGCAAGTGCGGTTGGTTACGCCGTGGGGGTTAATTGGCGCAGCGCTGGATGGATCTGGCCTGTTGCGGCAAGGGTTTGAAGGGTTTCTGGCTGTCCGTGCGCCGACGTTCGAATACGAGGATTGCCGAGCGCAAAATGTTCGTTTCGATGGCCGGTATTTGCTTGATTTTAGACAACCCAATTTGATTGGTCCGATATCCGCCGATAAACTGGAATGCCAACGGTCCGGCTTTGCGACTTCAAATGTGATAATTGATGCCGATGCGCGGCTGTCGGCACAATTTGATAACTGGCTCGGGGAGGCTGAATATTCCGCTGACATTATCCAAACAAGTGACGTGAAGTTCGGTAAGCTAAAAGGGTCGTTAAAATTTGACGGCAACAAACAGCGGACGAATTTCGAAACCCGGATAAAGAGCGCAAGTTATGCAAGCCCGTCATTCGACGCCCGCAATGTTAGCGCGTCAGCTAAAGGAAAAATGGGCTTTGCGGCATCGGGTTTTGACGTCAGCGCGCGTGGCGATCTTGCGGTGCAGGGCGGCACATTGAACGATAGCTATCTGGCTTCACTTGATAATGTTACGGCGCAAGCGAGCAAATCTCCGGTAGGGCCATTGCTCGCGCGAATTCGGCCGCAATTGCGAAGTGCCATATCCAAATTCGATGCGTTAGCGCGGTATGATGCCAATGTTGAAACAGACGGTCACGTGAATGTTTTGATCGACAGGTTTGCGATGATTAGCCGATCCGGAACAAAGTTGACGCAAAGCGGACTTGCAGAGCTGAATGGATTTAACGGCAAATGGAGCCTAGGCTCTACAATAGAGCTGGCGATGTCAGGCGGCGGATTGCCGACAGCCAATGTTGCACTCGCACAAGGACGCGGCAGTGCGTGGAGCGGCTCGCTACAGCTGCAACAATATGCCGCCGATGGCGCGAGCTTGGCGATACCCGATCTTGCGTTTTCAGGGTCGCCCGGCGGCGCTTGGAAATTTGCCGGGCGCGCATTGGTCACGGGGCCTGTGCCCGAAGGCTTCATCACGGCCTTAAATGTTCCAATCGATGCACAATGGGACGGGCGTAACCTTTCATTATATCAAAATTGTCAAAATCTGACGTTTCAAGGTGTTCGCTATTCCAATTTTCTGCTGTCGGCGCAAAGCATCAGGTTATGTCCAAATGGCGGAGGCAGCATATTGCAAGCGGGAAGCGGCGGCACGCGGTTCAATACATCCGTTCCTGATTTCGCAATCGCCGGAACGATGGGCGGTGAAAAACTCCACTTAAAAGGCAGCGATGTCCGGTTCAATCTTGATCAGGGTTTTAATGCCAGCAATGTGTTCGCCGAATATGGAAAATCGCCTATACGCGTCATGGCGCCCGCACTGCGCTTTAGCTTTGCCGAAGGCTTCAAAAGTAACAATGTCAAAGTCGAAATCGGACCTGCGAACGAGCTATCCGAATTTGAGATTGCCAGCATCTTTGGCCGTCCGGTAAAGGGCGGTTTTGCGGGGCGATTGGATAACGCAAACGGGCATATCGCGAATGTCCCGCTGATTTTGGATGGGGCTGCTGGCGATTGGACTTTTCAAGGTGGCAACCTGACATTGGCGGGCGTATTGCGCGTAAGCGATGAGGCGCAGGTTGACCGTTTCCAACCAATGAATGTGCCCGATGCTTTGGTTACGCTGGAAAACGGGATTATCAATGCACTTGGGAACTTGCATGAACCCAAAACCGGGAGGCAGGTCGCACAGGTTGATATCCGCCATGCGCTAGCACAAAGTGCGGGTGGCGCGCTGCTCTCGGTCGATAAGCTGCGTTTCGATGAGGGCTTTCAGCCCGAACTTTTAACACCGTTAACGCTAGGCGTTATCGCCAACACCCGCGGCGTGGTGAGCGGTGACGGACGAATTGATTGGAATGCCAATGGCGTGACGAGTAGTGGCCGGTTTGTGACGGAATCGATGGATGTTGCCGCAGCTTTTGGACCTGTTGAAAATCTGCAAACCGAGATTGTCTTTAGCGATCTGCTCGGATTTGAAACCGGGCCCGGCCAATTGGCCAAAATTGCCTCGATTAACCCCGGCATTGCCGCAATCGACGGCAAAATCAGATATCAGCTTTTGCCCGGCAAAAAAGTTGGAATAGAGGGCGGCACTTGGCCTTTTGCCGGCGGCGAGTTGATCCTTGAACCGACAGTGCTGGATTTTGGTATCGACAAAGACAGGCGTTTGACGTTCCGCGTTGTTGGTATGGATGCGGCCCAATTTCTGCAGCAATATGATTTCCAGAACCTGCAAGTTTCGGGAGTCTTTGACGGCACATTGCCGATGGTGTTCAATCAAGAGGGCGGGCGGATCGTAGGCGGCTCACTGGTTTCGAGGCCGGGCGGCGGGCAGGTGAGCTATGTTGGCGAACTTACCTATAAAGATATGGGAGTATTCGCCAACTTTGCCTTCAATGCGCTCAAATCCATTCGTTACAATGAGCTGGTGATAGGTATTGCAGGAGACATTGACGGCGAGATTGTTACCGAAGTGAAGTTTGCCGGATTGCAGCAAGGTACCGGTGCGAGCCGGAACTTTATCACCAAGCAACTCGCGAAAATCCCGATCCAGTTCAATGTTACCGTCCGCGCCCAGTTCATGCAATTGATCAGCTCTGTGCGGGGGCTGTATGATGCTGAATATGCACGTGACCAGGGATTGCCATTTTTATTGGAGCGCGAAACCGGAGTTCCGCCGATAACAGGTGAAGAAGAAAGTGAACCAAAAGATGAATAGACCGTTCAGCCAATGGAAAGCACTCGTGTGCGATTACAACATCCAATTGACGAAACGTATGAATAGTGC
Source organism: uncultured Alphaproteobacteria bacterium (assembly GCA_963802245.1). Taxonomy (GTDB): domain Bacteria; phylum Pseudomonadota; class Alphaproteobacteria; order Sphingomonadales; family Sphingomonadaceae; genus Sphingorhabdus_B. The sequence goes on along the minus strand of CAWDID010000008.1, from coordinate 95,455 downwards.
GATTCGCCGTAACATGGGGAAAAGGATCTTTTTAATCTCACCGTTGATCGCTTTGGCGATGCCCGGCTGCGTGCAAGTGCAGGCACCGGACAAGCCAATTGTAATCAACTTGAACATCCAAATCCGGCAGGAGGTTTTATACAGGCTGGATCAGGCTTCGAAGCAGGTGATTGACCAGAATCCGGAGATTTTTTGATGACTAAATATGTTGAAATGATGATTGCGGCATCGCTACTTGCCGTGACAGCAACGGCCGCGTCGGCGATGCAACGCGATCCCGCGTTTCAAGCTGCGCGTGATCAGGGTCTGATCGGCGAAAAGCCTGACGGCTATCTTGGCTATGTTACCGCGCCTGCACCTGCGATTGACGCGTTGGTTAAGGATCTGAACATTAAGCGCAAAGACGCATATACCAAGGCGGCAAGCGCGAATGGTGCGACTGTCGAGGAAATGGCATTCCGTAATGGTTGCCGTTTGATCGCAGAGCGCGTCGCTGTGGGTGAAAAATATCAAACACCATCGGGCAGCTGGGTTACCAAAGGCGAAGCCGCACCGGTTCTGGATACGCGCTGCCCTAGTTGACAACATTTCTATTCAAAAAGTAATTTTTGAACGGCAACATAACTAAGGCCCGCAGCTTAATAGCTGCGGGCTTTTTTCTTGCCCGCATTCCGCGCTGCAACATTATATCCACAAATTGCAATCAGGCGATGTTGACTTGGCGCATGCCGTCGCCTAATGCGCCCGTGCCTAGGCGGGATGTCCCGGTTTCATGGCCGCCCGTTTCGCAACCCGAAAGGACGGAATCACATGGCTCCAGAAGATCCCGCGCAGGACGGCAAACGCCTAGAAGACCCGCGGCTCGATTCGTTAGACATGCAGCTGAAAAAGGTCCGAAAGGCGGAAGACGTTCGTTCCGGCAAAGCTCACCAAGTCCCCGCCAAAGGAATGCGGCAGGGGAACAGGGTGCTGACGGAATTGATCGCTGGTCCTGCGGGTGGTGCGCTGGTTGGTTGGTTTTTGGACCGCTTTCTGGAGACTACACCTTGGCTCTTGCTCGCAGGCCTGTTCTTTGGGATCGGTGTTGCGTTCAGGAACATCATAAAGATTTCTGCTGAGCGTCCGGAATAGTTCGGACGCTTGTTGCGTATAAAACAGGGTAGTGAACGTGGCATCTGAAAGCGGCAAAATTGATCCGATGCACCAATTCCAGATTGAGCCGCTCGCTCAACTGAATTTGTTCGGTTATGACATCAGTTTCACCAACTCATCATTGTTTATGCTGCTCGTTTTGGCCGCCATCTGGGTTTTTATGGCTGGCGGAATGAAGCGCGAAATGATCCCGGGCCGCTGGCAAATGGCCGTCGAGGGCGTCTCCGGTTTTATCAACAATATGATGTCGAGCAGCATTGGACCAGAAGGCAAGAAATACGTGCCCTTGGCGTTCACCCTGTTTATGTTTATCTTGGTGGCCAACTTCATGGGCATGATGCCATTCGGTATCGTACCGGGCGTTCATCCTTTTACCGTCACGAGCCATTTGACGGTTACAGCTTTGCTCGCAATCATCAGCTTTTCGGTTGTCTTGGTAGTTGGTTTTTGGAAGCACGGCTTACATTTCTTCTCGCTGTTTGTTCCGCACGGCACGCCGTGGTGGCTGCTGTGGTTGATTCCGGCGATTGAGCTTTTTTCGTTCCTGATCCGTCCGTTCAGCCTTGCGCTTCGATTGTTCGTCGCGATGACCGCTGGCCACGTTTTGATGAAGGTTCTTGCTGGCTTTGTGATCAACGGTCTGAATGCAGAAGCGATTTGGGTAACGCCAGTTGTTGCCATCCCAAGTTTTATCCTGATGATCGGCATAACTCTGCTTGAGCTATTGGTATGCGCCATTCAGGCCTATGTTTTCGCTCTGTTGACTTCGCTCTACATCAACGACGCAGTCAATCTTCACTAAGTTTTTTCAACCTATTACATTTCATCTAAACAGGAGTTTTTATCATGGACGCAGAAGCAGCAAAATTGATCGGTGCCGGTCTTGCAGCAATCGGAGCAGGCCTTGCAGCCGGCGGTGTGGGTAATGTTTTTGGATCGTTCCTTCAGGGCGCATTGCGTAATCCTGCGGCTGCGGACAGCCAACAAGGCCGTTTGTTCATCGGCTTTGCGGCTGCGGAACTTTTGGGTCTGCTCGCATTCGTTGTTGCGATGATCCTGATCTTCGTTGCCTAATTTTTGATTGCGTCCCGGCGAAATGCCGGGGCATTTTTCAAATATTAACGAATAAGAGAGCAGCTGAGATAAAACCATGCCTCAAATCGCACAGATACTTGAGACTTATGCATCGCAGATTTTCTGGATGCTAATCACTTTCGGCCTGATTTATTTCGGGATCGCAAAGATGATGTTGCCAAAGGTCGAGGCGACCGTGGACGCCCGTGACAAAAAGATCGCTGACGATCTGGCTGCTGCGGAACGTGCACGGGCAGAGGCGCAAAGCATGGAATCGGGTGGCGACGGTCAAATCGCCGCTGCCCGCGCCGAGGCATTGGCCAAAGCAAACGAAGCCAAGGCGAAGGCCGCAAAAACATCTGCTGCAACATTGGCTGATGCTGATGCGGATATTGCGGCCAAGCTTGCGGTGGCGGAAGCCGATATCGCGCAGGCACGGTCCAAGGCCATGGCCAGCGTTGCAAGCGTAGCCGCCGAAGCCGCAGCCGACATCGCGGCCAAGGTCGCTGGCGTCAAAGTAACCGCGGCGCAGGCCGCCAATGCAGTGAAAACGGTGATGGCAAATGGCTAATGAAGTAACGGCAACACCTGAAGCATCTGCAACAACTGCACCTGTCGATCATGCTGCAATGGGGCATGATGTAAACGACGTCGTAGCCAATGAGCGTGAAGTGATCGCTGGTACAACAGTCGATGGCGCAGATCCAGCACACGCTGTGCCGTCGGCGTTCGGTTTTGATGCAACTATGTTGGTGGCCTTGGCCATGCTGGTTGTCATCGGCATTGCGATTTGGAAGAAAGTTCCCGCGCTGGTCGCCGGAATGCTCGACAAACAAATTGCCGGTATCAAGGAACAGTTGGATGCTGCAACAAATTTGCGTGCCGAAGCCGAAGCGATTAAGGCGGAATATGAAGCCAAGGCGAAACAAGCCGCAGCCGACGCCGAAACGATGAAAGCCAATGCGGCTGAAGAAGCCAAGCTGATCATCGCCAACGCAAAGAAGGACGCGACCGCAATGGTTGCACGCCGTGCCAAGATGGCCGAAGACAAAATCGCCGCGGCCGAAACAGCCGCGATTGCCGATGTTCGCGGCACAGCAGCAGCAACAGCAGCAGCAGCAGCTGAATATATCATCATCAGCAGCACCGATGCCAAAGCCGATGCCGCGTTAATCGATACGTCGATCGCTTCGCTGAATTAAGGTCCGCATTCTTGCTTATTATTGATAAATAGGCGTCGTCATTCCCGCGAAGGCGGGAATGACGATGTAATATTTATCAAGAGTTGGAATTGACCAAACCAAAAATCCGTTCAGCAAACATGCAATTTCAATGTACCATATCCCATGACAGCGGCATTTCGTCGCAATACGGGATAGGATATTTTATGCGTAAATTTGCTTTGCTTGGCGCTATAGCTTTGGCTGCGATGCCACAAATGGCGTTTGCCCATGATATTGCGAGTACGGAACCAATGAGTCACAATCACAAATCCGACGCACCCGTTGTTACGTTATCGGTAACGGGTATTGCCCGTGCCAAGCCCGATCGCGCGATGTTAAACGCGGGTGTGCAAACCAAAGCGGTCAGCGCGGCAGACGCGATGGCGCAAAATGCGCGGCAAATGCAGTCAGTCTTGGCGGCGTTGAAGGGCAAGGGCGTGGCCGATAAGGATATTCAAACATCGAGCGTCTCGTTGAATCAGGATTATGATTATGGCGAAAAGGGGCAGGTGTTCAAAGGCTACATCGCCAACAACAGCGTCACTGTGCGGATGAAGGACATCGGCAAAATCGGCACTGTGCTGGATACGCTAGTGGGTGCTGGTGCGACCAATGTGTCGGGGCCAACATTCATGGTGGAAAATGATAGCGCGCTGACTGAAGCGGCGCGATTGGACGCGATCCAGCAAGCGGTGAGGCTGTCCGCTTTCTATGCCAAAAATGCTGGCTTTACCAAAGCGCGATTGCTGTCGATTTCCGAAGCGCAAGAGATGGCCGGACCTGTGCCAATGGCCAATATGAAGGCGATGAGCGATTCTAGTGCCGGGGCCAGCACACCCATCGAACCGGGTGAAGTTGCCAGCCAGATTAACATCACAGTCCGGTATGTGTTGGAAAATTGAGTTAGCCCACTGAGATTCAGTTAACACCGTAGCCCTGAGCCTGTCGAAGGGCGCTTGCAATGGAAGCACCCTTCGACAGGCTCAGGGCTACGGATGTTTACAGAAGTTGCTTTGGTCTTGTCACTATTACCGCCAAAGTTTATCCATATCTGATGACCAAGACCCAACACCCATATCATCTGCGCATTGCCACCCCTGAAGACAGTGAGGCCATTCGCGCCCTAATGGACCTGTCGATACGCCAGCTCCAGAAAGCCTATCTGACCCCCGAGCAAGTCACCGCCTCCGCCGCGTCGATGGGTCTGGATACGCAATTGATCGCGGATGGCACATATTTCACCGTGTGGTCGGGCGATACTTTGGCTGGATGCGGCGGTTGGTCGCGGCGGGCCACGTTATATGGCGGCAATCACAGTGCGGGGCGCGATATCAGCTTGCTGGACCCAACACGTGACCGCGCCCGCATTCGCGCCATGTATACGCACCCCGATCATGTCGGTAACGGCATTGGCCGCATGGTAATTCAGGCGGGCGAGGCGGCGGCGCGAGCGGACGGTTTTAAGGCACTGGAAATGGCCGCAACCATGGCGGGAAAGCCGTTTTATCTGAAATGCGGCTATGAAATCGAATCCGAATGGTTTGATGAAAATGGCGCAGTGCCCGTTCCATTGGCCACGATGGTGAAAAGGTTTGCTGACTAAACGCCGATTATTTGCTTAGACGAGAATATGTCCAAAGCTGATCGTCCCGATACGCCGAATGCGGCCTCTCGTTTCAACGAGGAGAAGGCTACCTATGCGGTGCGCGGTGCGGGTACGCCAGATTTAGACGCGGGAATCGCTGCAATCCGCAACGTGTGGCAGACGCTGCCGATAAAGCCCGGCGTGTATCGTATGCATGATGCGCGCGGTGATGTGCTGTATGTGGGTAAGGCCCGGGCGTTGAAAAACCGTGTCAGCAATTATACGCAGGTCGACCGTCTGCCCAATCGGCTGCGCCGTATGGTGGCGCAAACGCGCAGCATGACGATTGTGACGACGGGCAGCGAGGCGGAGGCGTTGCTGTTGGAGGCGCAGCTGATCAAGCGATATCGCCCGGCGTATAATGTGTTGCTTCGTGATGATAAAAGCTTTCCGTTCATCCTGTTGCGCGCCGACCACGAGTTTCCGCGCATTCAAAAGCATCGCGGTGCGCGGCGCGCAAAGGGCAATTATTATGGCCCGTTTGCATCAGCTGGTTCGGTAAACCAAACGATCAACGCGCTGCAAAAACTGTTCTTGCTGCGTAATTGTAGCGACAGCTTTTTCAACAATCGCGACCGGCCTTGTTTGCTTTATCAGATCAAACGCTGCTCTGCGCCTTGCGTGGACCGGATCAGCAAGGACAATTATGACGAGCTGGTGAATGATGCCAAGGCGTTTCTGTCTGGCAAATCAACCTCCGTGCAATCGAAACTGGCGGGGCAGATGGAGGCGGCGGCGGAGGCGCTGGATTTTGAAAGCGCCGCGATCATGCGCGACCGGCTAAAGGCGCTAACTTTCATTCAAGGTTCGCAAGCGATCAATGCCGAGGGCGTTGGCGACGCTGATATTTTTGCGCTGGCATCGAAAAACGGGGTGATGTGCATTCAGGCATTTTTCATTCGCGGCGGCCAAAATTGGGGGCATCGTAGTTTCTTTCCGGTACACACAGCCGAAGTTCCAGAGGATGAAGTTCTCGCCAGTTTCATAATCCAGTTTTACGAAGACGTGCCGCCGCCGCGCACGATATTGGTCGACCGCGCGCCTGCCGAAGATGAATTGCTTGCTCTTGCGCTGGCGGAAAAAGCAGGCGGCAAGGTGACGATATCGGTGCCGCAGCGCGGCGATAGAGTCCGCCTAATTAGCCAAGCCGTGCGCAATGCGGCAGAGGCGCTGGAGCGGCGGCAAGCGGAATCGACCACACAAGGCAAGTTGCTGCAAGAGGTTGCCGAGCTGTTTGAACTCGCCGAACCGCCGCAACGGATCGAGGTTTACGATAACAGCCATATTCAGGGCACCAATGCGCTGGGAGGGATGATCGTCGCCGGGCCAGACGGATTTATGAAAGGGCAATATCGCAAGTTCAATATCAAGAATCCCGACACCGCGCCCGGCGATGACTTTGCAATGATGCGTGAAGTGATGCAACGCCGGTTTGGACGCGCGCAAGAGGAAGACCCGGACCGCAGCAAGGGCGACTGGCCCGATTTGGTGCTGATCGATGGCGGCAAAGGGCAGATGAGCGCGGTGAAGGCGGCACTTGAAGAGATTGGCGTTGAGGATGTGCCGTGCATCGGCGTATCGAAAGGACCAGACCGCAATGCCGGGCGCGAGAGTTTCCATTTTCCCGATGGACGCGAATTTGACCTGCCAGCGGGCGCACCTGTTCTGTTTTACCTGCAACGGCTGCGCGATGAAGCGCACCGGTTTGCCATCGGCGCGCACAGAGCGAAACGCAGCAAGGCAATCACCGCCAGTCCGCTTGACGAAGTGCCCGGCGTTGGACCCGCACGCAAAAAAGCACTACTGATGCATTTCGGCACAGCAAGGGCAGTGCGCGACGCCAGTCTGGAAGATTTGGCGCGGACGCCCGGCGTTTCGGAGACTGTAGCACGGACGGTTTATGACTATTATCATGGAGGTGGGTGAGGGTGAATCTGAAGGCAGCGTAAATTTGCGACCTGAACGCAACCTCAAATCATAATCGCTTCGCTACCAACACATTTTCGGGCATAGCTTATCGCCATGCATATCACCGCATCAGCCATCGTCTGCGCCGTCCGCCCTCATGGCGAAGCGGGAGCGATTGTTCGCGCTATGACGGCGGAACATGGTTTGATGGCGGGATATGTGCAAGGCGCACGGGGGCGGAATTTGCGGCCGGTTTTAATTCCCGGCAATGTTATCAAGGGCGATTGGCGGGCGCGCATATCGGGGCAATTGCCTGCGTTAAACGCAGAACCCGAACACAGCCGCGCGCATTTATTGGGCGAACCGTTGGCGGTGGCGGCAATTGATTGGGTGACGGCGCTGACTGCGGCTAGCCTGCCGGAAGGACACGCTTATCCGCAGCTCTACAGTGCATTAGACGGGGTGTTCGCGGCGGTTGAATTGGCTCCGGCGGCGCGCCGATGGGCAGGTGCAGTGGCCCGATACGAAGAGATTTTGCTGTCCGAACTCGGTTATGCAGAAGAAGTGATCGGCGACCGCCAGATTTCGGCTCCCACGGCATTGTTGGCGCATAATCGCGCACGGTTGGTGGAACATGTGCTGGGTGACCGGCGCGCCGATGTAATGGCCGCACGTGAACGACTTGTCGAAAGGCTGAAAAGGGCGGTTGCATAACGCCTGCGGTATTGGCAGGGGCTAACTGTATTTCGGCAATCACCTACACGCTGAATGGAATGGAACTTAAATGTTAATCGCTTTGTTGCCCGGAGACGGGATCGGTCCTGAAGTCATCGCGCAAGCCAAACGGGTGCTGGATGCGCTCGGTTTGCCGGGCATGATGTATGAAGAGGCGCTTGTCGGCGGTGCGGCATATAAAGCCACTGGCCATCCGCTGCCTGCCGAGACGCTTGCCACCGCGCGGCGTGCAGATGCTATATTGTTTGGAGCCGTTGGCGATCCCGATTGTGACAGTTTGGAGCGGCATTTGCGGCCTGAACAGGCAATATTGGGTTTACGCAAGGAATTGGAACTATTTGCCAATTTGCGCCCAGCAACCTTGTTTCCCGAACTGGCCGCTGAATTGGCGCTGCGCCCCGAGATTGCCACGCAGATCGATATGGTGATTGTGCGCGAGTTAAACGGTGACGTTTACTTTGGTGAAAAGGGCATTCGTCTGAATGCCGACGGTAAGCGCGAAGGGTATGACATCATGTCATACAATGAAGATGAGGTTCGGCGTATTGCCCATGTCGGCTTTCAAACGGCCATGGCGCGGGGTAAAAAGCTTTGTTCAGTTGATAAAGCCAACGTGCTGGAAACATCACAGCTGTGGCGCGATGTGGTGATCGAAACCCATGCCGAATATCCTGAAGTAACTCTCTCGCACATGTATGTCGATAACTGCGCGATGCAGCTTGTTCGCAATCCTGGCCAGTTTGATGTGATCGTGACCGGCAATCTGTTTGGCGACATATTATCTGATCAAGCCAGCATGTGTGCAGGGTCAATCGGCATGTTACCTAGTGCATCGTTGGATAGCGCGGGCAAGGGATTATACGAACCAATCCACGGCAGCGCGCCCGATATCGCTGGTCAGGGCAAGGCAAATCCACTCGCGACGATTTTGTCGGCGGCCATGATGCTGCGTTATTCGTTGGACCAAGCGGACGCAGCAGTCAGGATAGAGACTGCAGTTGCAACGGCGCTGGCCAATGGCGCGCGTTCGCCGGATCTGGGCGGCAATATGACGACCAACGAAATGGGCGACGCGGTGATTGCGGCGCTTTAACTTCGCCGATCTATCGATTGACCAAATCCACTTACTCCCCGAAAAGGCTCCCATGAAGCGCACAACAGGCCAAGATCGTTCGATCACTACAAAATGGCGCCCTGCCACACAAGCGGTGCGCGGCGGTACGTGGCGCAGCGAGCATGGCGAGACGTCGGAAGCGTTGTTTCTGACGTCTGGCTATACCTATGACAATGCTGAAACTGTGGCCGCCCGCTTTGCCGGTGAAGCAGAGGGCATGACCTATTCCCGTTTGCAAAACCCGACCGTCCAAATGCTGGAAGAACGCATTGCGTTGATGGAAGGCGCCGATGCTTGCCGCGCGCAAGCGACCGGCATGGCGGCGATGACAGCGGCTTTATTGTGTCAACTGGAGCAGGGCGACCATGTGGTTGCCGCACGCGCGGCGTTTGGATCGTGCCGTTGGTTAACCGATAATCTGTTGCCCAAATGGGGCATTACGACGACAACGATTGACAGCCGCAACAACGACGAATGGGCGGCTGCGATCCGGCCCAACACCAAAGTCTTCTTTTTTGAAACGCCGGCCAATCCGACAATGGATATTGTCGATATGGAATATGTATGCGGTTTGGCGCGGGCGCATGGCATAACGACGGTTGTCGACAACGCCTTTGCGACAAGCGCACTACAGCGGCCAATGGATTTCGGCGCGGATGTGGTGGCGTATAGCGCGACCAAGATGATGGACGGGCAGGGCCGCGTTTTGGCAGGCGCAGTGTGCGGCAGCAACGCCTTCATCAACGAGAAATTATTGCCGTTTCAACGCAATACTGGCCCCAATTTGGCACCGTTCAATGCATGGGTGGTGCTGAAAGGTTTGGAAACCCTTGATATGCGCGCGATGCGGCAATCGGAAAGCGCCGTCGCCGTGGGCAAGTTCTTGGAAGGCCGCGTGCCGGTGATGCTGCATCCTGGTTTGCCGTCGCACCCCGCGCACAATCTGGCGATGAAGCAGATGAAGGCGTGTGGACCGATTTTCTCGTTCGTCTTGGATGGCGGGCGGGCGCAGGCGCATGGTATGCTGAATGCACTTGAACTGATCGACATTTCAAACAACATCGGCGATAGTCGAAGCCTGATGACGCATCCGGCCTCGACAACGCACCATAGCATCGGCGCAGAAGCCAGGGCCGCAATGGGCGTGGATGAAGGCATGATCAGAATAAATGTCGGCTTGGAAGATCCGCAGGATTTGATCGAGGATTTGGATCAGGCGTTACAGGCAGTTGGATTATGACTAGCATATTGGAATCATTTTTCAGGGAGTCGGCGACGACCGAAGGCATCACCATCCGCGTGACCCCAAACTTTCTTGAGGATCAATCGCAAGCCCAATCCGGGCGCTGGTTCTGGTCATATCATATCCGCATCGAAAACCATTCGAACGAACCTGTCCAATTGATTACGCGGCATTGGAAAATAACCGACGGGCGCGGCAACATCAGTCACGTCGATGGCGACGGCGTCGTTGGTGAACAGCCAGTGCTGGATCCGGGCGGCGCACATGACTATGTTTCGGGCTGTCCGTTGCCGACGCCAAGCGGAAGCATGGAAGGGCATTTCCGTTTCATTCGCGCTGATGGGGGTACATTCCTTGCCGAGATACCGCGCTTTGCATTGATCGCTCCGGCAACGGCGCGCTGAACCGAACGATGAAACGCACGCATATTCCGCTCAATGGCCTGCGCGTTCTGGACGCGGCGGCAAGGCATTTGAGTTTTACCAAGGCGGCCGACGAGCTGGCCGTGACCCCTGCCGCTGTCGGCCAACAAATACGCGCGCTGGAGGATATGCTGGGCGTCGTCCTGTTCCGCCGCACGCCCAAAGGGTTGGAACTAACCGGCGAATGCGAGGCCGGATTGGACGCATTGCGCAGCGGCTTTTTGCAGTTTGAAGAGGCCGTTCGTGCGATGCAAGCGGGGCAATCGTCCAATGTCCTAACCATCGCCGCGCCGCGCGATTTTACCGCAAAGTGGCTGGCGGCAAAGCTTGCGGACTATAGCAAGGCCAATCCCGATATCCGGTTTAATCTGTTATCCGCCGACGACGAGGTCGATTTTACCGAAGCCAATCTGGACATCGCCATCCGCTTTGCCAGCGGCCCCGGCGAACATGAAGGCGTGCGATTGGCCGCGGGGGCGTTCGTAATGGTGTCTGCTCCAAAAGGTGGCAGCGAACTGCCGATTATCTGGCCAAACTGCCCCGTGGCAGAGGGCGTAGCGGACGGCGTTGCGGCACTGCGGCTGGGCGATGCGGGCCTCGCCATCGACGCCGCCGCCATCGGGCTGGGCAAAGCAAATGTGCCGATGCTGCTGGCACAGGCCGATATTGATGCGGCGCGCGTGCGCGTGGAGGGCAACGCAAAAGACAGCGAACTCGCCTATTGGTTAGTCGCGCCGTTGCCCCAATGGCGGCAGAAAAAGGTGAAGGCGTTGGTGGAGGCGTTGGTGGGTTAGGGGGCGGTTTGGATTGGGGAGTCCGGACAGGCGGCTTTTGCGAAGGATGCGCTCTTAGCGGGTGTTCAGCCTATTAAGTATAGTGTTCAGAGAATTCTGGTGGCCCTGGAATTCTGAAATTCACGATAATCATGCGATTTTAATCCAACATCGTTTCGGTCCAAAATCGCCCAAGTTGACACCTAGTTGACAAGATTGACGCCTATTTTGACATTTCGCGAAAGCATGGAGTTCGAATATTTCCAACATCGCGGTTTTTTGTAGGCTTTAGCTTTCACCAATTTGACCGCCAACAATGTCAAAGAGCCAGCCCTGAACAAGCGACTAGACCTTCGTTCCCAGAACAAATCCTACATTACAAGGACAAATGCGCGGCGGCGGGCATACCGTAACATGCCCTCGTCTGCGTTCGTCCCGTTTCCCGGCGGGTTGATGTCGGAGGATGAGACAAGCAACCTGACCTTTGACAAGCCGGGGGTTGCAGACAAAATGACCCGCTTGTCCAATCGGAGTGACGCAGCTGAATTGCCAATGGCGGGTTTGTTGGGGGGAGTGGACTGTCAGGTTTTGGCCCGAAAGTTTTGATAGCTGTCGTTCTGCCACCCATTTGGACACAACTTTGCCAGTGAATGCGTCAATTGGCGCTGAGGGCTGACGCCTGCGCGAGTCGCGTGCCTTCCATGCGAGAGTGCAGCAGCGCACTAAAGAAATTCAAAATGCGTTTGATTGTAATACAATAGCTGTCTATTCACCCTGATTAATTTTTACCAATATAGAGTCCGTATATGGCTAAACAGATGCAGCTTTCTTTTTCGCAACCTCATATTTCAATAAAGGCGTTTCCAACTATTGAAGTTCCACCACTAACCGTAATCGTGGGAATCAACGGGAGCGGAAAATCACATTTGCTTGAAGCCTTACAAAATGGCCAAATTCGGAATTCTATCACCACACCACACGACTCCGTTACAGGCTTTCCCAACATTGTGCGGATCGCACCAAATATACATCAGGCCAACGTTTTGCCTTCAGCGACTTATCAATCCCACGAGGTACATGGGCATGATTTCTCAGACGATAAATTTAAGCAGGACTTTGAATATCTTCGTACCCTTGTGTTGCAGCCAACGAAGACCCAAATTATAGGTCAGTTTGGCGGAATTGCAACAGAACTTGAAACAGAAGATTTTTGGCAGCACGGAGCCGAGGCTTTAGTTGAACGCTTTCCGAACGACGCCGCAAACAACCCAATCAGTTTTGAACGCATTCAAAATTTGTTTTCAGACGCGGAAAAACGCCTCAGGCAAATCCCTCCTGAGGCATATCCCGTTAGTGGCCAGGGTAACTTTGAAGCAGCACAGGCGCTCTTGCGGCAAGTTTGGCCCGTCGCACAAAAGTTGAAAATCTCTCCTCTTTGTGTCGAATTTGGTCACTTTCGGAAATTTGGAAATTTGGGAGAGTATGATGTCTTTAACACTGACATTGCTCGTTGGTTCGGAAAATATCGAGATCGATATCTAAAGCACCAACTGAAAAAGCTGCGTGAATTTAAACAAGGAGACATACACGATTTAGGGGATGCGAGTTTTACAGATACATTTGGTCGGGCACCCTGGGAAACGATGAATGAAACCCTCGCAGACTTTGGCTTGCCGTTTGAATTTTCCTGCCCAGAATTGAATGCCTATGATCCCATCACTCCCATCTTGAACAAAATCTCGAACGGAGATCCGGTTGGTATTGAGTATCTATCCTCGGGCCAAAAAGTTCTTTTCAAATTTGCGGTTTCAACATTTCAATTTGACGAAGCTGTTATGAACGTTCGAAGGCCCAAACTAGTGCTTCTGGATGAAATGGATGCATCCCTGCACCCCGAGATGGTCAGGCGCTGGTTGTCCGCTATATCGACGGGACTTGTCGAGCGGCAAGACATTGCCTGCATACTGACAACTCATTCTCCTACTACAGTGGCCTTGGCACCCCCAGAATCCTTGTATGAAATGATTGATGGCGAACAGGGGCTCCGAAAAGTTGGCCAGCAAGAAGCGCTCAATCGTCTAACCGTTGGCGTGCCCACACTTTCCATCGATTTCTCAGGTCGAAGACAGGTTTTCGTTGAGAGTGACACCGATGTACCGATCTATGAGAAGTTGTTTGCACTGCTCAAGCCCCAAATTGATCTGCCGAGGCACCTGCATTTCATGTCCACGGGCCTGCGAAAACAGAATGGCGGCGAGATCAATAGTGGCTGTACGATAGTTAAAAAACTTGTCGATGGATTGAGCGCGCACGGTAACCAATCAACCTTTGGAATTGTAGATTGGGATGGGGAAGCAAAATCTACTCCGCGCGTGCTGGTACTAGCCGAAGGACGAAAGGATGGGATCGAAAATGTTGTTCTCGATCCCCTTTTGGTTGCGCTGCTCTTGATAAAGCGTTTGCAACATCCAGACGGAGTAGACAAACAAGTCACCTTCGTTGGGGCAGCATCAATGAGCGACTTAGAATTGCAAAGATTGGCGAACGCGATCCAGAATCCTTTAAAGTCGATACTTCCTGAATGTACCACCACGTTGGAAACCGAATTTTTGAATGGACGCAAGATTTCCGTTCTTGAATCGTACAACACGGCAAACGATCATGATCTTGAACAGGCGCTTCTGGCAACATTTCAGTCGCTAAAGACGTGGTCCGGCAAGGGGAAATTGGCCGAAGCGATAGTAGACGAGGTGCTTAGTGAATTTCCTGGGTTTTGTCCTGTTGAGATAAGAGATGTCTTCCAAGGGATTGCGGAAGCGGAGCATTGATGGCAGAACCGTTCGTCACAGTCCCGCCAATTGGGTCATAATCGGGGCGCACGGGCAATTGAATGTCCGCTTTCAGATGCCATCAACTAACCTCATAACGGCCGCCTTTTTAGCGAAACCAGACACCCACCCAACTCACTCAACCGCCTGAACCAACCGCGTCATCATTGCGGTAAACTTTCCCTCATCGACCACCTTGGCCGGGTCATTCCAGCTGCCCGTTACCGCGTACCATTGCCCCGATTTCGCGTGCAGCAGGTAACTCATCGAGATGACGCCGGGTTCGCTGCCGCCTTTATATCCGGTATAGCCCCATTTTGCGGCGGTGGCGGCGGGTAGGCCGGGGTTGACGGCCAATATCTCCAGCATCTTATCATTGCGCGTGCGGCGGATATGGTTCAGCAGTTCGGCCAAGTCATAGGGCGCGGCGAACCATTCCAACGTGTCGATATACGCGGGGCCACCGGCAAATGTCTGATTGTCGATTTGGTCAAAGCCCAGCCTTGCTTGTTCGCTGCCGATGATACTGCGCTGCTGCGCCTCGCTGGCCGCAAGATAGCGTGTGCGCAGGTCGGTGTTGGCCGGGCTTTTCATCGCAAACGCCTCCACCGTGGACAGGAAGGGCAGAGTCTTATCCGGCGCGCGGTGGCCGATTTGCGCCAGCTTGCGCTCAACCGCGGTGCGGCCAAGCAAGTGCAGCAGCGTGTCGGTGGCGCTGTTGTCGCTGACCGAAATCATCTGCAACGCCAATGTGGCGAGCGTTACCGGCGTGTCCTTTGGCCATTTGGCAGTGGCAGGTGAAGAGAAGGAGCGGTGGGCCAGCGGCGCAACATCGCGCCACGAACGCTCTTTCGCGTCGATCTGCGACGCGAGTTCGGCTAGGATATATAGCTTGAATGTCGAACCGATACCGAATTGCGCGTCGGCATTATGCTGCGCGATCACTTTATTGGGGCCGTTATCGTTCAGCGCGGTGACGACAAATCCGGCCTTGCCCGGCAACGCGGCAAATTCTGCGCCGATTTTGGCCAAGCTGTCGTCTTTCGCGGCAAAGTCAGTAGCAAGCAATCCATTCACTTTATGCGGCGCGATGCCGGAAATGTTGATGTTGAATGTGCCGACTGCTTTTTCAAATGCGACGGTAATTGTCGCCGCCTCGGGTGATTTCTGATCGATGGTTAACACGTCTATGGGTTGTCCATATTGTGCAATGATGCTGGTCGCCACGGCGCTCATTTGCTCGGCAGGCACCGCCGCCAAGAATGTTGGATCAAAATAGTCCGCCGGTGCGATGCTGCCTTTGAGCACGCCGACAAGTTCACCGATCCGCAAGTCGAGCGGCGATTTCGCGGCGGGCGCAGATACTGGCGTGGGATTGGCCATGACCGTTGGAGCAACAGTTGAACATGCGGAAAGACTGGCTGCGGCGGCTAACAACAGTAAGCGGTTCATTTTCGTCTCTCCTCTGACTGCACTCGTCATTGCGAGCAGAGCGAAGCAATCCAGTGTTGGGCTCATCTGCCCTAGATTGCTTCGTCGCTTCGCTTCTTGCAATGACTTTTTACCTGCTAAGCATCAATCGCCTCTTCGTCCAATTGCGCTGCGTTATCTTGAATGAAATTAAACCGATGCTCCGGATTTTTGCCCATTAGCCGCTCAACCAGATCGTTCACACTTGCGCGCTGTTCATATTCGCGGGGCAAAGTGATGCGGATCAATTGCCGCGTGGCGGGGTCCATCGTGGTTTCGCGCAGCTGCCCCGGGTTCATCTCACCAAGGCCCTTAAACCGGCCCACATCGACCTTCTTGCCTTTGAACACCGTAGCTTCCAACTCCGCCCTGTGCGCATCATCGGCGGCGTAGACGCTGTTGCTGCCATGGGTCAGCCGGTAAAGCGGCGGCCGCGCGAGATATAGATGACCATCGCGGACAATCTCCGACATTTCCTGAAAGAAGAACGTCATCAGCAATGTGGCAATATGTGCGCCATCGACGTCGGCGTCGGTCATGATGATAACACGGTCATATCGCAGAGCTTCGGGGTTGCAATCCTTGCCGCTGCCGCAGCCGAGTGCCAGCAACAGGTCGGCAATTTCGGTGTTTGCCCGGATTTTGTCGCGGGTGGCCGATGCGACGTTCAGGATTTTACCGCGTATCGGCAAGATAGCCTGCGTTTTGCGGTCACGCGCTTGTTTCGCGCTACCGCCCGCGCTGTCGCCTTCGACGATAAACAATTCGGTATCGCCAGCATTACCCGAACAATCTGTCAGCTTTCCCGGAAGGCGTAATTTGCGCGCGCTGGTTGCCGTTTTGCGTTTGACTTCACGTTCTGCTTTGCGGCGCAGGCGGTCTTCCATTTTTTCAAGGATGAAGCCCATCAACGCCTTGCCGCGTTCCATGTTGTCGGCAAGAAAATGGTCGAAGTGGTCGCGCACCGCGTTTTCAACATAGCGGGCTGCTTCGGGCGATGTCAGGCGGTCCTTGGTCTGACTTTGGAATTGCGGTTCGCGGATGAACACGGACAGCATCAATTCGGCTTCGTTAAAAATATCCTCCGCCGAAATTTGCGTGGCTTTCTTGTTTCCCACCAATTCGCCAAACGCTCGCAGACCTTTTGTCAACGCGGTGCGCACGCCGGCCTCATGGGTGCCGCCATCGGGGGTCGGGATGGTGTTGCAATACCAGCTATAGCTTCCGTCTGAATATAAAGGCCAGGAAATCGCCCATTCAACGCGCCCTTGCTTGTCTGGGAAATCCTGCGTGCCGGCAAAGAAATCGGATGTTGCACATGCGCGGCTGCCCAATTGCTCCCGCAAATGATCGGATAGCCCGCCGGGAAATTGAAAGACGGCTTCGGCAGGAACATCATCGCTGGCAAGTTCCGGATCACAGCGCCAGCGGATTTCAACGCCTGCGTATAGATATGCCTTTGACCGGGCGAGTTTGAACAACCGCGCCGGTTTAAACTGCGCTTCTTTGCCAAAGATTTCAGGATCAGGGGTAAAAGCGATCGTTGTTCCGCGCCGGTTTTGCGTCGGTCCCAAATCTTCAAGTGGTCCTAACGCGTGGCCTTTGGAAAAATGCTGCCGATAAAGCTGTTTGCCGCGCGCAACCTCGACCATTGTGTCGTCGGACAGCGCATTAACAACCGACACGCCGACACCGTGCAGTCCGCCCGATGTCGCATAAGCCTTTCCTTCAAATTTACCGCCCGAATGCAGCGTGGTCATAATGACCTCGAGTGCTGATTTTCCGGGAAATTTGGGGTGCGGATCAACGGGAATACCGCGGCCATTGTCGCTGATGGTCAGGCGGTTGCCTACTCCCAGATAGACCTCAATACGGTTTGCATGTCCTGCAACGGCCTCGTCCATCGAATTATCGAGCACTTCGGATGCGAGATGGTGCAACGCACGCTCATCAACGCCGCCGACATACATTCCGGGACGGCGGCGTACCGGTTCCAGCCCTTCGAGCACCTCAATCTGCGAGGCATCGTATTCTTTAGAAGCCGCAGTCGCCGCAGCGCTGCCACCGAACAGATCTTCAATCATAGGGAACAGCTATAGAACACGCCGATTCCGCAATGCAAGCCGAAGAAATGGAAATCTGTGGGTAATTAACGAACGCGAGGTCCACCAAAGGGCATTGGCGGCGGCGGACGGCGAACGCCGCGTGGCAATTGCGCTTGATAAGCGCGTCCACAATGCTCGACACAGTAAGGGAATCCAGGGTTCACTGCGACTCCGCAGAAATGGAAATCCGCTTCGCCGGGATGGCCCATCGGCCACCGGCAGACGCGTTCATTGAGATCAAGCAACGACGTTTTAGTTGCCATATCCGCGCTTGGCTTCGCCGGAACAAGGCGGCGAGCGGGCGCAGGCGGGATTGGCGCTTGCTGATCACCGGGTCCTTGCCGCATAAATCCGCCGGGGCCGATTGAAACGACGCGCGGCATTGATGCTACTGATCTATCCGGCGTGCCAACGCCAACCGCTGCCGACGCTTGCGATGCAGCTGGCGCAGTGCGCGGTGCAATAGCTTGGGTTGCCGGGTTTTCAGACGCACGCGCCTTTGGCAGCACGTCATCGACTTTTTGCGTCTTTTTAGGAGCAACCTTTTTTTCCGAATCCTTTGCCTTAACCGGCGAAGGCCGCGACTTTAGACCAAGGCGATGTGCCTTACCGATAACCGCATTGCGCGAAACGCCGCCCAGCTCGTCAGCGATTTGACTCGCGGTAAGTCCCTTTTCCCAAAGGTTTTTGAGTTGGTCGATCCGTTCGTCGGTCCAGGCCATATTTGCTCCAATTGTTATGTTCGGCGTCAATTGCCAGCAAATTGCCGACAAGCGCGTTTGCGCCTTGCGATGTTGTCGCCAAGCCGATAGTCGATATTGTCATGAGTATCCACCAAAAATCCAACCCAAACGAAACCGCGTTCTCTTTATCCGGAAATTCCGGAGGTAAAGTGCAGCAGCCGCCCCAAGGTATTGCAATTCGTAATGTCAATTGGATCGGGCTTCGGACACTTTATTTGAAAGAAGTGCGCCGATTTATGAAGGTGCAATTGCAAACAGTCTGGGCTCCGTCGATTACTACTTTGCTGTTTCTCGTGATCTTTACAGTGGCATTGGGGCGCGATGGAAAGTTGGTCTTAGGGGTTCCGTTTGCCGATTTTTTGGCACCGGGCTTGATCATCATGGGCATGCTGCAAAATGCCTTCGCCAATAGCAGCTTTGCGCTGCTTGTCGGCAAGATACAGGGAACAATAGTTGACTATTTGATGCCGCCATTGTCGAATGCGGAATTATTGGTCGCGCTGGTCGGCGGTGCAGTGACGCGCGCGATCATGGTTGGTTTTGCGGTTTGGCTCGCTATGCTACTTTGGCCGGGGGTGCATGTTTCCGTAGCACATCTTTGGGCGGTTTTGTGGTTCGGAATTCTTGGGTCCGCGTTGATGGCATTGTTTGGTGTGCTTACGTCGATTTGGGCGGAGAAATTTGATCATGCCGCCGCGATTTCCAATTTCGTGATCGCGCCGCTCGCATTGCTATCGGGTACATTTTATTCCGTAGACAGGCTATCACCTGTGTTTCAGGCGATCAGTCACGCCAACCCGTTTTTCTATATAATCTCCGGTTTCCGATATGGCTTTTTGGGGCAATCAGATTCCCCGGTTTTGGTCGGTGCGGTTGTGCTGCTGGTGGTCAATTTGGTGTTTGCACTTACCGCCTATTTGTTGCTCAAATCGGGGTGGAAATTGAAAAACTGATAAGGCAGTTATTTGGCAGCTGCCCAAGTTTGACTTTGGCAAAATGGCCCGATGCAGCCCTTTACAACCAAGTGTCCTGACTTGCCTTTGTAAACAACCGAGCGATATGTCTTGCCATTACGGGCATCATAAATCTTGCCCTTCCATTGATCCCTATCTGCAATGAAATTGATCAACACGGCACTGCCCAAGAGCTTTCGGTTGCGTAAGCTTTTGTCGGGATTGTTGTCATCGCGCTGGTCGACGCCGTTGGGCGGCGTTACCAGATATTTCGAAATTGTTCCGCAAAGTGCAGCACCGCAAGGTGCAATTTTAATGATCGCATCCTTGTCTTTGGTGACCCAGTTGCCTGTGATGGGCACCGGTGCGGCAATTGCTGCCGTTGCCGCACAAGCTGCTAATGCTATTCCAATGCTAAACGACCGGATTGTTCTACTCATCAAAAGGCTCCCCAAATTATCGCCACGGCTTAGTAAATTGCACTTCGCGAAGCAACGCAATTGCGTTCGCCTTTCCGGCTGCTAGTATCAGCACCATGAACGAACCATTACTCTTTGATTATTTCCGTTCTTCCGCAAGCTATCGTGTCAGAATTGCGCTCAATTTAAAGGGCGTCGATTACACCGCCATTCCGACGAGCCTGCTAACGGGCGAGAATCAAGCCGCAGACTATGTCGCGCGAAATCCGCAAGGTTTCGTTCCGATGTTGGCAATTGACGGTCAGGATTTCACGCAAAGCCTGGCAATTATCGACTATCTTGATGCCAGATTTCCGGAACCTCCGATGGTGTCATCGGATCCGGCAGAACGATCGAGAACGCTGGCGCAGGCTTTGATCATTGCCGCAGATATCCATCCGCTAAACAATTTGCGGGTGCTGCGTTACTTGCGCGATGTTTTGGGGCAGGAACAATCAGCGGTGGACGATTGGTATCGCCATTGGATTATCGAAGGTTTTAATGCGCTGGAAAAAATGGCGCCAGATCAAGGTTTGTTTGGCGGCGCTCAGCCGAATTTGGCAGATGTCTGTCTGGTTCCACAAATGGCCAATGCCCGGCGGTTTAATACACCACTTGCGACATTCCCAAAATTGTTGCGAATTGACGCGGCATTGTGTGCAATTGAAGCGTTTAGAGCTGCCCATCCAGATGCGGTTAATCCAGATACTGAAGGAGAACTAAAATGAGTTTAGAAGGTGGATGCTATTGCGGGGCCGTGCGGTACAAGGCGGACGGAGAACCGATGATGAAGGCCGAATGCTTTTGCCGGGAATGCCAGTATATTACCGGTGGCGGCGGGTTGGTTGTTATGGCGATGCCTGCGGCTGGTTTTGAGATTACCAAGGGGAAAGTCAAAGGGTATAAGCGTGCGGATTTAGAACATGGCGTAACGCGGGAGTTTTGTGAAAACTGTGGAACCCATTTGACAACGCGCGCCCCGGGATTTGAACAGGCGGTCATCCTGAAAGTAGGATCGCTTGATGATCCAAGTGTCTTTGGGAAAGCCGATACGGCAAATTTTGTTTGCGATGCGCAGACTTATCACCGCTTGCCTGATGACATTCCCGTGTTCCAGAAATGGATGCGCGATTAATCGTTCAAAAGCCTGTATGCGTTCCGGCAATTGGTTTGCGGTCAGCAGAATAGAAGAGTTTGAATGAAAAAAATTACGTTACTGGCTTTGCCATTATTGGCGATTAGTTGCCCTGTCTGGGCTCAATCAATCGAGACCACATCGCAAGAACTTGCAATTTCAGACGGCGATGATGGTGTAATATTGCAACTTGCAAACTTTATTGTTGTGACTGGAAACCTGCAATCGCCGATTTCCGAAAACAGCGAGAAAATCGAGAACCTCGAACTGCCGGACGGGCGACTAGAAAATGCACTGACCCGCGTGCCGGGACTGCAGCAATTTCGGCGCAGCGATGCGCGCACGGCCAACCCGACGAGCCAAGGGATCACGCTGCGCGGTTTGGGCGGCAGCGCGTCTTCACGCGCCGTATTGATGTTGGATGATGTACCGCAAGCCGATCCCTTCGGCGGCTGGGTTAGCTGGCCAGGATATGATGCGTTGAATTTGGCGAGCATCCGCGTGCGCAAGGGCGGGGGAGTTGTCGGCGCGGGGCCCGGCGCTTTGGCCGGAACGATCGAATTGGACAGCTTGCAAAATACCGACCGCGTCAGCGCCGGAGCATTTTACGGCAGCCGCAACAGCGTTGATCTAAAAGCCGCACTGACGCGAAAACTGGGGCAGGGGACACTGTCGGTATCAGGTAGTTTTGCACGCGGGGATGGATTTATCCCGATCATAAAGTCGCAGCGCGGCAGCGTGGACCGGGCAGCGCCATATCAGCAGGCTGGAATTGCCGTGCGTGCAGTTGCCCCATTGACGGATGCAGTGCAATTGCAAGCCAGCCTGCGGGCGTTTAACGATGAGCGCGACCGTGGATTTGATTTTTCCGACAATCAAAACAGCGGCGTTGACGCCAGCTTGCGCTTGGTAAACCGGAATAGCAGCTGGCAATGGTCTGCGTTGGGATATGTCCAAGTTCGCGATTTCGCCAATCGATTTGGGGCCGTTTCAGCAAACCGAAATAGCGTCAGCATTACGCTCGATCAATTCTCTGTGCCATCAACCGGCTTGGGTGCACGGCTTGAAGTGCGGCCGCCGGTGGGTGACAATGCGGAATTAAGGATTGGCGGCGAATGGCGGCAAACTATTGGTGAAACGAAAGAAGACTTCTTTTTTACCGGGACTGTACCCGGGCGTAACCGGATAGCGGGCGGCCGCAATGATACTCTTGGCGGTTTTGTCGAAGCAAGTTTTCAACCGGTCGATGCGGTTACGCTAACGGCTGGCGCACGCGCGGATCATTGGAACATCACGGGCGGTTTCCGCAAAGAAGTGAACATCGGCGGCAGCATTCGCAGCAACGATGTTTTTGCCAAGCGGTCCGGGTGGGAGGGAACCGGGCGCGCCGGTATTGCGTATCAAACCAGCGATGAAATCAAGCTGCGCGGCTCCGCGTATTTGGGCTGGCGATTGCCGACGCTGAACGAACTTTACCGTCCGTTTCGTGTGGGTGCCGACGCAACGGCAGCAAACGAACTGCTTGCCCCGGAGCGGCTAAAAGGCGCAGAATTGGGCGCTGAATATAGCAACGGTCAGCTGTCATTGTCGGCGACCGGGTTTTTCAACCGGTTGGATAATGCAATAGCGAACGTCACCTTGGGCCGGGGTCCGGGGGCATTTCCTGGAGTTGGCTTTGTCGCAAATGGCGGCGCATATCGGCGGCGTGAAAATTTGGAAGCGATCGACAGCAAGGGTGTTGAGTTGGACGCCAAATTGAAGTTGGGCGCGGTAACGGCTCGGGCGAGCTACGCCTATGTCGATGCCAAGGTAAAGGCAGGCGGAATAGCAACTCCGCTTTCCGGACGGCGTCCTGCGCAAGTGCCGCGCCATTTTATCAGCGGCGGTTTGGGATATGATTCAGGCACGTTCAAATTTGATGCCAACCTGCGTTATATCGGCAGCCAGTTTGAAGATGACCTGAACGCCGCGCGATTGGATGATGCAATCACCATCGATGCGCTCACATCATATCGTTTGGCGAACGGATTGGGGATTGAATTGCGCGCCGAAAATCTGTTCGATGCAGAAGTGCAAGCGGGCATCAGCGGGGCGGGCGTGATTGAACGGGCCACGCCGCGCACGCTTTGGGTTGGATTTACCTTCGAGCTTTAGGGAGATGGATGTGGTCAAATCGAGCTTGAAACTAAGCGAATTTCTGCCTTATCAGCTTTCAATTGCATCCAATGCAGTAAGCGACCTGATCGCGCGCAGCTATCGCGGCAAGTTCGGATTGAAGATCCCTGAATGGCGGTTGATGGCAGTATTGGGGGAGATGGAAAGCGCAACACAGCGCGATCTGGTTGCTGCGACAGCAATGGATAAGGTCAGCGTAAACCGGGCCGGCAAGGCATTGGTGGAACGCGGTCTTATCGGGCGGGCACCGAATGCCGCCGATGGGCGCTCGCATCATTTGGCGCTGACGGAAACTGGCCGGGAACTATATTTGCAAATTGTACCCATGGCGCTTTCGATCGAAGCGAATTTGCAAGATGCGTTGGGGCATAAGGACGCCGCGCAATTGGCGAGCATTCTGAATCGGCTGCGCGACAATGTCTCTGGTATGGATTGAGGTGCACGGCCTAGGATTTTAAACTAGTTTCATTTGATACTATATGCTATTTATGTTTTTCACGCCGATGTGTAGAAAATCTGGAGCAAATATGACCGACCTTTTTGAAAATCCTTTGGGGCTTGATGGTTTTGAATTTGTCGAATTTTGCGCTCCCAAAAAAGGCATTTTGGAACCGGTTTTTGCCGCAATGGGTTTCACGCATATCGCGCATCATCGTTCCAAGGATGTCGATCTTTGGCGGCAAGGAGCGATAAACCTGATCGCAAATTATGAACCGCGCAGCCATGCCGCCTATTTTAGCGGTGAACACGGCGCGTCGGCGTGCGGAATGGCATTTCGGGTCAAGAACGCAGACGCCGCATACCGGGAAGCTATCGAACGCGGTGCGGAACCCGTTGAAGCCAAGACTGGTGTGATGGAATTACGCATTCCGGCCATTCGCGGTATTGGCGGCGCGTTGATTTACTTGGTCGACCGATATGGCGACGACCTTTCAATTTACGACATTGATTTCGTTTATCTTGACGGCGTGGATCGGCATCCGGTGGGGGCCGGATTTAAGCTGATCGATCATCTCACCCACAATGTTTATGGCGGCCGGATGGCATATTGGGCAGGTTTTTATGAGCGGATATTTAACTTCCGAGAAATACGCTATTTCGATATCAAGGGCGAATATACAGGCCTGACATCAAAGGCGATGACCGCACCCGATGGCAAGATCCGCATCCCGTTGAACGAGGAAGGCAAGGCCGGCGGAGGGCAGATCGAGGAGTTTTTGCGCGCCTACAATGGCGAAGGCATTCAGCATATTGCATTCATCTGTGACGATATTGTCGGGTGTTGGGATAGACTAAAAGCACTCGGCACACCCTTTATGACGCCGCCACCTGCGACCTATTATGAAATGCTTGATGCTCGGCTTCCAGATCACGGTGAGCCAGTGAGTGAATTGCAGATGCGCGGCATATTGCTGGATGGATCAACCGAAGGCGGAAGTCCGCGATTGCTGTTGCAAATATTTTCCGAAACGCAAGTTGGCCCGGTCTTTTTTGAGTTTATTCAGCGCAAGGGTGATGAGGGTTTTGGCGAGGGAAATTTCAAAGCTTTGTTCGAGTCCATCGAGCGCGACCAAATCGCGCGCGGCGTTTTGGAAACCACGCAATGAGCGCGCCATTCAGCCTATCGCGCATCCACCATGTTGCCTATCGCTGCAAGGATGCAAAGGAAACCGTTGACTGGTACGCCCGTGTACTTGGCATGAAGTATAAGAATGCATTCAGTGAGGATCATGTGCCGTCCACCGGTGCCTATGATCCCTATATGCATGTGTTTTTGGATTGCGGCGGCGGCAATGTGCTCGCTTTTTTTGAACTGCCCAATCAACCGGAAATGAGCCGTGATTTGCAAACACCCGAATGGGTGCAGCATCTTGCGTTTGAGGTCGCCGATCTCGCGACGTTGTTAGCTGCGAAGGCGCATATTGAGGGGCAGGGGGTTGATGTTCTGGGTCCGACCTATCACGGAATTTTCAAGTCCATTTATTTCTTTGATCCTAATGGCCACCGGTTGGAGTTGGCGTGTAACATCGGGACAGCGGAGCAGTATGCCGAGTTGGAGCGCGTGGCCCCATTGATGTTAGAGGAATGGAGTCAAACCAAGAAAGCGCCGCGTCATGCAGATTGGTTACACGCACCCGAATGATGTTATTTTGATGCCGCTGCCGCGTCACCTTCTATCGCCGGGCGCCCAACCGGAATTGAAACAGTTTTTGAAATATTGGCTTCCAATGCGGACAGCCAAAGGGAGGATTTGGAACCAATTGAAACTTGAGGTTCCGAAGAAACAAGCCCCAATTGGTTCTCCCAATCGAAAATCTGCTTTTTGGCATCCTTTGCGGCTTGTTCCAAAGATACCGGAGTTCGCATCGCATGATTGATCAACGCGTCACCAAAAAAGGTCCAGTCATTGCCAGGATTGCAACCAAAGGATGTCCGGCGTTCCGATGCCGCAGTGATTATGATCGTTTCATCGCTCGCCAATGACGGAATAAATACGCCTGAATAACAAGCCGACACAATGATCAATCGGCGCTTGATGCCAAGGCCGTTGATCAGATTGGCCAAGCGGCTTGGTGACACCATACCAAAACTGTTTTGGCCGTCTTGATAGACTATGCCAGTTTTTGCGCTACCGTGGCTGGTCGTATACAGCACCAGAACATCCTCGTTCAGATCCATCTTTGCAGCGACTGCAGCCAAGGCGGTTGCGATGTTTACCGGAGAACCCTGCGCGGCCAAGCTATTATCGCCGCTCGCCAGCAATATAACTCGGCCATTCGCACCAAACCGCCGTGCCAAGACAGAGGCTGCCTCCTTTGATTCACGCGCGAAGACGGGATCGGCATCCATTCCCACAGCCACGACAAATGCTTCAATCACACCTTTGGTTTGCGGTTGCAGCGCGGCGATATCCGCTGCCAATCGCTGATGTTGGGTAAGGTACCATTGCGCGTCACGGCTTTGCTCGGTCGTCAAACCATTCTCGGCAGAACGGATTTCAGAGACTGATTGGGCCGCAATTTCAGCAGGCATGGATGATACCGCAATTAGCATCAGCGATGTTAAGATACGCCGCATATCCCCCTCCGTTCCGGCACATATGAACTTACAAATGCTCGCTTTGCAAGCCGTGATCGTCAAGGGGCGTTGCCTCATTTCAAAAATGCGTTCATGTTTAGATTTATAGGCCAACAAGATAAGGATTAACGATGAAGCTTGCCTCACTAAAGTCGGGAAGAGATGGGCAGTTGGTCGTCGTTTCGGACGATCTTGCATGGTATGCCGATGCGTCGCATATCGTACCTACGTTGCAGGCCGCCTTGGACAATTGGGACAGTGTCTCCCCGTTGCTAGAAGCGTTGGCAACGGACTTGTCGCATGAAGTAATTCCGATGATGCGATTTCATGAACGGCTCGCTGCCGCGCCGCTACCGCGGGCATATCAATGGGTAGATGGATCGGCATATGTAAATCATGTCGCGTTGGTGCGCCAAGCAAGGGGTGCCGAATTGCCCGACAGTTTCTGGCATGATCCATTAATGTATCAGGGCGGGTCGGACGAATTTCTTGGACCCCGCGATCCTATCGGATTGGCGGATGAAGCCTGGGGCTGCGATCTAGAGGCAGAAATTGTGGTTGTAACCGGCGACGTACCGCAAGGCGTATCACCGCAAGATGCATTGGGTTATGTTCGTCTTGTCGGGCTGGTTAATGATGTATCTTTGCGGAACTTGATCCCCGATGAATTGGCCAAAGGTTTTGGTTTTGTTCAATCCAAGCCGGCAAGCGCATTTTCACCGGTATTTGTAACGCCAGAAAGCCTTGGCGATTATTGGCGTGACGGTAAGCTGCATCGCACTTTAATCGTCGATTTGAACGGCTCGGCGTTTGGACGCACGGTGGCATCGGAAGATTGTACATTCGATTTTGGCGTGCTGATCTCTCATTTGGCAAAAACGCGCAACATTGGCGCTGGATCAATCATTGGATCAGGAACTGTGTCTAACCGGGGCGAGGACGGCGGGCCGGGCAAATCAATACTGGACGGCGGACTCGGTTACAGCTGCATCGCGGAAATCCGGATGATCGAAAAAATTCAAACCGGAGAGTTTAAGACGCCATTTTTGAAGAACGGCGACGTCGTCCGTATCGAAATACGTGACGACGCCGGCCATAGTATATTTGGCGCTATCGAACAGCAGGTTGCCGTAGGACAAAAGTCGCCATAATTATTTGAACGCATCCCCGATCGAACATGCTGCTGGCCCAAGGATAACGATAAACAGGGTTGGCAGGATGAATAGGATCAATGGAATTGTCATAATAGCGGGCAGCCGCGCTGCTTTTTCTTCTGCGCGCATCATCCGGTCATTGCGGAATTCGGCGGACAATACCCGCAGCGCAGATGCCAGCGGCGTACCATATTTTTCGGTTTGGATCATGGTGGTGACCACGCCCTTAATTGCGTCTAAATTCACACGATAAGCCAAGTTTTCAAACGCCATGCGCCGTTCAGTTAAGAACCCAAGTTCAATGGCTGTTAAGGCAAATTCATCACCAAGTTCCGGATATCCACGGCCAAGTTCTTTGGCTACGCGGTTGAACGCGGTATCAACGGTCAGGCCTGCTTCGGCACAAATGATCATCAGATCAAGCGCATCGGGCAATCCTTTGCGAATTTCATCTGTACGTTTTGTGATCAAATTCTGGATGTAGATATCAGCCGCTTTGTAACCCAAGATCGTGGCACCAGCGAACAACCCGAAGCGTTTAAAAGTGGTCCAATCGCTCAATCCGTTGAATACATACAAAAAGATTGCCATGCCGCCGCCAAGCAGGATTGGCAGTACGATCCGCGAAAAAATAATCACAACCGCCAATTCTTTGCGCCTGATACCCGCCTGAGCAAGCTTTTGTTGCGCAACCTTAATCTGGTCCTCTTGCAGGACTTTCATCGAGGACAGCCAGTTGCGAATGCGATCAGTTGCATCGGAACTGCGTACCAGCTTTGCGCGCTTTTTTGACGTTGACGCGGTGATGCCGACTTTCAATTGCTCGCGGCGTTCAACCAGTGACTTTACGCGTTTTTGCATAGGATCAGTTGCAAAAAGGCCTGCGTAAACAGCCATCAAAGAGACAGCGCAGCCTAATACGGACAGAATGGTTGCGACGGTGAAGATATCGACGCCCATCAATTCGGGTCTGGCGGTTGCAAAAATCATGACATCTTCCCCAGACTAAATTTCAAAACTTACCATTTTGGACATTATGAATACACCCGCGCTCATCCACGCTGCGCCGATCAAACCGGCAACCATCAGGCGGGGTTCATAAAAGAAGCCAGCCAGATATTTCTGATTGACCATCCAAATCATACCGAACACGAAAAATGGCAGCGAACCGACGATGTAGGCCGAGGCCTTTGACTCTGATGACATAGCGCGGATCTTTAGCTTCATCTGGGCGCGTTTGCGCAAGACGTCGGCAAGTCCGGCCAGTGTTTCGGCCAAGTTACCGCCAGTTTCACGTTGAATTGCCAATGTGATAACAAAGAACTGAAACTCCGCTGTACCCAACCGGTCGGCGGTTTCCTGCAAAGCGTCTTCCATCGGTTTGCCGATTTTTACCTTTTCGCTCACAAGTTTGAATTCTTCGCCGACAGGCCCGGGTATCTCTTTGGCGACGATGTTGATTGTTTCACCGACCGGCAAACCAGATTTTAGTCCGCGCACCAGCAATTCGATAGCGTCAGGAAAATTGCTTGTGAACATCTTGATCCGTTTGTTAATCAAGAAACTTACGACCATGTGAGGCAGGCCAAATCCGACAATTAATGCCAAACACATTGCCAGAAGGAACGGCAAGCCTTTTATCAGTAACCCGACAACAAGTATGAATGCAATCGCGCCCGATGCATAAAGATATTGGGAAAGCACCCAACTTTTTCCGGTTTTGGCCAACCGCATCCGGATTTTGTCAGCAGGTCCTATTTTTTCACCCGTGGCGAAAATCATGTTGCGCCGCGAAGCGACGGCTTTGCGCAGCTGCGCCTCGACCCTGCTGTCAGAGCTATCAGAATGACGGAGCTTCAAATTGGTCATCCGGCGCGTGGCAGCCTTTGCCGACGAGGTACCAAAGAAGGCAAGCACCAACAATCCCAATACAACGAGGATTGCAATTCCTATCATTATTAATTGGATACTCATTGATATTTGCCCTGCAGTTGTATGGTATCAGCGTTCACGAATTCGCCAATTTTCTATTTTTCAGCTTTGACAGGCTTCTTGTCCGACTTCTTTGCGAAGAATGACATTAGGCCGCCGCTGTTTTTGGTCTTGATCTTGGATTTGCTGATTTTACTGCTTTCAAGACCTTCTTCGCTTAGGGCTGCCTGAATATCGTTTGCCAATCCCGAAATCGCAGCGGAAACTTTGCTTCCCTTGACGGCATCGACAATCGGCTTACCGATCTTTGCTGACTCTGCGATACTTTTGGGATCGAATGGCACGATTAAATCGATCTTTTGTTCGATCGTAGTTTCGAAATCTTTACGCGAAATCTCACCAGCAATGGTCTGCATTTTGTTGATTACCACAAACGCCCTGCATTGCGGTGCATTCGATTTCAACCAAGCCAGAAGCCGGATCATGTCCCGCGCACCGGCCAATGTAAGTTCACTCACCAAGACGACCACGCCGATATCTTGCATTAAGTGCGGGTACGCAATCAGCATGTGCCGTGGCAGATCAATTACGGTATTCTCAAATGCTGCACGAAACTCTTCTTGCAACTGAAAAAATGCTGCGCCGTCCGACATGATCGGGCTGCTGATTGGCGCTTCTGCCGACAAAATAGACAGCTTTTCATTCGCTTTGATCATCGCGCGTTCGATAAACAAGCCATCGATACGGCTCGGATTATCAATAGCATCAACCAAGCCGCGGCCAGGCTCCAGATCCATGATCAACGCGCCAGTTCCGAAATGCACATCCAGATCAAGCAATCCGGTCGGCATTGATAGTCGATCGGAGAATGTCCAGGCCAGCGATGCTGCAATAGTGGATGCACCAACACCGCCGCGCGTTCCAATTACCGCCGCCGAAACATGGGCGCGTCCGTCTTTGCTTTCGTCATTTTTAGGCGTGTGCAAAATGGTGTGGGCATGAGCCAGAGAGTCGCGCAGTGCATCCGGACTTAGCGGTTTAAGCAAATAATCCTGCAGTCCGGATAGCAACAAATCACGGTACAACCGCACGTCGTTGACTTGTCCAACGGCAATCACAACGGTACCTGGCTCACACACTTCTGCGAGCGAGTTGATGTCGCTGATCGGGTCGCCTGATTCAGAAAGGTCGACCAACAGGATTTGCGGGCTGGACGAAACCGACAAGGATTGAACGGCATTTCGCAATCCGCCCTTATAAGCCTTTTCCTGGCTCCAGCCCATTTCATCGCAAACGGAACGGACGACATCCAAAGTCATGTCATCGCATACATATCCATTAAATGGATCACGATTGCCAGCAGCACTCGTTTTAAATGGTGCGTTCATTATTTGCCTCCATTTGTTTTATTGCGATGGGCACTGATTGCCTTGGTACCAGAATTGCTATCGAGTTTTCCATTCTCGCTGCCCCGCACTAAGTCTTCGGGATCGGCAATCATCGCGGCCACATTGCTGTTCACGGCGCAACCATAATTGGGATGATTTGCCATGTTGTAATTGGCCTCTGTTGTCTTGCTCCAGTTCGGGCAGTTCGGCACGGAAGCCGTTGACCGTGTCACGATAACACGCAATGTCCCTGGATTGACCCGTCCTGCGGTCAGCGGGGCAGTGTCGCCCATCAATATACCGCGATCAGTTGCCAATTGCGACACGACCTGCTGTGCGGCGGCACTGGAATAGCTGTCACCGAAATCAATCGCGATTCTATCGCCATAGCCAACTTTCAAGGCGTCCAACCATTCGCTCAATCGGATCTTTTCGTTCGGCGAAATTCCGTAGGAGCCGTCCGCGTTGACATCGATGGCATAATTGATGCGTTCGACAACGGGCTGATTTGCTGAATAGACCGAAGTGTTGGTACCCATTGCACCGCAACCGGACAGTCCAAGACTGAGAGTTGCTGCGATCAGGAATTTGGCATTTTTCATTTCATTTCTCCTGAAATAGATACTCATTGGTCAAACGTGAAACCGGGCGCAGAAGCTTGTGCTTTTTCGCTCGGAGCCTTTTTGGATATTGCCGGTGCACTTGGCGTTACTGAACCGAACTCAGGGCCATTTGCCTCTGGTGCAACAGACGGCATTGGCCGCGTATCGCCGCCTGTTCTGGAGGCAGTTTTGCCCAGCAGAACCCGCTCAAAATCATTTGGCGCGTTGTAACCGTCGGTTGGCAACTTGATCTCGTTATCCGACACAGGTTTGACCAAATACGGGGTGACGATGATCATCAACTCGGTTTCACTGCGGCGCCAACCATTTGATTTGAACAGCGCACCCAACACCGGAATGTCACCCGCACCCGGCATCTTGGAGATCGAACTAGATGACGTATTTTGCAACAGTCCTGCAATCATAAAGCTTTGCCCGGACCCGAGTTCGACCGTTGTGTCAGCCATCCGGGTAGTTATCGATGGTACTTCTGTTCCGCCAACGCGCACTGCGCCCTGGGATGAAATCTCCGATACCTCGGGGCGTACTCGCAATGAAATGCGCCCATTTGACAAAACAGTTGGAGTGTATTGCAGGCTTACTCCAAAGTTTTTGAATTCAATGCCAACTGCACCTAATCCTGAAGAAACCGGGAACGGATATTGTCCGCCCGCGCGAAATTCAGCGGTTTCACCCGACACAGTCGTCAAATTCGGTTCTGCCAAAGTTGCGATCAGGCCGTTACGTTCCGCTAAGTCAAAAGCCGCAGCGACATCGATACCGAACAATTTACCGACTGTTCCGATGAGATTGTTTCCGGACGGACGGCTAAAGGTATATGACGTTCCCGTAGCAGTCGTGGCTTGCGACACAAAGTTGCGGCCACTCCCAAAGCTATAAAGCTGTCCACCCGCTGGCGCGGTGTCAAATGTGTCCAGATTGCCCGAAATCTCTTTCGCCAATGAACGGCTAACCTCGGCAATGCGGACGCGCAAATTTACTTGCAACGGAGTGGTATTTTTCAGGCGACTGATAACGACAGTGGTCGGGCCAGCAAATGCTTCTACGAGCTTAACAGCCTCTTCGGCGTCTTCGGGTTGAGCTACCGTACCGGTCAAAAGTACTGAGCCATTCATTGTCGTGATCTGAATGTCGGCATCGGGCATTGCCAAGCCGAGCATTTGATCCAACGAGTCCAAATTTTGACCGACACGTATGATCGCCCGAAAAACTGTTTTGCCTGAGGCATCGGTGGCGTAAAACGTCGTTTCACCCGGACCTTTGCCAAGCAGATAAATCTGGCGAGCAGATTTAACTTCGACGTCGGCGACGCTCGGGTCAGAGACAACGACGTCGGTAATTGCCGAGGGCAAATTCAACTGTTGGCCGCGGCCGATGGCAAGAACGATCAACTTTCCGGATTCAGCTGTGGCAGGAGCAGCGATTGCTTGCGGCGCCGAAACCAAGGCTGTTGTGGCATAGGCTGCTGCAATTGCTGCGGCTGCAAAACCAGATTTGAGTGATGAGAATTTGGTCATTATAGTTATCTCCGGTCAAGCTGAACTTCGCTGACAGAACCGGCACGTGAAATCTTCACGACAGGTCCTTTGACAGCTTTTTCAACTTCTCTGGCAATGCGAACTGATCTTACAGCGTCTTGCACGGCGTTGGTGGGAATCCGGGGTACCGATTTCCGTTGAAAGCGAGAGACATCACCGCCAGTTGAGAATGTGGCGCTGCCGCCAATTGGTCTTTCGTTGACTTCCGCCAAAATACGGCTTTCTTCTTCCGGTGTCGCACCTTTGGGGATTGTCACCGAACCCGATGCCAGAGCGTTTTCAAGTTCCGACGCATTGTCAGCAAGGGCACGTAAGGAAAGGCTGATGGAACCGAGCGACTGGGCGACGGTCAGCTGTTCAGCCATCCGCGGCGTCGTTTCAAGTGTCACCAATTTATATCTGGTTACAACGGTCTTGCCAGCCTTGTTTACGGTCGGTGATGAACGCTTATCTGTTGCCAAAACGCGGACGTTGCGCAGAATCGTTTCCGACACTTTCATCGAAGGACCATAATCCGCGGCCACTTTCTGCGTAAGGAATACGTCAACGCGGTCGCCCGGAAAAATAAATCCGGCAACGGCGGTCTTTGCGGAAACGGGGATTGAAATCGCACGCATCCCGGGGCTCAGTGCCGCTGCAAGAAATCCGCGATCACCCGGCGCAACCAACGAAGTTTTCGTGATCGGTTGTCCGGCAGTAATTGGATTGCGGACGACGGTGCCAATCAATTCTTCGGGACTTGCTTGTTCCGGCGGAATTGCTTTGCCGACAATTTTGCCGGCGCTTGGTAAAGCTCCGGTTTCTTCGGTGCCGCCCGTTTTTACGAAATATGCTTGGTCAATCAGTTCTTTCGGCCAAGGCTGGAAACGCAATGCCTCAGCGGTAATGATTGTCCCCATTGGCAGCGCCCTAGTGGCAACAAGCACCTCAGGTCCCTTTGGTACAGGAGGCGCCACCGCCTTTGCTTGCGGCGTGGCTGCCGCTCCAAACATGCTCCGCGCCATGAACGCGGTTAACGCTGCAATGACAAGCGCGCTTAGCAGCAAAACTATCTTTTTCTTATCCATGACGAACTAGGCTCCTGAAAGTCCCCTGATTGATCGAACCGTAATCATCCAAAATGGTTAAGATATCGTGTACCAACCGAGAAGAGGCCAGCCAGCGCGATAGCTACACCATATGGAATTCGCACTTTCCCATCTTGTTTTTTTACTTTGTGAATGATCAGAAAGACGATCGTCACTGCGCCGCCGATAAGCGACGTGTAAAAAATCATCTGAATTACTTCGACCCAATCGAACCAAAGTGAAAAGGCGACCAAAAGTTTGACGTCGCCGCCGCCCATCATTCCCATTGCGAAAAAAATTGCAAAAAGAACGAGGACACAAAATCCGATCAACAAATGGAAACCAACATTGGTCCAGTTCAATTGCCCCGTGGCAAACCAGAAAAGCGGTGCAGCCAAGGCAATTGGCAGCGTCACTTTATTATAGATCAACCTGTATCTTATGTCTGAATAGACTGAAAAAATCAGTCCGATTGCCAAGCCGCCGAGCAGCGCGTAAGTGAGAATTTCCAGATTCATTTCGATGCATTAACCAATAGAAATTACCAAATGGTAACCACAACAAAAGCAATTGGAGCAATTGACAGGCGCTCCATTCCAAAAGATGCAGTTGAGACAATTTGGCATGGAGTTGGTGGTTGGCCAATTCGCCGTATCGACTGGCGTCCACAGCACCCGAGCGGATTGCCGACCCGCGGTTCCATATTGTTTTTAACCGGGCGCGGCGATCACTATGAAAAATACATCGAGACACTTTCACATTTTGCCGGTCAAAATTGGAACGTGACTTCGATCGACTGGCGCGGGCAGGGGCTTTCCGGACGTATGCTTGCGGATAACCGCGTCGGGCATATTGATGATTTTGCAACTTGGATTGATGACTTACGTCTGTTTTGGGATGATTGGCGCAAACAAGTGCCTGGCCCACATATTGTAATCGCGCATAGTATGGGTGGGCATTTGGCGATGCGCGCAACAATAGAGGATGCGATCAAACCGGATGCACTCGTTTTGATGGCACCGATGTTGTCGATACATTCTGGCGGGTTGCCATTGTTAGTCACCAAAGCCATTGCAAAGTTGATGTTGCTGTTGGGGCGGGGTGAACAGGCGGCGTGGAAAGACAGCGAAAAGCCGATGTCGCCGGTTACATTGCGCGCCAAAATGCTAACCCATTCAGCAGCCAGATATCAAGATGAGGTAGCATGGTGGAAATTGCGACCAGGCTTGAAATTGGGACCGGCAAGCTGGCGTTGGGTGGAGCGTGCAGCCGCTTCAGTTGAAAAGATACATTTGCCGGGTACCTTTGAATCTGTAAAAATTCCTGTGTTCATCGCGGCCACAACGGCCGATCAATTGGTTAGTACCAAACAGATCATCAAGGACAGCGAGCGTTTGCCGAATTCGCAATTGTTGCTTTTTGGCGATGAGGCGGCGCATGAACTCTTGCGAGAGGCTGACACTGTTCGAGACCAAGTTTTGAAGGCAATCGACACATTCTTGGACCGAATATTTGCGACAAATGACTGATTTTGATGTCATAATAGTCGGTGCTGGCATGGCTGGGGCAAGCTTGGCGGCCGAGCTGGCGGAACATCGGAAAGTATTGTTAGTGGAAGCAGAATCTGCGCCTGGCTATCATTCGACAGGTCGCAGCGCCGCATTTTGGTCCGAATGCTATGGCGGTGCCGGGGTACAGGCGCTTACAAAGGCATCGGGCCCAATGCTGTTGTCGCCGCCGACTGATTTCTGTGACGTACCGCTCGTTTGGCCGCGAGGAGCGCTGCATATCGGGCAATCGGGCAACGAAAACCTTGCAATTAAAATGTTAGGCGATTTTGCCCACCTGGATACCCATATTGAAAATGTGGGTGCATCTGAAATTCAACATTTAGTGCCGGGCATTAAATCGACTTGGAGCTTTGGTGTTTGGGAGCCGGATTGCTGCGACATCGATGTGGCTGCCCTGCATGCCGCCTATTTGCGCAAAGCAAAACAAGCCGGGGCGCGATTGTTAAGCGCGGCCCGCGTTATGAAAGCGACATTTGCAAAGGATGCGTGGCAAGTTGATACAATGAATGGCAGCTTTTCCAGCACGCTGCTTGTCAATGCGGCGGGGGCTTGGGCGGATGAATTGGCGGCTGTGTCGGGCATTCAGAAGATTGGCATCCAACCTTTCCGGCGAACCATCGCGCATATTTCTGTCGAACCGAAAGCAGATGCAAAAATCCCGCTTGTCATCGGACTTGATGAAAGCTTCTATTTCAAGGCGAACGCCGACGGAACGATATGGCTCAGCCCGCACGACGAAACACTGACAGTCCCGTGTGATGCCGCTCCTGAAGAAATCGACATCGCGCTTGCAATCGAACGGTTGCAGCAAGTGGTGGATTGGAAAATTATGTCGGTAAAGCATAAGTGGGCAGGCTTGCGCAGTTTCGTTCCTGACCGGTTGCCGGTAATCGGTCACGATCCGGACAACTCTCGCTTTTTTTGGTTAGCGGGGCAGGGCGGCTTTGGCATTCAAACCGCGCCAGCAGTTGCCAAGTTAGCGGCTTCGATGATCTTGGATGTTGAGCACGGATTGGCCGGAGTGAATGCCGAACATTTTACGCCAGACCGGCTACGTTAACGCCAGCACAATTTTCAGAAACTAACCTTTTGCCGCCACATCTGCCGCGTTGCTGGCGAGCCTGTCGGCGCGTTCGTTGCCTTCATGACCATTATGGCCCTTCACCCAAATCCACTCAATTTCGTGCCGTTTTACCGCTTCGATCAAGTCATGCCATAAATCAGCATTGCGGACGGGCTGTTTAGAAGCATTCTTCCAGCCATTTCGTTGCCATCCGGCTACCCAGCGGGTAATTCCCTCGGTCACATATTTGCTGTCGGTATGAAGCGCGACATGGCAAGGCTCAATAAGGATATTTAACGCCTCGATCGCGGCTGACAATTCCATACGGTTATTCGTAGTATCCGGAACTCCGCCCGAAATCTCTTTCTCGTGCGTGCCATATTTTATCAGCGCACCCCAACCACCTGGGCCGGGATTTCCTTTGCATGCACCGTCCGTAAATATCTCTACAAGCTTCAAAATGTCACCCAATCAAAGTACAACTATTTGACTGTTTAGCATAAAAATCTAGGCGACGCAAAAATTCTAATGGCTCCTTGCGTGTCACAATGGCACTCTTTGGAGTGTTGATCCAATCATAACAACGCGTGAGTAGAAAACGCAAACAGGCGGCGCGCGCCAGAATTGTGAAAGATGCTTTGGTTTGATCGTCAATGCCAAAGGTCGATTGGTATCCGGCAAAAATGGCCTTGCCGACTTCTTCGACATATTCGCCGCCGTCGGCAGAGAAACTCCATGCCGCATGGGTTATCGCCAAATCATAGGCGCGAAGATCACTGCAGGCAAAATAGAAGTCGATTAGCCCGGTTACGCTATCGCCCAACATCAACACGTTGTCAGGGAAAAGATCCGCATGAATGGCAGAGCGCGGCAGATGGAGAGGCCAGTTTTCCTCAACAAACGTGCACTCAAATTCGATCCGTTCGGCGAGGCCGTCAGCGATTTGATTTAAAACCTTTGTGCCGCAGCTTTCCGCCAGAGGACGGAATGACTCTACACCCAAATTGTTTGGGCGTTGCAATTCAAATGTCGTCAGCGCGTTGTGCATTTCGCCAAGCGAAGCCGCAGTTGCAAACGCCTGCGCCGATGTCGGAGTGGAAACTGAAACGCCGGGCAAAAATTCGATTAAACAGGCCGGGCGTCCTCCGACATTTTGAAGCCAAGCTGAATCGCGGTCGAGAATAAATCGCGGAACGTGGCAACCTGCGGCATACAGATGATCCAGCATTGCAAAGAAAAACGGCAAATCGTCTGGATCAACGCGTTCTTCATAGAGTGTGAGAATGTAACGCGACCGCGTTGTCTCTAGAAAATAATTGCTGTTTTGAACACCTTCAGCAATTCCTTTCAGCGCGATCAGCTCTCCGGCATCGAATTTTTGCAACAACTCTGATGCAGCCTCGGCGCTCACTTGCGTGTAAACTGCCATTAGTCGGCTGTCTCTGTCAGTTCGCGGGGTAGCTTGAATATTATGCTTTCATTTGCGGTTGTGACCTGTTGTTCATCTAGTTCAAAATGTCTCGACAAGCTGTTAATAGTCTCGCGGATAAGAATTTCTGGCGCAGATGCACCGGCCGTTAAGCCCAAAATGTTTACGCCGTCGAACCAAGAGAAATCAATTTCATCTGCGCGCTGGACCAAAATGGCTCTGGCGCCGCTGCGCTCGGCAACTTCGACCAATCGAAGCGAGTTTGAGCTATTTGGGGCACCAATTACCAGCACCAGATCGCATTGAGTGGCGATCGCTTTGACGGCTTCTTGGCGGTTGGAAGTCGCGTAGCAAATATCTTCGCCTTTCGGCCCAATGATCGTCGGGAACCGTTGTTGCAAAATCCCGACAATTTCTGCGGTGTCATCCACTGAAAGCGTAGTTTGTGTCAAAAATGCGAGATTGTCTGGATCAACAGGTTCAATATTTCTGGCGTCTTCAGCCGTTTCAACCAATGTCATCCAGCCTTTGGGTACTTGTCCAAATGTGCCGACTACTTCGGGATGTCCTTCATGGCCAACGAACACAATATGACGGCCAGCGTCAACCTGACGTTCTGCCTGGCGATGCACCTTTGAAACGAGCGGGCAGGTTGCGTCAAAATAGGCAAGTCCGCGCGATTTTGCGTCCTCCGGGACTGATTTCGGGACACCGTGCGCGGAAAACACGACATGCCCGCCATTGGGAACTTCGTCTAACTCTTCGACAAACACCGCGCCTTGCGACTTCAATGTTTCAACTACAAAGCGATTGTGCACGATCTCGTGGCGAACATAAACTGGCGCACCATGTTTTTCGAGCGCCAATTCGACGATCTTTATTGCCCGGTCGACACCGGCACAAAAGCCACGCGGGGCGGCGAGAAGCAGGCGCATTGGCCTTTTTGCTGGAAGTTGTTCAGTCATTTGCAATGTCCTTTAGGTAATGTCTGCACCTACGCCAAGACCTTTCCCCTGTTGCGCGCTGCGATTGTGAGGGATAAGGACGAAATGATCAGTATGCTGCGACTGGGTTGCACACCAAAAATAATGCCGGTTAGGACACATTCCACAATGAAGAAAATGCCTTTTATCCTAATTTCAATGCTCGCAATGTCGCTTGCGGGTTGCAATAGAGGTAATGAACTGGATATTAGCGCAGGGGTTGGTGTTAACATTGTTCGTACCGGCTGTCCGGCCGTTGCTGTTCCGGATGGAACGGGCGATATTACGCTTTTTGACCCACAATCCAGCCAGGATTTTAGCGCAATAGATGTCGTCGCGACGCTGACGAAGTTGCGTCCGGAATGTAATTCGACTGGGGAAAAGATTTACACCGAAACATCGTTCGAAGTTCGCGGTCTGCGCCGCGATAGCAGGGGCGCGCGCAGCGTAACCTTGCCATATTTCTCTACAGTAGTCCAAGGCGGCAGCGCAGTTGTCGCCAAACGGGTCGGGCAAGTGACTCTGCAATTCGCCGATGGCCAATCAAAGGCAACAACGGTTGCAAAAGCGGCCAGTTATGTCGACACCAATGCCGCCAGACTGCCTGATGATATCGTCGAAAAAATCACCAAAAAGCGCAAGCCCGGAGATGCGGACGCAGCACTCGACCCATTGGCTGATCCTGAGGTAAAAGCGGCCGTCGTGCGATCAAGCTTTGAATTGCTCATCGGATTTCAACTGACGGAAGATCAACTGCGATATAATGTCACTCGATGAATTTGGGCACATTTGCCGATAGTTGACGAATGCCGCACCAGATATCGGTAACGACGTTCCGCGTAGAATCTCTGGCGGATATTTCTGGTGTGATCGGCTTCATCCTTACATTCTAGGAATTGTTAAGTGACAGTATTTCAGCAGTATTCCCAAATCACCAACGAGATTTTGGATGCGCTTACCTTAAAAGGCGCAATTCCGCCGGCCCTTGACCGGTCGAATATCGTTGTCGAACCACCGCGCGATCCGGCCCATGGCGATCTTGCGATCAACGCGGCGATGGTTTTGGCCAAGCCAGCCGGAATGAATCCCCGTGACTTGGCCGTGCTTATTGCCGCCGAATTTCAAAAGCATGACGCCGTGACGTCGGTTGAAATCGCCGGACCCGGATTTCTTAATTTGCGGTTGCCCGCAGCGGTTTGGCTCGATGAATTGCGTTCCGTTGCATCATCCGGCGATGAATATGGCCGTTCAGAATTTGGTCAGGGCATGACCGTGAATGTTGAATATGTCTCCGCCAACCCCACTGGACCGATGCATATGGGCCATTGCCGGGGCGCAGTGGTCGGTGACGCGCTTGCAACCTTGCTCGAATTTTCCGGTTATAAGGTAATCCGCGAATATTACATCAACGATGCCGGCGGACAGGTCGACGTTTTGGCAAGGTCGGCGCATTTGCGCTACCGAGAAGCACTTGGTGAAGAAATTGGCGCAATTCCAGAGGGGTTGTATCCGGGCGATTATTTGATTTCAGTCGGCAAACGTCTGGCCAAAGAATTTGGCGACAAGTTTGCGAAATCGGACGAGCAAGATTGGCTGGTTATTTTCCGCACTGCTGCGGTTGCCGATATGATGGATATTATTCGCGCCGATCTGGCGTTGCTGGGCATTCACCATGACGTCTTTTCTTCCGAAGCCGAATTGCATGTTACCGGCAAGGCTGATGCCGCCGAAGCGAATTTGCGTGCACGCGATTTGATTTATGATGGCGTGTTGGAGAAACCGAAGGGCAAAGAAATTGAGGATTGGGAACCTGTTACGCTCCCATTGTTCAGATCGACGCAATTCGGGGATGACCAAGACCGGCCGATCAAGAAATCTGATGGCAGCTGGACTTATTTCGGCGCCGACCTCGCTTATCATTTCCAAAAAGCACAAAATGCCGACATGTTGATCGACATTTGGGGCGCGGATCATGCCGGGACTGTGAAACGCATTCGCGCCGCTGTAAACGCGCTAACTGGCGGGAAAACGCAGTTCGATATCAAACTTGTTCAGATGGTGCGCCTGCTGAGGGGCGGAGAGCCCGTAAAAATGTCCAAACGGTCAGGCAGCTTTGTCACTTTGGCAGACGTCGTCGAAGAGGTTGGAAAAGATGTTGTGCGCTTTACGATG
This sequence comes from uncultured Alphaproteobacteria bacterium, assembly GCA_963802245.1. Lineage (GTDB taxonomy): Bacteria > Pseudomonadota > Alphaproteobacteria > Sphingomonadales > Sphingomonadaceae > Sphingorhabdus_B. Next base: position 54,301 of record CAWDID010000008.1, on the reverse strand, counting down.
CTGACCCGCAAAGCCGACGCGCAGATGGATTTCGATTTTGCCAAAGTGGTTGAGGCATCGAAGGACAACCCTGTTTTCTATGTGCAATATGCCCATGCGCGCATTCAATCGACGATCCGCAAGGCCGCCGAAGAAGGACTTGTCCCAGGGTCCGCCGGTCTTGATGCGCTGGGTGACGCCGAATTATCACTAGTGCGCGAAGCTGCAAATTTCCCCAGAATTGTCGAATCTGCGGCCAGATCGGGTGAACCGCACCGCATCGCTTTCTATCTTGGGGAACTTGCCGGAAGCTTTCATAGCTATTGGAATCTCGGTAATGATGATCCGTCTAAACGCTTCATATTGGTACAGGAACCAGTTTTGACGTCTGCAAGGCTTTTCTTAGCCGCCAATATAGGGCAAGTATTGCGAAATGGACTTCGCCTTATGGGGGTCGAAGCCGCTTATAGTATGTGAAAATTAAGGGGATTGCCGTGACCAATACCGATCATGATGGACTGAATTTGGACGATCCGGATCGCTTGCCGTGGCTCGATACTGCGGAAGGTTATGAATATGACAACGGCAATTCCGGCCTGAAGATCCTCTTTTTGGTGCTAGGTGGAATTGCTCTGCTCGCCGCAATCGTCTGGGGCGTCTATTGGATGCAGCGCAATCAAACCGGCGCAGAGGGCGGCAACGGCGAATTGATAGCGGCGCAAGAAGGCGACTATAAGGTTCGCCCCGAGGAACCAGGCGGCAAAAACTTTGAAGGTGAAGGTGACGCAGCTTTCTCTGCGAGCGAAGGCAAAAAGACGGCGGCGTCAATCGCGACTGCCAAGGATACGGTAACTAAGGCTCCAGAAGCGAAAACAGCATCAACCGCTGCCGTTCCTGCGGGCTCCGCACTTGTACAAATTGGCGCGTATAGCGATGCCTCGACCGCAAATCAGGCTTGGGCAGCACTTGGCAAACGGTTCGGATTTTTGACCGGCGTAAATCGCAAGATTTCTGAAAACACTGCTGAAGGCGGGCGCAAGGTTTTCCGGTTGCAAGCGATCACGAACGACGCTGCTGCGGCACAGCAACTATGTGCTAAGTTAAAGGCAGCAGGCGAAGGTTGCATGATCGTCAAGTAATTCGCAACTTTATCTATAATTTGGCCGCGACAATCAATTTGCCGCGGCCTTTTTTATGCACAGATTTGACATCCGGCGTTACGGTAACAGCCTTGTTTTGATCCAAACGCAGATATAGCATAGGCCAGCTCAAATTTTCCAACTTAGGCATTTGTATGAAACCCGTAATCTTTGGTCTTTCCGGTTTGATATTGACCGATCAAGAGCGCGATTTGTTCCGCGAGTCTGATCCCGCTGGCTACATCATTTTCAAACGCAATGTTGAAAGCCGGGAGCAGCTTTTGGCGCTAACGGACAGCTTGCGTGAACTGCATGGCCGAGATGACCTCGCCATATTGATTGATCAAGAAGGCGGGCGCGTTTCGCGGATGCAACCACCTGTTTGGCCTCAGTTTCCGGCCGGTGCGGTGTTTGATGCGCTTTATGATGTGGCACCGATGTCGGCGATTGAGGCCGCGCGCAGCAATGCCGAGGCGATTGCATTGACGTTGGCCGAAGTCGGCATAAACGTCGACTGCTTGCCACTGTTGGATGTTCGCGTCCCCGAAACGCACCCCGCAATCGGCGACCGTGCCTTGGGCAGCGATCCAAAGCGGGTGGCCGCGCTGGGGCGTGCGGTAATTGATGGCCTTCGTAAAGGCGGCGTTGTCGGCATCGTCAAGCACATGCCGGGGCAGGGGCGGGCGGTGGTGGATAGCCACCATGATTTGCCGCGCGTTAGCGCCAGTGACGCTGAATTGGAACAGGATCTGGAACCGTTCCGCACGTTAAACGATGCACCAATGGGCATGACCGGGCATATCGTGTTTGAGGCTTGGGATCAGGATCGCTGTGTGACAATGTCACCGACAATTATCAGCGAAGTCATTCGCCGCCGGATCGGCTTTGATGGGCTGTTGATGAGCGACGATTTGGATATGAACGCGCTTTCCGGCGATGTCAGTGACCGCGCGGCAAACTGTGTCGCCGCAGGCTGCGATCTCGCGCTCAATTGTTGGGGCCGTTATGACGAGATGGTCGCAATTGCGAACAAATTGCCGGAAATCACCGAACTCGGTTTGCACCGGTTGAACCGTGCGATGGCAACAGTTGGCGGCGTTGTCGATGTGCAGCGTATTGCGGAGCTTACCGCGAAACGCGACGAATTGCTGGCTATGGCAGCGTGAACGAAGCGAGCGACCTAATGTTTGACGATGCGCCGCTTTGGTCAAAACCTGCAGCTGATGAAAATCCGGATGTGTTGACCGTTGATATCACGGGCTGGGAAGGTCCATTGGATCTGTTGTTGACGCTTGCCCGCAATCAAAAAGTCGATTTGCGGCAAATATCGATATTGGAATTGGTCCAGCAATATTTGAATTTCATCGACAATGCGCGTTCGTTAAAACTCGAGGTGGCTGCCGATTATTTGGTCATGGCGGCTTGGCTTGCCTATCTGAAATCCGCGCTATTGTTGCCCAAGGATCCCGGCGTTGATCCATCGCCCGAAGAATTGGCGTTGCGGTTGCAGCTTCGATTGGAACGGCTGAATGCCATGCGCGAGAGCGGTGCGCGGTTGATGGCACGCGACCGGCTGGGCCGTGATGTGTTTCGCCGGGGGGCGCCGGAGGGTTTGCGGGTCACAAAATCGCGAACATGGGATTGCAACTATTTTGAACTTGTTGCGGCCTATGGGCAGATACGGGCGCGCACACAGCCCGTTTTGCACGTCGTCAAAAAACGCGCTGTGATGACGTTGGAAGAAGCGTTGGCGCGGGTATCGGCGATGATTGGCAAGGCCATCGACTGGACGCAGATCGAGTCATTTTTGCCAGTGGATGCCAATCCCGCACTACGTAAATCGGCGCTTGCATCCAGTTTTTCGGCGGCACTTGAACTGGCAAAGCGCGGACGCATTGATTTGCAGCAAGCAGACAATTTTGCGCCGTTGATGTTGAGGGTAAGGCAATGATGATCGAGTATGATCCCGGCGCGCGGGCGATCGAGGCAACGTTATTTGCTGCGGAAAAGCCGATGACAGTCGAACAAATTCGCGCCTATGTCGGCGGCGAAATAGATATCGCGGCCGTATTGCGGTCTCTGCAAGCGCATTATGCAGGACGCGGCATTGAATTGGTTTGCCGGGGCAAGGCGTGGCATTTTCAGACCGCGCCGGATTTGGCGCATTTGCTGCGCCGCGAACACGAGGAAAGCCGCAAACTCAGCCGCGCTGCTGTCGAAACGCTCGCGATTATAGCATATCATGAACCGGTTAGCCGTGCGGAAATTGAAGCAATACGCGGAGTCCAAATATCCAAGGGGACACTTGATGTGTTGATGGGGGCGGGATGGGTTCGGCCTGCTGGTCGGCGCGAAGTACCTGGCCGTCCCCTGATTTATGCAACGACGCCCGATTTTCTCGGCCATTTTGGTTTGGCAACGCGGCGCGATTTGCCGGGACTAGAAGATTTGAAGGCAGCAGGATTGCTGGACCCCATCGATATGGCGATGAACGACATGGATTTTGGCAACGAAGAACAGGCCAGTGATGATGAAAATGTCGCGGAACTGGAAATATCAACGTATAATGATTAAATCATGCTATAAGATGATTTTAATTCTGTCGCGGTGAGCGATATTGTGTCGGGGGCTTCCCCGTTAGGAGTTTGAAATGGGTGGTTTTAGCATTTGGCATTGGCTGGTCGTGGGCGTTCTGGTGATGCTGTTATTCGGCAAAGGTAAGTTTTCCGGTATGATGGGGGACGTGGCCAAAGGTATCAAAGAGTTCAAAAAAGGAATGGCTGAAGAGGATGAGCCCGCCACTCCGGCTGCGCGGATTGAGCCACCTGCTCAGCCAGTTGCTGACGCCGAAAAACAGAGCGACAAGCAAGCCTAATTTCGCGATGCTATTGGCGATATCTTCACCCCAATTTTCGGGTGCCATAAATGTTTGACGTCTCTTCTTCAGAGTTCCTTTTGGTGATGATCATTGCGCTTATCGTAATAGGGCCAAAGGATTTGCCCAAAGTGCTGCGGTTCGTTGGCAACTGGGTAAGCAAAGCGCGGGCAGTGGCGGCGCAATTTCGTTCCGGCATTGACGACATAGTGCGCCAATCTGAACTGGAAGAGTTAGAGAAAAAGTGGAAAGCGGAAAATGAACGCATCATGGCGCAGACCAGCGAAATTGCGCAGGCCAGCGAGGCAGTATCGGCAGAGCAGACCAATAAGCCTGCTATCGAGACCAATGAGGCCGATGTAAGTGCGGCGGCCGATCCGGCGCAGTCAGGTAAAGCCGCATGACAGAGGCCGCAGCTGATATCGAAGACAGCAAGATGCCATTGCTCGATCATTTGATCGAATTGCGAAGCAGAATGATCTGGAGCTTCCTTGCGCTCGCCGCTGCCTTTGGTGTGTGTTTGTATTTTGCCCGGCCGATATTCTCGGTGTTGGTGCAGCCGCTGTTGGAGGCAGGTCAATCAAAGTTGATTTACACCGATGTATTTGAAGGATTTCTGGTCGAAATAAAGGTCGCGTTTTTTGCGGCAATAATGGTGTCGTTTCCAATATTTGCGACTCAAATTTGGCGGTTTATTGCGCCGGGGCTTTACCGGAATGAGAAACGCGCGTTTCTACCATTCTTAGTGCTAACACCCGTTTTGTTTACTTTGGGAGCCTGCCTTGCTTATTATGTAGCTATTCCTGTCGCCTTGCGCTTTTTGCTCGGCTTTTCCGGAGAGGTTGGCGGGGTAACGCAGGAGGCATTGCCGGGAGTTGGCAATTATCTCAATTTTGTGATGAAATTCATATTCGGTTTTGGCCTCGCGTTTTTGTTGCCTGTTATCCTGATGTTACTGGAACGCGCGGGAATTCTTAGTTTGGAGCAACTGAAATCCGGCAGGCGCTATGCCGTCGTTGGCATCGCCGCCATTTCCGCCGTTCTGACACCGCCGGATATCATGTCGCAACTTTTGATGCTGGTACCGCTATATTGCCTGTATGAACTTGCGATCATTGCGATAGCAATCACACATCGACGCCGCGGCAATCGCGCGGTTGATGCAGGCTAAAGCGGACGAATTCTACTGGCGTGAAGCGATCACTTAATCGCATCCGATCCGGCTTCACCGACTGATTCTATATCGCGGCCCACGCCTTTGACAGTGTTGCATGCTGTGACCAGCAACGATGTTGCGACTAGGGCAATTAGGGCGAATTTACGCATCTTGAAAACTCCTTGGTTGAAAGACGTGATGTGCACCCGGCGACCTGTCTAAAAACTGAACCGGGCTGAAAGCCGGATATCGCGTCCGGCGAGCGGAGAGAAATCCTTGGTAAACGACGCGGCCCGGCGCACGCTGACGTCGAAAATGTTATTCGCCGCTGCGATCAGGCTTATGCTGCGGGCCTTGCCCCAGGGCCGCCACGTGGCGGATGCATTAACGACGGTAGCGCCATTGGTTGCGGTTTCAAACTGGGCGACGCGGCGTTGATCGCCGGTCCATTCTACTTCGCCGCTCAGGTCAACATTTGTGCCTTTAAGCCCCAGCCCGCCAAGCAACCGTAACGCCGGAATACGCGGCAAGTTGCCGCCGTTATTCGCCAGCTTTGCGCGCACCAGATCCGCGACCAGATTGGTTTCTATATCAAATCCGGCAACGCGCCCAATGCGCCCCGTCGCTTCCAATTCGGCTCCCCAAATCCGCGCGGCGCTTTGAACGATTTGGAATACCGGTAGGCCATCTTCCACCTCACCGGTTTGATTCTCATATATGAAGTTTTTGAAATGGTTGGCGTATATAGTTGCGCTGAATTCTATCGGTGCGCCGTCGTAACGGACATAGGCTTCTCCGTTCCAACTGCGCTCACTTTTCAAATTGGGATCGCCAATTTCGAACGCCTGAGTTGCAATATGCGGACCGTCTGAAAACAACTCTTCAGCAGATGGCGCGCGGCCTGTGCGTGATATGTTTGTACCAATTTTTATCGGACCATTGGTGTATGCAAGGCCGAGTGCGGCAGAAACATTGCTGAAACTGCGTTTAACACCGATCGTATTGGCTTGCAGTTGATTGTGATCATATCGCAAAGACGCCTCGGCCCCAAAATCCCCGGCCCCAAATTCCCCGACAGTAAATTCCTGAAGCGTGAATATGCCAAATTGATTTGCGCTATTTGGGGGCACAAACGCTTCTTCGCCAATGGCTTCAAAATCGCGGGTTTGATATTGAATTCCGCTGGCTCCGTTCCAAGTATCGCGGCCATTTTGCAACAACTCAATGCGGGTCTCTATGCCTTTGCTAAGGAAGAGGGTTTCCGGCGCGCCACCCGCGATTTCTTGATGGCGATAGTTGGCATAACCTGTGCGGATTTTCAGGGTATCGAATATGCCATCACCCAGTTCGATGGCACCGCGCAGATCAAATCGATATTGTTTGAGATCGATTGCAACGCCAGCTTCGCCGCCGGGCCGCGCAGGAATTCCATAAAGCGTGTCAAAGATATTGAACGATACCCCTAAATTTCCGCCGTCGTTGATAAAGGCTGCACCGCCGCCCGCTGTCCATGTTTTCACAAAGGTACCGGGAATGCGGCCACGCTTGTTGGCAACGCCGCGCAATAATGCGGCCGTTTCAAGGTCACCATCCACTTGGGCGGCATCAGCCAATGTTAACGTCTGTGCCCTTAAAACAGGCGCAACAACAAATCCGCCCGTGCGCTGATCGCGTCCGTCGCGGTAACTTCCGTCAACGTGGACAACAAATCTATCACCGATGGGGGCATCCAGCGATACCCCGCCCGAATATTCACCATTGGCGCTGGCCAATCCCAATAGGCCGTCGATATGAATGGCCTCGTCAGGAATGGCGCGAGGGATGCGCTTATCGATTACATTGACAGCGCCGCCGACCGCTTGACCGCCAAACAACAAGACCGCAGGGCCGCGAAGCACTTCGATTCGCTCTGCCGTCAACGATTCAATCGTAACCGCATGGTCCGCAGATGTGTTGGATGCATCGATATTGCCGATGCCATCAGTAAGAACGGCAACACGGCCACCTTGGAACCCGCGCAAAACGGGCCGTGAGGCACCGGGGGAAAAGCTGGTCGCCGAGACACCAGGTAATCCGGTCAATGTCTCACCAATTTGGCCGCGCGCTTGTTCAGCCAATTGTGCACCGGCAAGGGCTGATGTTCCGGCCAAAATATCCAGCCGCTTGCCATATGGCGCGGTAACAACAATCTCCTGATCGGTATGAAAGTCATCTTCTTGAACGACGGTTTCGGGCGCTTCTGCCGTTGAATTTTGGGCGAAAGCCGGAGCAAATGGAATGGAAAGGGATAGCGAGGAGCAGGCTATCAATAGGAAGGAACGCATAAAATATTATCTCATTCTTTTTGGGAGCGACAAGGTCGATCATCGCTTAAATGCTATGTGATGATATAACAATCAAAATTTATTCCTGATCTTTGAAGAGTGCAAGCGTTGCGGCCAACCGTATGTTTGAATTCACTTGGGGCGTAGGTCCAATAGGACTGAAGAAGTTCTCCAAAAATGCAACTTTTGGCCAATCGTTAGTTATTCTTGTTTGCCGATTGGCTTAAGACGATTTAGGTCTGCACTATGACACTAAATTCTACTCTCGACCTCATTGGAAATACCCCGCTAGTCCTGCTCAAAGGAGCAAGTGATGCAGCGGGTTGCGAAATTTATGGTAAGTGTGAATTTGCCAACCCGGGCGCATCGGTAAAGGACCGCGCCGCTTTGTACATTGTTCGCGATGCGGAACAGCAGGGATTGCTCAAGCCAGGCGGCACTATCGTTGAGGGGACTGCTGGTAACACGGGCATCGGACTTGCGCTTGTGGCGAACGCATTGGGGTATAAAACCATTATCGTAATGCCCGAAACACAAAGCCGCGAAAAGATGGACACGCTTCGGGCGTTGGGGGCGCAGCTGGTGCTCGTTCCGGCTGCACCTTATGCCAATCCGGGTCATTTTGTGCACACTTCGCGCAGGATCGCCGCAGAGACACCGAACGCCGTCTGGGCCAATCAATTCGACAATATCGCCAACCGCCGGGCGCATATCGAAACCACTGCCGAAGAAATCTGGAACCAGATGGATGGTAATGTTGATGGCTTCACCTGCGCGGCTGGAACAGGCGGAACTATCGCCGGGGTTAGTTTGGGATTGAAGGCCAAGGATGACAAAATCACGATTGCATTGACTGATCCTTTCGGTGCCGCCCTTTACAATTATTACGCGCATGGTGAATTGAAAGCCGAAGGATCTTCGGTAGCAGAGGGCATTGGTCAAGGCCGTATTACCGCCAATTTAGAAGGCGCCTTGATCGACACTCAATTTCAGATTTCCGACGAGGATGGCCTGTTTTGGGTCAGGCAAATGTTAAGTGAAGAAGGATTGTGCCTAGGGCTCTCATCCGGCATTAACGTGGCCGGGGCGATTGCATTAGGCAAGCATCTGGGGCCGGGAAAACGGATCGCTACGATATTGTGTGATACCGGGTTCCGGTATTTGTCGACGCTCTACAATCCTGAATGGATGCGATCCAAAGGCTTGCCACCAATGCCATGGCAACTGGACAATTGATCATATAGGACTGATAAAGAGTTCTGGAGATCGAAAGATGGCACAAAAAAGAGAGTCAGCATTGCAGCGCATTCAGGTGGGCGTGGTCGGGCTTGTCATTGTTCTGTTGTTTGTGAGTTTGGCAAACATGGTTATGGACAGGGCTTTTGTGGGAGATCCAATTTCGGACTCTGGCATATCAAAAGCGGCGTCAAAGGAAAGTGTGCCGGACGAACCATTGGCTGAATTGGGTGTGGCCCCGGTTGTTGATTCTGACAAAGAAGCGAAATCAAAACAGAGCGGCGGCGTCAGCAATGGCAAGAATTGAAATGAATTTTTATGGCTGCGTTGGCGAAATCAGCCAGTGAATGATCCGCACGAAGTTAAGCCAACTACGCATGTGCCGACAATTCAGTCATTTGGAATGCCCAAACTGGCTGCTGATGGGGCTGACGATTTTTTTGTTGGCGGTATCTTTCGCTTTATGGATGAAATTCGATGCCGCCAATGGCGCCGCGCAAAGGCCGGTATTGGGGCTGATGACTACTCTTCCGTTGCAATGGGAAGAAGGGGAAATTGGCGATATCATTCAAAGCGGCGGCGTGCCTTCACCGGCTTATAGCAGGCTGAACAGCAAATTTGACATTCGCCCGGTCGACAGTCTGGTTACCAAGAACATCAAAAATGTCGACGTGATGCTGCTGGCGCAACCGCGAGCATTTTCATCATCTGAGTTTTTGGATCTGGATGAATGGATACGCGGCGGAGGCCGGTTGTTGCTGTTGACCGATCCTGCATTGCAATGGGAAAGCATTTACCCATTAGGCGACAAAAGGCGGCCCTTGTTTACATCATTGCTCTCGCCGTTGTTTAAGCATTGGGGTATTGAATTGGTGTTGCCTGTCAACCCCGATGAGGAAAAGCGTCAAGTATATGAAATTGATGACCTGACCATCAGCACTGTTACTTCCGGTGAATGGCGGGCGCAAAGAACGGCAACACAAAACTGTAAAATTCAGGCAAATGCAAGAGTTGCCGAATGCAACATCGGTCAAGGAAAAGCCATATTGTTTGCCGATGCCGATTTGCTCAATGCAGAACATTGGCAAGGCAGCGGCGTCAGAGGCGCTACCGGTTTCGATGATTTCGATAATATCACTTGGATCGAGCGGCAATTGGACAAGCTCGCATCGGCACCGAACTAAATTTCAATTTGGGAAATTGTGGGAATTTCGGCATGCGAGTCGCGAATTTGCAAGAAAAACTAGGCTTTTTAGCGGAATAATGGATTGCTAACGATATTTAGTGCCCATGAGAAGAAATAAACATTTACAATTATAATAAATAAATCAATAGGTTAATTGAAAGTCGTTAACTCTACCCACAAATTCCCTCTTTTCATCCACGAAATCCCTTGATAAGCAGATTCAATCTAGGGGTGGATTTCCTTTTTCTCGGTCGCTTCGGTGTCCGCAGCGGTAACTACGTGTTGCTGTGATAGAGAAGCCATGCCCGCATTAAAGGGATTAAAGGGGCGGTGTCAGAATTGGTTGTCTATGCAGGGTCCGGAGTGTCGAGCCTCGACACAAAAGGCCGCACGACCATACCGGCTGAGCTGCGAGATACGGTCCAGCAATCGAGCAGCGGGAATACCGTTTGCCTTTCGCGTCATGCGACAATGCCGTGCCTGATCGGATATGGAAATGCCGAACGGCAGAAATTGCGTGTTGATATCGAGGCGCAATGGCAAGCAGCGATAGCACGCGGCGGCGATTTCAACCGCGAGATTGCCGGGGCGTCGGCATCTTCTATTTTTGAAACAGCGTTTGAACCGAGTGGCCGCTTTGTGCTGCAACCGATGTTGAGGCATTTTGGCCGCCTAGAAGAACGTGCATTCTTTTTTGGAACGGTAACTCATTTTCAACTTTGGAACCCCGATGTCTTTTTGGCGGAAGCGCCAGCAGCATTCGACCATGTCAAAGAAGAACTTAATTACTGGCTTCTTGAACATGCAAAGCGCGCCAAATGAGCGCGGCTGCTAATCATATTCCAGTTTTGCTTGATGAAGTAATTCGCTCTCTGGCCATCACCCCTGGCGCAGAGATTGTGGATGGCACCTTTGGTGCGGGCGGTTATAGTGCTGCTATGCTGGATCTTGGAGCAAAGGTTTATGCCTTTGACCGCGATCCAGACGCCCTTGCCGAAGGTGCTGACCTTGCAGGCCGTTATAAGGGCGCGTTGCGTCTTTATGCGGCCTGCTTTTCTATCATGGATCGCGTTTTGGCACAGGACGGCATCATGCAGGTCGATTGCGTGGTATTGGATATCGGCGTTTCTTCGATGCAGCTCGACCGTGCCGAGCGCGGTTTTTCGTTTCAAAAGGATGGCCCGCTGGATATGCGGATGGGGCAGGACGGCCAAAGTGCTGCGGATTTTGTGAATGATGCCGACGAGACCGAAATAGCCAACATCATTTACCGCTATGGCGAGGAGCACCGATCACGCCGGATAGCCCGTGAGATCGTCGCGGCGCGCCCGATCACCACCACCGCGCAATTGGCGGCCATCGTGCGCAAGGCTGTGGGGCATAAACAAGGCGCACCAAAAGACCCCGCTACCCGTGCATTTCAAGCGATCAGAATACACATCAACAATGAACTGGATGAATTAATTGCCGGATTGGAAGCTGCCGAGCGATTGTTGAAACCTGGCGGCAGGCTTGCGGTCGTGACTTTCCACAGCCTTGAAGATCGGATTGTGAAGCAATTTTTGCGCACGCGCAGCGGTGCGGATGCTTCTGGTTCCAGACATGTTCCACAAAACAAGAACGTCGGACCTTTGCCTACGTTCCTAAAAACTGGGAAAGCAATCCGGCCGTCTGCTGAAGAGTTGCAACGAAATCCCCGTGCGCGTTCTGCGACTTTGCGTGCGGCCATCCGAAATGACGCGCCTGCAACCACAACACAGGAGTATGCTGCATGACTTTAGCTATGAAGCGATTGCAGAATATTGGCTGGCTTGCGTTGGTATTCTTCGTGGCCATTTTGCTCTATCCACTGTCGCTGAATGTTGCGTCGGTGCACAGCGACTTGGTCAGCGTGGATAATCGAATACGGGAAACAAAACGCGAAATTAGCTTTCTGCAGGCAGAATTGCGCACACGCGCAAGTATGCAGCAACTGCAAGAATGGAATCAGGTGCTGTATGGATATCAGCCACCGACTGCGCAGCAATTTTTGAATGGAGAAAGCGCGCTTGCTAGTTTGAATGGCGCAGGACCGATCGGAAAACCTGTTATGATTTCGGTCGCAGCACAAGACGGAGCCAAGCCCGCCGGAGTAATCGGGTCACCTTTTGCTAAAATGGCAAGCGCGATAATTCCGGCACAAGTGGAAGCCTCCGCTGTTGAAGGCAAGCAATCGACCGCAAAATCAAACGAACCCAAATCCGCCCCCCAGCAAGTAACAACGCGGACAGAAAAACTGGCCAGCATGGATCAAAAATTACTCTCCGATGATTTGCTCAAAGATATTCAGAGGAAATCCGAAGCCGAACGGAAGCGCAAATGACCATTTTTGTTGCCCGGACAATCACGCACAAACACACAACTCAGAAAAAGCCACTTGGGTCGAACGCATTTTGGCGTCTGTTGGTGCTTACCGCGCTGTTTGGGTTGTTCATAATGCTGATTCTCGGGCGACTGGCCACGCTGGCATTGTTCGAAACCGCACGGGCATTTGGCGCGACGACAACCGACTATGTCCCTGACCGAGGTGATATTCTTGATCGCAATAGTATTCCGTTGGCAAGAACCATCCATGCCTATGCGATTTGGGTAAAGCCAAAAGAAATTTTAGGGGACCGGCACGAACTGGCGCGGCAACTTTCCGCGATCTTTCCAGATACGCCTGCCGATGAATTCTACCAAAAATTGACTTCAACGAACCAAGGGTATCTGCGCAAGCGTGCATTGCCCGAAGAGGTGCAACGCGTTCATGCGCTTGGCGAAATTGCAATCGAGTTCCCGCGCGAATCGCAGCGTCTCTATCCGCAACACAATCTCGCCGCACATGTGCTTGGTTTTATTAGCAGGGACGGTCGCGGTGCGCTTGGTGTAGAACGGATGATGGATGACACGCTGAGTGACCAAAAAAAGCGTTCCAAACCAGTTGAACTTTCAATTGATGTTCGGGTGCAGGCCGCGCTGGAAAACGAGCTGGCAATCGGCATGGAAAACACTGGTGCAAAAGGCGCGGCAGGGGTGATCTTGGATTCGCAGACCGGCGAGGTGTTGGCAATGGCGACGCTGCCATCGTTCGATCCTAACCGGCCAATCTTTGCCGACATACCTGAATCAAGCGTGATGGTTGCCGATGGCCGGGTGCCGATTGCAAGGCAGACCAACACCGTAACCAACCGCGTTTATGAACTTGGGTCTACTTTTAAGCCGCTAACTGTCGCAGCTGCGCTTGATGCTGGCACGGTTCGAGATCTGGCGCTGCGTTATGATGCAACCGGTCCATTGGAAATAGGCGGCTTTAAAATCCGGGACAGTCATCCGGCGGGGCGTTGGTTGAATGTTCCTGAGGCATTGGTGCACAGCTCGAATGTTGTGACCGCACGTATCGCCGATAATTTGGGACAGCCCAAAATGGATCGAATGCTTCGCAATCTTGGGTTTGACCAGCGCCCGGCGATTGAAATTGGCGAGCGTGCCGTGCCATTGTGGCCGCGCAACTGGGGGCGCATTACCAATATGACAGTTGGCTATGGTCACGGCATTTCTGTTACACCGATGCATTTGGCGAACGCTTATGCTGCGATGGTCAATGGCGGCATTTGGCGACCAGCCACATTGTTGAAAGTCAAACCGGGGTTTAAGGGGCAGGAAAAGCGTGTATTTACCGCTGCCACAAGTGCTCGGATGCGGCAATTGCTGCGTATGATTGTTGTCGATGGTACGGGCAAGAAAGCAGAAGCCGAAGGCTACCGCGTTGGCGGAAAAACCGGATCGGCTGAAAAAGCGAGCTCGGGTAGCTATGACCGAAACTTGGTGGTTTCAACTTTTGCCGCTGCTTTCCCGATGGACAATCCGCGCTATGTGATCATTGCGATGGTAGATGAGCCAAAGGGTACTGCAGCCAGTGGCTTTCAAAGAACCGCCGGCTGGACAGCGGCGCCAATAGTTAGCAAAACGGTGACCCGCATTGGGCCTTTGTTGGGAATTATTCCTGACACAAAGCGAGATGTCGATGTATCCGAACTGACGCCGCTGCTATGGGCTCCTAAAGGAGGCCATTAATGCGCTTAGGAAACTTGCTGTCGGGCCTTGATGGTGAAGCAGCGGAAATAGATGTAACCGGGTTCGCCATTGACCACCGAAAGATTGCCGCAGGTACAATTTTTGGTGCCTTCAAAGGCGAGCGGGTCAACGGCGAAGATTTCATTGAAAGCGCGGTTGCGGCGGGAGCAGTCGCCGTTGTCGCCAGCGAAACGGCCAGTGTGGTCGGCGCCGTCCACATCGCAAGCACTAATCCTCGAAAAGATTTTGCCGAACTCGCGGCCCGCTTTTTTGCGCCAATGCCGCAGCATATTGCCGCTATAACTGGTACCAATGGCAAGACATCGACAGCCGAACTGACGCGCCAATTTTGGCGGATGGCCGGACATCATGCTGCGTCAATCGGTACATTGGGAATCACAACGGCAACAGATCAGGTAAAAACCGGTTTGACCACGCCGGACATCGTAACATTTCTTGCCAACATGGCGGGGCTCGCGAAAGAAGGCGTTAGCCACGTCGCTTTTGAAGCATCAAGCCACGGGCTTACGCAATATCGCAGTGAGGCTGTGCCCATCCAAATAGCTGCGTTTACAAATTTGAGTCGCGACCATCTTGACTATCATGGCGATATGGAAAGTTACTTCAATGCAAAGATGCGGCTGTTTGACGAAGTAGTCGACGAAAATGGCACTGCTGTGATTTGGGCCGATGACACTTGGTCGGACAAAGTGATAGCAAGAGCCAAAGCCCGTGCATTGCGGATCATAACAGTTGGGGAGCGGGGGCAGGGCGTTCGCCTAGTGTCCAGAAAGCCCACGCAATTGGGACAGGATCTGGAGCTTGAGATCCAAGGCGAAATCATCAAGGTCAAACTGCCTTTAATCGGGGGATATCAAGCCGCCAATGCAATCACTGCCGCAGCAATTGTTATGGCCGGCGGCGAAGCTGTGCCTGATGTTGTTAGCAATATGGCGCGGCTACAGCCTGTTCGCGGGCGGTTGGAGCGGGCAGTGATCACCAAATCCGGCGCTCCGGTTTACATCGATTATGCCCATACACCTGATGCCTTGGCCGCAGCAATTTCAGCAATGCGGCCACATACAGTGGGCCGGTTGATCACGGTGTTTGGTGCAGGCGGTGACCGAGATCGAGGCAAGCGGCCAGAAATGGGAAAAATCGCATTTGATAATTCTGATATTGCGATTGTTACTGATGATAATCCGCGCAATGAAGACCCACAAACGATCCGGTCGGAAATCCTTGACGGTGCGCCCCAGGCATTGGAAATAGGTGACCGGCGTGAAGCCATTGCACACGCCATAGGACTGGCCAATGCCGAGGATATCGTTTTGATTGCAGGCAAAGGACATGAACAGGGGCAGATTATTGGGGACCGCGAATTTCCGTTTGACGATGTTCAGGTCGCCCGGGAATGCGCGGCATGACGGCATTGTGGACATCCGACGAATTGGCAGCAGCCACCAAAGGCACGCCAAATGCGCAGTTCTCTTGTTCCGGGGTTGCATTTGACTCGCGCGAAATTGGTCAAGGGGACCTGTTCTTTGCGCTCAAGGGCGATGAAAGCGACGGGCATCACTTTGTCGATCAGGCTTTCCGAAATGGTGCCGCCGGAGCGATAGTAAGCGAGCCTGTGAAACATAATCATATTCTGGTTGATGATACGCTCCAGGCCCTGAACGCGGTCGCCGTGGCCGCCCGAAAAAGAACTGACGCAAAGATTGTCGGCATAACCGGTTCGGCTGGAAAAACAGGAACCAAAGAAGCGCTATATGCAGCATTGGACCGGTCATCGCGTGGCCATGCCCACCGGTCGGTTAAAAGCTACAACAACCATGTTGGAGTGCCGCTTAGCCTTTCCCGAATGCCCGCCAGTTCTGAATTCGGCGTATTCGAAATGGGGATGAATCACCCCGGTGAATTGCGTGAATTAACGCATTTGGTCCGCCCCGATGTTGCAATCGTCACCACTATTGCCCCGGCCCATATCGGATTTTTCAAAGACGAGGCAGAAATTGCGGCGGCTAAGTCGGAAATATTTGAAGGTCTGTTGCCAAGCGGTACAGCCATAATCCCGTTGGACAGTCCGCATTGTCCGTTGCTGCGTTCAGTTGCCGAAAAATATACCGCAAATGTTGTAACATTTGGTTTTGATACAAATGCTGATGTTTCCGTATTGGATTATGTGAAATCGCCGTGTGGCGGTTCGTTGGTGACTGCAAAGTTACAATCTGGCTCATTGTGCTACACTTTGTCACAGCCCGGCAGGCACTGGATTGCGAATTCTCTGGCTGTGTTAGCCGCCGTCGAAGCCGTTGGCGCGGATATTGCTGCTGCTGGACTTGCGTTGGCGGAACTTGGCGGTTTGACGGGGCGTGGTGCCCGGCACCAGGTTAAAGCGGGTGATGGCTTCGCTCATATCATTGACGAAAGCTACAACGCCAATCCGGCATCAATGAATGCCACAATTTCGGAACTGGCGAATATCGCCAACGGTCGCCGCATTGTTGTTCTAGGTGCAATGAAGGAATTGGGCGACCGGTCCGATCATTATCACGCCGCGCTCGCCGCTCCAATGGCCGCAGCGGGCGTCGATTACGCGATTTTGGTAGGTAAAGAGATGCAAATTTTGGTTGAAAAGCTGAATCAAGGGCTTGAGGGTCCGCGCAAATTCGACCATTGCAACGACGCGAATGAGGCATCCGCCCTTTTACATCAATATTTGCGTCAGGATGATAATGTGCTGGTAAAAGGGTCTAACTCAATGGGGCTTTCCGCGATCGTCGATGCACTATCGCGCGGAGAATTTTGATGTTTTATTGGTTGGCCGAATATTTTCAGTTTGAAAGTATATTGAACCTGATCCGTTACATAACATTCCGTTCGGGCGCCGCGGTTGCGACGGCGCTTGTTATCGGGCTTTTGATCGGCCCAAAGTTCATAAATATGCTGCGCCTGCGGCAAGGCAAAGGGCAACCGATCCGAAGTGACGGCCCGCAAACGCATCTGGCCAAAGTCGGCACGCCGACGATGGGCGGATTAATGATGCTTATAGCAATCACCACATCCATATTGTTCTGGATGGAGCTGAATAACATCTACGTGTGGGCGTGCTTGGTCGTGATGATCGGGTTCGGGCTGGTGGGTTTTATGGACGATTACGACAAAGTCAAAAAGCGCAGTCATAAAGGCGTTTCGGGCAAAGTAAGATTGTTGTTCGAGTTTCTGATCGCCGGATTGGCCGTGACGATGATAGTCTCCCAATCTGGCGGCCAATTGTACCTGCCGTTTGTAAAAGGTCCAGTTGCCGATCTAGGATATTATTATATCTTTTTTGGCGCATTCGTAATTGTTGCGTTCGGAAACGCAGTGAATTTAACCGATGGCTTGGATGGACTTGCCACAATGCCGGTCATCATCGCCTCGATCGCATTTATGATGATTGCATATCTGGTTGGCAACGCAAAATATGCTGAATATCTGGGCTTGCCTTTCATACTGGGGGCCGGTGACCTCTCCATTTTGTGCGGTTCTATTGTCGGCGCAGGCCTTGCCTTTTTGTGGTTCAATGCGCCGCCTGCTGCGGTGTTCATGGGCGACACGGGCAGCTTGGCATTGGGCGGAACACTGGGAACAATCGCCGTGGTTGCGCACCATGAATTCGTGTTGGCGATTATCGGCGGACTATTTGTTGTCGAGGCTATGTCCGTTGTAATTCAGGTCTTCTGGTTCAAGCGAACGGGACGGCGCGTTTTTAAGATGGCACCGATTCATCATCATTTTGAACAACTGGGCTGGTCGGAAACAACCGTTGTTATTCGGTTCTGGATTGTGGCATTCGTTTTGGCACTCGCGGGGCTATCGACGCTGAAGCTCAGATGATAGTTAGCCCTGCCTTTGCCAATCGTAAATTCGCTATTCTGGGATTGGCGCGGTCAGGGTTGGCTGCTGCCCAGTCATTGGCAGCAAGCGGCGCAGAAATACTCGCTTGGGATAATCGGGAAGAGGCGCGAAATGCAGCCGCAGATATTGCGACTATTGGCGATCCATTAGACGCCGATCTTTCTGGCTACGCCGGTATCGTAGTCTCTCCCGGAGTTCCGCTCAACAATCACCCCATCGTTGCAAAGGCCAATGCGGATGGCGTACCTGTCATTGGCGACATCGAATTGTTCGCGATGGCACGGTCGACTTTGCCGCCGCACCGCGTGGTTGGAATTACCGGAACCAACGGCAAATCGACCACAACCGCTTTGATGCACCATATAGTCAAAAGCGCAGCACTGCCGGCGCGGATGGCCGGGAATATTGGCGTGCCGATATTGTCGCAAAATCCGCTTGATGCGGGCGGTGTCTATATTCTGGAATTGTCGAGTTATCAGCTCGATCTGACGCGCTCACTGGATTGCGATGTTGCGGCGCTCATAAACTTATCCCCCGATCATTTGGACCGTTATGATGGGTATGAAGGCTATATCGCTTCGAAGGCGAGGTTGTTCGATATGCAGACGCATCGTCACGCCGCGATATTTGGCGATGGCGATGATGACACCAGACGGGTTTACGAAAATGTATGCGCGCGTCGTAATGGAGTTTCATGCACATTAGCCAGTGTCCATGAGGTCAAAGGTCAAAGTGATTGGCAATCGTTGCAAGGTCCGCACAACCTTCAAAATGCAGCGGTAGCTATCTCCATGGCGCAGGCGCTGGGACTGCGCGAACATCAATGGCGCAAGGCGTTGGAAACATTCCGCGGACTTGCACACCGGATGGAAATAGTTGGCGAATGGAATGGCGTATTGTTCGTTAATGACAGCAAGGCAACCAACCCTGCGTCGACTGCGCCTGCGCTGGCGTCATATCCGCGTATTCGCTGGATAGTGGGCGGCTTGCCAAAAATAGATAATTTGGATGAATGCGCGCCGGGGTTCCCGAATGTAGTAAAGGCCTATACCATTGGCGAGGCCGGGCCGTTGTTTACAAAGCTGCTTTCGTCGCAGATGCCGGTGGAATCTTGCGAATTGATGGTCACGGCGGTGATGCATGCGGCCAAAGAAGCGCAACCGGGCGATGTCATCATGTTGTCACCGGCGTGCGCATCATTCGATCAGTTCAAGGATTTCGAAGCGCGCGGTGATTGCTTCAAAGCTGCATTCGGCAGCCTTTCAGGTGCGACAGCAAGATGACCGAAGAGAGCAAAGACGTGCCGTGGGTGCTGGCGGCGAAAACCGGTCAGGTAAACCTTTCCAGCCGTTTGGGGCGCGGTGATCGGTCGCCGCTCGGCGTGTGGTTTTGGGAATTGGACCGGGTGCTGCTCGGGTTGATTCTGGTGTTGATAGCCATTGGGCTGCTTGCAGTTGCGGCAGCGTCACCAGCGGGCGCACAGCGACTTTCGACGGCAACCGTAAAACTGTCGCCGCTGTATTTCTTTTATAAACAATTGCTGTTCGTGATGATCGGTGTGCCGGTGATGCTGTTTGTTTCGATGTATCCCAGAGAGCAAGCGCGAAGACTCGCAATATTTGGGTTTGTGGTAATGCTGGTCTTTTTGATGTTGGTGCCAATTTTGGGAAATGAGGTAAACGGGTCACGGCGCTGGATTGGCTATGGCTTCGCGACAATTCAGCCATCCGAATTTTTGAAACCGTTTTATTCCGTCACTATGGCCTGGATTATTTCTTGGCGAATAACGGACCCCGACCTTCCAGTGCGAACTATCACAATGGCCATGACGGCGTTCATCGCCTTGTTCTTGTTAACGCAGCCGGATTTGGGACAAACAGTCTTGATCGGCGGAATTTGGTTCTCGCTGATGATGGTTTCCGGTGTTTCGGCAGCGCGCCTTTGGGGGGCGACGATTTGCGGAGCGGCTGGGATATTGGTGGCATATAATTTTTATCCGGTCGCGACGCAGCGAATTGACGCATGGATATTCGGTACAGAAGGCATCACCCATGACAAGTTGGCGCTATCGACGTTGACCGCTGGCGGAATGATCGGCGTTGGCCCTGGCCTTGGAACAAAGAAATTTAGCCTGCCAGAAGCCCAGACTGATTATATATTTTCGGTTATTGGTGAAGAATTTGGATTGTTGGCATGCATGATAATTGCCATTCTGTTTTTCGCGATACTGGTTCGCGTCGTCATTCGTTTGCTCGATGAAAAAGATCAATTTATTGTGCTTGCAGTGTCTGCGCTGACTGCCGAATTTTGCGGACAGGCGATGATTAACATGGCGGTGAATTTAGGAATTTTCCCTTCAAAGGGCATGACGTTGCCGTTTGTGAGTTATGGCGGATCTTCGATTGTGGCGCTTTCAATTTGTTGCGGTCTCATGCTGGCACTAACCAAACGAAACCCCTATCTTGACCGTTCGCGCTATATCGTGAAGGGACGGAGATCATGACTATCTCACGACATTATGTACTGGCAGCTGGCGGTACGGGCGGACACATGATGCCCGCATTTGCACTGGGCGCTGAACTGCTTCGGCGCGGCCACCATGTCGCATTGGTGACCGATGAACGGGGCACAAAAATTCCGGGCTGTCCGGACAAGATAGTCACCCACATTCTGCCTTCAGGACGCATGACCGGTGGGCCGCTTGGGTGGTTGCGGGCGGCCAGCAATATTGGGCGCGGGCGTGAAATGGCGAAACAGCTTTTTAACAGCTTCGCCCCGAGCGCGGTTGTCGGTTTTGGCGGCTACCCTGCGTTTCCTGCGCTGTTGGGCGCATTCGCCAATAAAATACCGACGATCATTCATGAACAAAATGCCGTTCTGGGCCGGGTTAACCGCCTGACGGCCGGCAAAGTAAATGCGATCGTAACAGCATATCCTGATATTCAACGGCTTAAACCGCGAGACAAGCCAAAGGTGCATTTGTTGGGCAATCCGGTTCGGGCGGAGGTGTTAGCGTTGCGCGAAGAGGCATTTCCGACGCTCGGCGAAGACGGTATTTTTCGCGTTTTGGTAACGGGCGGCAGCCAAGGTGCATCGATCCTGTCCGAAGTTGTTCCCGATGGATTGGCGCGCCTTCCGTTGAATTTGCGTCGCCGATTACAAGTAACGCAGCAGTGCCGGGCCGAAGATATTGATGCGGTCCGAAAAAGCTATGCAGAGCATCAAATTCCGGCTGAGCTGGCAACATATTTGCCTGATTTGCCCGAACGCCTTGGTTGGTCGCATTTGGTGATTTCGCGCGCAGGAGCCTCGACAATTGCTGAGCTGACTTGTGCAGGGCGGCCTGCAATATTGGTTCCGCTGCCCGGTGCAACTGACAATCATCAGGAATTCAACGTAAAGGAAATGGTTCAAGCAGGCGGCGCGCGAATGGTACGCCAGCCAGCGATAACCACAGTTAATGTCGATGATTACAGCGAAGCTAAGCGAAACAAATTAATGAAAACACAAGCGGAAATTCGTCAAAGTATCGCAACAGAACTGACCAAGCAGATACAAAAAATTGCATTGGAACCGGGCGCACTTGAAAATGCGGCAAGGGCAGCCAAAAATTGTGGGCGGCCATCAGCTGTTTCCGATCTTGCGGATTTGGTAGAATCGTTCGGCGCTGCGCCAATTACCAAGCCGCTGAGAGCGAAGGCACGTGAGGCGCAAAACTTTGGCGGCGCTTCGCCTGCGTTGGCGCGGAGCCGTGCATCGTGAGAGGTGTTCCGACAGACATCGGCATAGTTCATTTTGTCGGCATCGGCGGCATCGGCATGTCGGGTATCGCCGAAGTGATGCACAATCTAGGTTACAAAGTTCAGGGTTCGGATATCGCCGAAAGCTATGTGGTCGATGGACTTCGCAAACTGGGCATCAAAGTGATGATCGGCCATTCAGCCGAGAATTTGGGTGATGCTGCGGTGGTTGTTACCTCGACCGCTGTGAAAAAGGGCAATCCTGAACGCGATGCAGCGTTGGAGCGGCGGATACCATTGGTGCGCCGCGCCGAAATGCTGGCCGAATTAATGCGCCTGAAAAATACGGTAGCTGTTGCAGGGACTCACGGCAAAACCACAACAACATCGATGATTGCCGCAATGTTAGATCATGGCGGGATTGATCCGACGGTTATCAACGGCGGCATCATCAACAGCTACGGTTCAAATGCGCGTCTGGGCGACAGTGACTGGATGGTCGTCGAGGCCGATGAAAGCGACGGCAGCTTCCTGCGGTTAGACGGAACGATAGCAGTGGTGACCAATATCGATCCCGAACATCTCGACCATTACGGTGATTTCGACGCAATCAAGCGCGCATTCGTTGAGTTTGTTGAAAATGTACCGTTCTATGGCGCTGCAATCATGTGTCTCGACCATCCCGAGGTTCAGGCCATCCTGCCGCAAATCCGCGACCGCCGGATCATAACCTATGGCTTTTCCGCTCAGGCCGACGTGCGCGGTGAAAACGTGGTATCATTTCCCGGTGGAAACCGTTTCGATGTGGTTATCCGGTCGCGCGATGGATCGCAGCGGACAATCTCTGGCATCGAGCTGCCAATGCCCGGACGGCACAATGTTCAAAACGCTTTGTCTGCCGTTGCTGTCGGCCTCGAAATGGGGATGAGCGACGCCGCGGTGCAATCGGGGTTCGCGAAATTCACCGGGGTAAAACGGCGCTTTACCAAGGTCGGCGAAGTGGCGATTGACGGCGGCAATGTTATCGTCATTGACGATTATGGCCATCACCCCGTCGAGATTAAAGCGGTTTTGTCTGCTGCCCGCGAAGGCGCATTGGGCAGGGTGATCGCGGTTGCCCAGCCGCATCGTTTCACCCGGCTGCGTGATCATATGGATGAATTCCAGCAAGCGTTCAACGACGCCGATGTCGTCTTTATCTCGCCGGTTTACACCGCAGGTGAAGCGCCGATTGACGGTGTGGATTCAGAGGCCTTGGTCGCCGGATTAAAGCAGCGTGGTCACCACAGCGCGAGCAATGTCAGCGATGCCGCTGATTTGGCTATGAAACTAAACGAAATACTGAAGCCGGACGATATGGTTGTCTGCCTTGGCGCGGGCGATATCACAAAATGGGCGGCAGGACTTGCCGATGCGTTAAGGGCGGCGCGGGCATGACGGTTGCTGAACTACCTGCTGCCGAAGGAAAGTTGACACGCAATGCGCCGTTGGCACCGTTGGTGTGGTTTAAGTCGGGCGGCAATGCAGAGTTTCTTTTTGAACCCAAAGACATTGCGGATTTGCAAAGTTTCGTTGGCGAACTTGATAACGGAATTGCGATTTGGCCACTGGGTTTAGGATCAAACCTGATTGTCCGCGATGGCGGTGTTGACGGTGTTACGGTTCGGTTGGGCAAACCATTTGCCAAGATCGAACGGGTGGATGAAGTAACGTTGAAGTGCGGCGGCGGCGCTTCTGGAATTCTGGTTTCTTCCACGGCCCGGGATGCAGGCATATCCGGTCTGGAGTTTTTGCGCGGCATTCCGGGCACTGTGGGCGGATTTGTGCGCATGAACGGCGGCGCATATGGCCGCGAGGTAAAAGACATTTTGATTGAATGTGACGTGGTATTAAGGTCCGGGCAGCTGGCGACATTGCCGGTTGCCGAATTGGCTTACAGTTATCGCCACAGCGAGTTACCCGAAGGCGCGGTTGTAGTGAACGCAACATTTCGCGGCACACCCGGCGAAAAATTGATAATTGGCGCAGAGATGGACCGTATCGCCGCTGAACGGGAGGCTTCGCAGCCACTTCGATCCAAAACTGGTGGTTCTACATTCAAAAATCCCGATGGCCATAAAGCGTGGCAATTGGTCGACGAAGCGGGATGCCGGGGCTTGCAGATCGGCGGCGCGCAGGTATCGGAAAAACATACAAATTTCTTACTGAACCTTGGCGATGCGACAAGCACGGATATTGAAAGTTTGGGCGAAGAAGTGCGCCGCCGGGTTAAAGCAAAGTCGGGAATTGAACTGCAGTGGGAAATTCAACGGGTAGGGAAGATTTGATGAGTGCTGATGTCCATGTCGCGGTCTTGATGGGCGGATGGTCCAACGAGCGCCCGGTTTCGTTGATGAGCGGCAATGGCGTCGCCGACGCTTTGGAACGGGTTGGCTATAAGGTCACGCGCGTCGACATGGACCGCAATGTTGCCGCCACGCTTACCGCGTTAAAACCGGATGTAGTCTTCAACGCGCTGCATGGCTCGCCCGGAGAGGATGGCAGCGTTCAGGGGATGCTTGACCTGATGGGGATACGTTATACCCACAGCGGTATGGTTACGTCGGTGATCGCAATTGACAAAGAGCTTACCAAGCAACGGCTTGTTCCATACGGTATTCCGATGCCAAAGGGTACAATTGTGCAATCTGCGAGTTTGTACGTGAGCGACCCGTTGCCGCGTCCATACGTGTTGAAGCCTGTGAACGAAGGTTCGTCCGTTGGCGTTGCTATAGTTACCGAAGAGAGCAATTACGGCAATCCGATTGCACAAACAGCGAAAGGCCCTTGGCAAGAGTTTGATAGTCTTCTCGCCGAACCATTTATCAAAGGCCGCGAGCTGACGGTTGCGGTTTTGAACGATAAAGCGATGTGCGTAACAGAGCTTGTTCCAAAAAGCGGCTTTTATGACTTTGATGCAAAATATACCGAAGGCATGACGCAGCATGTTTGCCCGGCGCAAATCCCTATAGCCATCGAAGAGTATCTGTTGAAGCTCGCACTTGATTGCCACCGGCTGTTGGGCTGCAATGGGGCTTCCCGAACAGATTTCAGGTGGGATGACGAATTGGGCAAAGACGGCGTATTTGTGTTAGAAACCAATACGCAACCCGGAATGACTCCGCTTAGTTTGGTTCCCGAACAAGCAAAGCAAATCGGTATTTCATACGAACAACTGGTCGACATCATTGTTAAAGAAGCACTGCAATGATTACGAGGAAGCCATGAAAACGACAACGACGCGCAAAAATGCTGGCCGCAAAGCCAATGCCTCGACGCGCACCAGCGCACGTCAAAAAATCAAACACATTTCTTGGTTTGATCGGTTCTTGCGAACTTTGCCTTTTTCGGAAAATGAAATTCAAAAGGGATTTACGTGGATCGCAATTGGTGCCGCCGGGCTTTTGTTGATCGTTGCCGGACGTTATTTTGGTGTTCCAGGAATGTTGCACGCGCAATATGCAGAAGTAGCAGCAAAAGCGGGCTTTGTTGTAACGCGAGTGGAAACGACCGGTATGGAACGGGTGGATCAATTAAAAGTTTACGGCATTGTTCTGGCAGAAAAAGACCGTGCGATGCCGCTGGTTGACTTAGAGAAAATCCGCAGCGATCTTATGAAATATGGCTGGATAAAGGATGTGCGCGTTAGCCGCCGTCTGCCAGATACCTTGGTGGTCGAGATTATCGAACGAAAACCGACCGCGGTTTGGAAACATGGCAACAAATTGTCCTTGATCGATGAACAGGGCGTGGTTCTTGAGAATGTGTCTGTGAACGAAGCCAATGGCTTGCCGACCTTAAAGGGTGAGGGCGCAAATACACAGGCGGTTGCGCTTGCCAGTTTGGTTGAACAGGCGCCATCATTGAAACCGCAGATCGTTGGCGCTGATTGGGTGGGAAACCGGCGATGGGACCTGACATTTAAAACTGGCGAGACACTTGCACTGCCGGAAGGAGACCGTGAATCCGCCGAGGCATTGTTGAACTTTGCCCGGATGGACGGCGTAAACCGGCTGCTTGGCAGGGATATAATTCACTTCGATTTGCGCGATCCAGACCGGATGTACCTTCGCAAAGCAGCCAAGGATTTGCCGAAATTGAAAACGGAAAGCGAAAGTGACAGCAGCGAGAAGAGCGCGACAAGTGCAAAAGAAAAGGTGTCGGCATGACAACTGCGCGCGTAGAAAAAATCATTTCCGCATTGGACATCGGATCGTCGAAAGTGTCGGCGTTGATTGCCGGTAAAACGGATACCGGCGAACTGATCGTACTTGGAACCGGGCAAAGAGAAAGCCGCGGTGTGGTTCGCGGGTGTATCGCCGATATTGAACAAGCCGAACTGTCTGTACGTCATGCCGTTGAACAAGCGGAGCGGATCGCAGGGATTAACATCGACCGTGTATGGGTCGGCATTTCTGCAGGCGGATTGGACAGCATGCTTGCGCCTGTTGAAATCGAACTCAGCGGCGATCGGATTGAACAAGACGATATCGATGAGCTGTTGCAAGCGGGCAGGGCCAATCTGGATACAAAGGGCAAGGCGGCGCTGCATATCCAGCCAACATTATATTCATTGGACGGAGTCGGCGGGGTTGCAAATCCGCTGGGTCTGCATGCAGATCGTTTGGGCGTCGATATTCACGTTGTCCTCGCCGATCCGTCACCGGTGCGGAATTTGGATATGACGGCGCGCGCATCGCATCTGGAGGTTGAAGCAGTCGTTGTGGCTCCCATCGCCACCGGCCTTGCTTGCCTTACCAGAGAAGAACGCGAGCTTGGTGTGGCGCTGGTTGAATTTGGAGCGTCAATTACAAATGTTTCTGTCTTTATCGGCGGGATGTTGGTTGGGTTGGAAACAATTCAGCAAGGCGCGGCAGATATAACCGACGACATCGCATCGGCATTCGGTATTCGCCGCGCGCAGGCGGAACGATTGAAATGCTATTATGGTTCCGCCCTATCAACGCCGCGTGATCATCAAGATGTTTTGGATTTGGGCGGCGAAGAAGGCAATTTGGCAGCCGATACCAACGCTCCGCGCATTACAAAAGCGCAATTGAACGCAGTTATCTTTCTGCGTATCGACAAGATTGTCACTGAAATTGGGCGCGTGCTAAAGCAAATTGGATTTGCGGGAACGACCGGACACCAAATTGTGTTGACCGGAGGAGGTGCCGAATTGAAAGGTATGCCTGAACATGTGCAAGCGGCGCTGGGCCGCGCAGTGCGTGTAGGAAAACCGACCGGAATAGCTGGTTTGCCAGAAGCGCATAGCGGGCCTGCATTTTCGACTTTGGTCGGGCTGGTGAGGTATGCCGCCAGCGAACCTTTGGAGCTGCAAGGCCCGTTTGATCCGAACGATCCATATCATGGCGCACCACTGCCGGGACTGATTGAGCGGATTAAACGCGCAATCAGAGAGAATTTTTAACAAGTTTACGTGGTTGTGGTTAATTTATAGATGTTTTGGCTGCAGTTTTGTGCCAATAGCAAGAAAGTATTTTTACATGCCGAACGGCAAGGGGGTTTTTTAACATGAGTATCAATATCGGTCCTCCCATGGTTGATGAATTGAAGCCGAAAATTGCTGTAATTGGTGTCGGCGGGGCGGGTGGAAACGCCGTCGCCAATATGATTAATGCGAATGTCGAAGGCGTCGACTTTATCGTCGCTAATACCGACGCGCAGGCATTGAATGCGTCCGCCGCTGAATATCGCATTCAACTTGGCCCCGACATTACCCAAGGTCTTGGTGCAGGGTCACGTCCAGAAGTTGGACGTGCCGCAGCAGAAGAAACTATCGAGCAGGTGAAGGCGGCTTTGCATGGCGCGCACATGTGCTTTATCGCAGCTGGAATGGGCGGAGGAACTGGAACGGGTGCCGCTCCCGTCATCGCCCAAGCGGCGCGTGAAATGAACATATTGACGGTTGGCGTGATCACCAAGCCGTTCCTGTTTGAAGGTACGCGCCGGATGCGGTCGGCAGATGCCGGTATCGAAGAGCTGCAAAAACACGTCGATACCTTGATCGTCATACCAAACCAGAATTTGTTCCTTGTTGCGAACCCGAACACCACTTTTAAGGAAGCATTTTTGCTTGCTGACGAAGTGTTGCAACAGGGTGTTCGCGGTATCACCGACTTGATGGTGATGCCAGGTCTGATCAATCTGGATTTTGCCGACGTTCGTTCTGTCATGCATGAAATGGGCAAGGCGATGATGGGGACAGGCGAAGCAGAAGGTGACGGCCGCGCGCTTGAAGCTGCCGAGAAAGCCATTGCCAATCCGTTGCTAGATGGTGTGTCGTTGCAAGGCGCAAAGGGTGTTATCGTGTCGATTACTGGCGGCGAGGATATGCGCTTGATGGAAGTCGACGAAGCTGCGAACCATATTCGCGAACTGGTCGACGAAGATGCCAACATCATTTGGGGATCCGCGTTCAACGAAAATCTGAACGGCAGAATTCGTGTTTCGGTTGTTGCAACCGGCATTGATAGTGATGCCCGCGCACCCGAAGCCTCGTCGCGGTCGTTCGCCTTTGACCGGACACCAAAGCCGGCCGCTGCGCCTGTTTCAAACATCTATAATTCGGTCAGCGAACCAGCGACAGAAGCTCCGATGGCTGCTGCCGATTTAGATGGGGCAAGCACCGCTGCTGTTGCCGATGAAGAAAGCCCGGTCAGTATTTTGATGGGCAATGAAATTGAAGATGAAAGCGATTTGTCTGTTGCAGATTTTTCGGACGAAAACTCCGAAACAGCAGAGGATGACGATGAGTTGCTGGAATTGGGAAGCTCAAATTTGGCAGAAGACGAAGCCGAAGATGTGGCTGTAGCTGCTGGTTCATTTGCCGGTGATGCGGCCGCTCCGCGTATTTCAAGCGGCGGCGGTACCCTGTTTGAACGGATGTCTAGTCTGTCACGCGGTTTGACCTCAAGCGATGATGAAGACGAAGAAAAAGAAGAAAGCCCGAGCAGGCTCAACATTCCTCGCTTCCTTGATCGTCAGGGAAATAACTGACGCGCACTAAAGCAATTGTAATCAAGCGGCCAGAATGGGAAACTCTTCTGGTCGTTTTTGACAAACTATTGGACGTGCCGCTTGCACAGTTGTTTTGCCTTGTACGCAGCAAAAAGGCATTGGCGAGAATATGAACCACACGATTTTTCGCTATATTCTCGGCGCTTCCATAATGGCGATGCCGTTGCCTTTAATGGCGCAAGAAGAAGATGATAGCGCCCTTGAAGCACTCGACCGGGCAAAAAATACAGTTGCAGCTCCAACAGTTGAAGTTCAAGGCGCGGCTGAACTGCGGGGCGCAATGTTGCGGATCGCGCGGCGTCCGACCGACAGTGATGCCCTGATAGACGCTGGCAATGCCGCTTTGCTGCTTGGCGATGCCAATGCGGCGCTAAATTTCTTTTCACGCGCAGACGCCTTGCAGCCATCGAATGGCCGGATAAAATTGGGCTTGGCAATTGCGACTGTGCGTACCGAAAACCCGTTTGAGGCGCTGCGCTTGTTTGACGAAGCCATTAAGCTGGGCATTCCTGAACGGGCTGTGGCGGCGGATCGGGCGTTGGCATTCGATCTGCTCGGAAATTTTGCCCGCGCGCAACAGGACTATAATCTTGCGAAGATGTCTGACCGTTCAAACCGGCTGATTGTGCAGCAAGCAATTTCAATCGCGCTGATGGGCAAAGAGGCAGAAGCCGATGCCATGTTGTTTCCATTGCTAAAGCAAAACAACGGCGAGGCGTGGCGGGCACGCGCATTTTTATTGGCTGCGCGCGGCGACTTTCGCGAATCGGTCAAGGTCACACAGGGCTTTATGGATGCGCGTTCGGCGCAGCAATTTGAGCGGTATCTCAGGCAATTGCCGCAACTGACCGGCGCGCAAAAGGCCGCTGCTATCCATTTGGGGCATTTCCCCGCCAACAATATTGGCCGAGATAGCGAGACGTTGCAGCGGGTCGCGGCAAATTATCCCGCAAGCGGAGCGACCGGTGATGGCCGACTTGTCCCCGCTGGTGATCCATTTGGTCCGAAATCGGCGGCACAAACGAAGAATGCAGCGAAGCTTTCGCGCCGCGAACGTGAACGTGCCGCCAAGCGCGCTGCGCAAGAAGTTCAAGTTCCCGCTGCTGTCGCCCGGCCCGTTGCGGATGTCGCAGATTTGGGGTCGCGGATTCCTTTGCCAATCGACATTGCAAGAGCGCGCATATTGGAGGCAGAAAAGGTGTCGTTGGCATTGGTTGCCACACCGCGGCCACAAGCGGTTGCTGCGACGCCAGTTTTCCCGCCGCCTGCTCGGCCAGCAGAACCAGCTTTCGCGGTCATTACCCCTGCGCAGTCCGCGCCAGCGGCGGTGGTCACTTCGCCAACGGTCTTGCCAGCGCCCAATGTGACTCCGGCGAAGCCTACTGCTGATGTATTCAGCAACCCCGCGTCAACAATAGCGCCGCCACCGCAAGGTACTGTGTCGACTGGAATTGCGCTAAACGTGCCGCAAAGCGCGCCGCAGAGTGTGCCGCAACCGGCGCTGCCTCCCTTACTTTCTCCAGCCGTCAATGCTGCTCCGGCACCAACCCAGCAATCGCTTCCACCAAAAACGATCACCAGCCAAAGCGTCGCTGTTCCTGCGCAAGCAAAGCCAGCGGTGCCTATCGCCGCTGATGTTGCAGTCATCCCATCACCTGCGAAAACACCGGATTCCGTTGCAACCAGTGATACAGCCATTACAAATACTCCACTGACACAACTGCCAACACCGCAACAAACACTGCCGCAAAATCAAGACAGTGTTCCGGCAATCGTCAACCATTCGGATGGTACCACGCCCAATACCTCCGCAATCCCGACACCATCGCCAATCGTCTTTGTGCCGACGCCGCAAGTTCAAACGGCTCCCGTAACAGCCCAACCGGCATTTGACCTTGGCGCTGTAGTGAATTCGATAGATATTCCTGACGCGGAAAAAAAGCCTGACGTCGTCCCGGTTGATCTAAAAAAACTGCCGGTTGCGGTGCCAAAAGCAAAGCCAAATGATGCGTTAGGCGACAAGAAAACAAAGAACACCGCGCAACCCGCAACGCAAGAAAATGCTGCCAGAATTTGGGTGCAGGTCGCCACCGGAGATGCATCCGGCTTTCAAAGCGATATGCGGATTTTCCGCAAGAAATATGCTGACTTGTTCAAGGGCAAAGACAGCTGGTCATCTCCGTGGAGCAAGTCGAGCCGGTTACTGGTTGGCCCGTTTTCTGACTTGAAAGAAGCGAAGAAATGGGAGGCCGATTTTCGCAAAGCTGGCGGTGACGGCTTCGTTTGGCGAAGTGAAAAAGGCATAGAGGTCAAACCCCTGAGAGCGCGATGACATAAGGTTGAAACTAAACCGTAGCCCTGAGCCTGTCGAA
Organism: uncultured Alphaproteobacteria bacterium; assembly: GCA_963802245.1. Taxonomy (GTDB): domain Bacteria; phylum Pseudomonadota; class Alphaproteobacteria; order Sphingomonadales; family Sphingomonadaceae; genus Sphingorhabdus_B. Next base: position 23,216 of record CAWDID010000008.1, on the reverse strand, counting down.
GGGCGCTTCACCTTGAAACATGCTTCGACAGGCTCAGCACTACGGTGCAACCTAATGTCGTCGCGCTCTAAGAGCAAATAGAGGCTGGTTGCCGTGTGCATTCCTGTGCATAGGCAATAGCTATGAACCCGCTTGCACCGTATGCCTGTCATCCACAAGCCACTCGAGGGCGACATTATGACGAACTCAGCAGCGCCGTACGTGGGCCGCGTGATATATTCCAGCGGGACCGCGACCGGATAATTCATTCGATCTCGTTTCGCCGATTGCGCCACAAGACCCAAGTTTTTGTTGCGCCCGATGGCGACCACTACCGCGTTCGGTTGACGCACAGTTTAGAAGTGGCTCAAATTGGCCGCGCGATCGCACGCGCATTGGGCTTGAACGAGGATTTGACCGAGGCATTGTGCCTTGCCCATGATATTGGTCACCCGCCATTTGGTCATGCGGGCGAAGACGCGCTTGAACTTGCAATGAAGGCTCATGGCGGCTTTGACCACAACGCGCAGACGTTGCGCACTTTGACGCGATTGGATTCACCCTATCCGCTTTGGCCCGGCTTAAACCTGAGCTGGGAATTGCTGGAAGGATTGGCGAAGCATAACGGGCCAGTTCTGAGGCCGGGCTGGGCGCTGCGCGAGGTTGATGCGGAGCGCGATTTGGAATTGACAAAATGGCCTTCGCTCGAGGCGCAGGTGGCGGCGGTGGCGGATGATATTGCGTATGATAATCACGATATCGATGATGGACTGCGTGCAAAGTTTCTGGATATTGACCAGATTTGTGCTTTACCATTTGTGGCTGATCGATGGCAGCAGATATTGGCGCGTTACCCGGGCATTGCGCCTCAGAAACTTTTGCCCGAATTGGTGCGCGAACAAATTGGGATCATGGTCAATGATGTCATCGCAGCAACGCGGGCAAGGATTTTGGCAACGGGCGTCAAAAATGTTGCGGAAGTGCGCGATGCCGGAATTATGATTGCCGGATTTTCAGCTGACATGACCGAACAAGAACGCACGCTAAAGCGTTTTATGTATGATAATTTATACCATCATCCATTGCAAATTGCGGCGGCCAACGAAGCACGGAAAATCGTTGCCGAGCTGTTCGCGGCTTATGCGCGTGATTGCACGCTGTTGCCGCCCGATTGGCAAGCCAATCTGCCGCATGAAGAGCCTGCGCGCAGCCGTCATATTGCGGACTTTCTTGCGGGCATGACGGATCGTTATGCGCAAAACTGCCACATTCAAATTTACGGAGCGCAGTAATTGGCTAAGAAAGTTGTATTATTGGGGGCAACGGGCTTGATCGGGTCCGCCGCCGTGCGTTTTTTGGCAAAGGCCGGTTTTGATGTCCACATCGTTGTCCGTCAGGAAACACTGCCTATCACAGGTGTCACAGCACATGTTGCGCCGCCCGCGCAGTGGCCCGCCTTGGTAACCGATATGCGGGCGCAATCGGCGATTTCGTGCCTAGGCACGACGATGCGTCAGGCAGGTTCGCAGGCCGCGTTTGCTGCGATTGATTTGGATCTGGTTTGCGCCATTGCCAAAGCGGCAAAAGCGGGCGGGGCGAAACACTTTGTCGCAGTTTCATCAGTAGGTGCGAACGCCGAGAGCACAAACTTTTACTTAAAGACAAAGGGTCAAATGGAAGCGGCGGTTCGTTCGATCGGCTTTGAGCGATGTGATTTCCTGCGACCCGGCCTGCTTCGCGGCGTGCGCGGCGGTGAAAGACGCTTTGGCGAGAGGATTGGCATCATGCTAAGCCCATTGACTGACATGTTGATGATGGGACCATTGCGGCGATATCAATCGATTCTGGCCGATGATGTTGCCAAAGCTATCTGCCAACTGGTGATGAATTCCGGTTCTGGAATTCACTCGCACGAAAATGATGCGATCCAATCACTTGCGGCAGAACAACGTTGACGCATCCGCGATGAATGCATGCGTTTTCTGTGGATGAATTCTACAAAATCAACCAACTTGATTGACTTGGCCAATTGCAGGCGTCATTACGCATGCTGTCGCTGACGAAGCGGGAGAGCATCAGGGAGACCTGATCGCCGAAGGAGCAACCGCCCCGGAATCTCTCAGGCAAAAGGACCGCTTCGGCTTTTGCGACACTCTGGAAAGCGTTCTTGCTTTGGCAAGGACCACCGAAGGGGATTGGGCCGCAGTTTTTTCGTTGCGACCCATGTAAGCTCTCAGGTTCCGTGACAGAGGGGGCAGTATTTCTGGCCAATCGGCCGGTGATATTGTGACTCCAGCACGGGAATAATGATGAGCGAAGAACTCGAAATACACGAAGAAGAATTGCAACCGCTGGAGGTGTTTGATCTGCCGCTTGGCGATTGGCATCGCGCTAAGGGTGCGCGCATGGTTGAATTTGCGGGCTATCACATGCCGATCCAATATGAAGGCATTATGGCGGAACATGCCTGGACGCGCGAGAATGCCGGGCTGTTTGATGTGTCGCACATGGGGCAACTTATATTGTCAGGCGAAGGCGTTGCCGCCGCGCTGGAGAAAATTGTGCCCGGTGACATATCGGCGCTTGCCGAAGAACGGATGCGATATTCACTATTGCTCGCTGAAGATGGCGGTATCCTTGATGACCTGATGATTACGGCGACGCCGATGGGACTTTATCTGGTCGTGAATGGCGCGGTGAAGTGGGATGATATGGCCTATCTTCGCGGGGAGTTGCCCGACGAGATTACGATCAACCAATTGGAAGATCGTGCGCTGATCGCCCTGCAAGGGCCAAAAGCCGCCGACGCACTTGGCCGCGTGGTTCCAAATGTGGGTAGCCTGTTTTTTATGGAGGCAGGATCGTTTTTTTGGCAGCATGAACCTTTGTGGATCAGCCGTTCCGGCTACACCGGTGAAGACGGCTTTGAAATCTCGATCCCGGCGGAGCTTGCTGTTGCGTTTGCCGATGCACTTTGTGCCCAGCCTGAAGTTAAACCGATAGGCCTTGGCGCGCGCGATTCATTACGGTTGGAGGCAGGATTACCGCTTTATGGCCACGATCTCGATCCGGCGATTGATCCAGTGCAAGGCGATTTGAGCTTTGCGATCTCCAAACGACGCCGCGCTGAAGGCGGCTTTGCCGGCAGCGAACGGATAATGGCAGGCTCTTACCCACGGCCCGGACAAAAAGCGGGTTGGTTTCAGCGTAGATGGCAAGATACCGGTGCGCGAAGGCGCTGCAATCTTTGCAGGCGACGAGCAAGTCGGCGTAATAACGTCGGGCGGTTTCGCCCCCACAGTCGGCGCGCCGATTGCAATGGGTTTTGTTGCCACGGCTCATTCCGCTCTTGGCACACCATTAGAGGCCGAAGTTCGCGGCAAACGGATCGGCTTGACAGTTACCGCAATGCCATTTGTCCCCCATCATTATCACCGGAAAGGAAAACCCGCATGAGCCGCTATTTTACCGAAGACCATGAATGGATTGAAGTCGCGGGCGATATCGCGACTATCGGCATCACCGATTACGCGCAGGGCCAATTGGGCGACATTGTATTTGCCGAGGTTCCGGCCGTTGGCGCATCGCTGATTAAGGGCGGCGATGCTGCGGTGGTTGAATTGGTGAAGGCGGCATCAGATGTCTATGCGCCCGTCAGCGGAAATGTGACCGAAGGCAATATTGCGCTGGAAGAAGATCCGGCGTTGATAAATTCAGATCCCGAAGGAGAAGGCTGGTTCTTCAAACTGCAGTTGAGCGACCCAGCCGAGCTGGACAGTTTGATGGATGCAGATGCGTATCAAGCGTTTGTTGACGCGCTGTAACCACACGAAAGCGTCATACAAAACCGGAGCAACGTGATTTTAAATAGGAAAGCAAGCGGATGCGTTATTTACCCCTGACCCAGCCTGATCGCCAAGCGATGCTCGCCGTAATCGGCGCGAAAACAATCGACGATCTGTTCAACGATGTTCCCGCAGAAGCGCGGCTTGACGGCCCGATACGTGATCTGCCGAACCACGCGAGCGAAATGGAAGTCGAGCGTCATTTTTCCGGTCTTTCGCGGCAAAATATGGCGGCTTCGCACCATCCGTTCTTTCTGGGATGCGGCGCATACAAGCATCACATTCCCGCGTCTGTCGATCACATCATCCAGCGCGGCGAGTTTTTGACCGCTTACACGCCGTATCAGCCGGAAATCGCGCAGGGCACGCTGCAAATGTTGTTTGAATTTCAAACCCAGGTGGCCCGATTGCTGGGCTGCGATGTTGCCAATGCTTCGATGTATGATGGATCGACAGCTTGTTGGGAAGCAATCGGTATGGCGGGCCGGATAACCAAACGGTCAAAGGCAATATTATCGTCTGGCCTGCACCCGCATTATGTCAGTGTTGCCGAAACGATGGCGAAATACACCGGCGATACTCTTGATGTCGCGTTGCCAGAGCTGTCGCCTAAAACCGATAGCGCGCGCTTGATTTCCAGTATCGATAGCGAAACGAGCTGTGTGGTTGTTCAATATCCCGATATACTGGGGCGGATCGAGGACCTGTCGGCGATAGCTGCGAGGGCCCATGAACATGGCGCGCTGTTGATTGCGGTCGTGACCGAGCCAGTGGCGTTGGGGGCGATCAAGTCACCTGGCGAAATGGGCGCCGACATTGTGGTGGGCGAGGGGCAGTCGCTAGGGGTCGGCCTCCAGTTCGGCGGGCCTTATGTTGGGCTGTTTGCATGCAAGGAAAAATTCGTTCGGCAGATGCCCGGGCGCTTGTGTGGTGAAACCGTTGATGCCGAGGGCAAGCGCGGGTTTGTGCTTACCCTGTCGACGCGCGAACAACATATCCGCCGGGAAAAGGCTACGTCAAATATATGCACTAATTCAGGACTTTGTGCGCTGGCTTTCAGTATTCACATGACGTTGCTTGGGGAGCGTGGCCTGCGTGACCTGGCCAGCCTTAATCATGCAATGGCGGTTCAGGTGGCTGAAAGACTGGTCCAAATACCCGGGGTCAGCATCGTCAACGATAACTTCTTCAACGAGTTCACATTGCGATTGCCAACCGAAGCGCGTCCGGTCGTCCGTGCACTTGCTGACCGCAAAGTGCTCGGCGGTGTGTCACTTGGGCGGCTTTACCCTGGGCAGCAGAAACTCGAAAATGGACTGGTTGTGGCAGTGACCGAGGTTGTCACGCCGCAGGATGTTGAGACATTTGCATCGGCATTGCAGGAGATTTTGGCATGAGTATCAACGACAGCGGATGGAAGCCCGAGATGATCCGGTCCGAGGCAGCCGCGCCTGCGACATTCACCGGTAACCGCGCGCTTATGCTCGACGAAGCACTGATATTCGAGATTGGCAGCACCGAAACCACAGGAGTTGATCTGGCCCCGATCCCGCACGTTACATCGCGCCTCGGTGGGTTGGAACGTCATCGGACAATTGGACTTGCGGGCTTGTCGGAGCCCGAGACTGTGCGACATTATACGCGGCTGTCGCGGCAGAATTATGCGATTGACCTCGGCTTTTTCCCGCTCGGTTCATGCACAATGAAGCACAATCCGCGGCTGAACGAAAAGATCGCACGGATGCCGGGGTTCAGTGACGTTCACCCGCTTGCCCCGACGCAAACGGTGCAGGGTGCGCTTGCTGTTATACATCAGCTCGCGCATTGGCTGGTGACGCTGACAGGAATGAAATCCGTGGCGATGTCGCCAAAGGCGGGCGCGCATGGTGAGCTGTGCGGGATATTGGCGATCCGGGCCGCGTTGACCGATCGCGGCGATGCACGGTCGGTTATTCTCTGCCCCGAAAGTGCGCACGGCACCAACCCGGCGACCGCCGCTTTTGCCGGTTATGCGGTCGAAAGCATTCCCGCAACCGTGCAAGGGCGCGTCGATATGGCGGCGCTTAAGGCGCGTTTGGGTCCTGATGTTGCAGCCGTCATGATCACCAACCCGAACACTTGCGGCCTGTTCGAACCCGATATGCGTGAGATTTCGGATGCGGTGCACGCGGCAGGCGGCTTTGTTTATTGCGACGGAGCGAATTTTAACGCGATCGTTGGCCGCGTCCGGCCAGGCGATCTGGGCATCGATGCAATGCACATCAATGTCCACAAAACCTTCTCGACCCCACATGGCGGCGGCGGACCGGGTGCGGGGCCGGTGGTACTTTCAGAAGCTCTCACGCCGTTTGCACCATTGCCTTTCGTGGATAAAATCGGTGACGAATATGTCCTGATCGAGGAGGAAACGGCGGATGAGCATCATGCATCGACCTTTGGCCGGATGGTTGCTTTTCATGGCCAGATGGGCATGTTCACGCGCGCTTTGAGCTATATTATGAGCCATGGTGCCGACGGCCTGCGGCAAGTAGCGGAGGATGCTGTGTTGAACGCCAACTATATCCTGCGCAGCTTGGAAGACGTCCTCGAGGCGCCATTTGCAGGTAGCGGTCCTTGCATGCATGAGGCATTGTTTTCCGACGATGGCCTGGCTGATGGGTTCTCCACGCTCGACATTGCCAAGGGGCTGATCGACGAAGGTTATCATCCCATGACGGTTTACTTCCCGCTCGTTGTGCATGGCGCGATGCTTATCGAGCCGACCGAGACCGAAAGCAAGGCAACGCTCGATCAATTCATCGGTGCGATGCGATCGGTGGCGGGACGGGCCAAGGCAGGCGATCCGTCGTTAAAGACCGCACCGCATTACGCGCCGCGCCGCCGGTTGGATGAAACACTGGCAGCCCGCAAACCGGTTCTGGTCTGGAAAGAGCCCGAGGTAGCGATCGCGGCGGAGTAGAGTTTCGGTGGCTTTGTGCGGGATGAAATTTTGGGCAGGATAACATTCAAAAATTAGCTTGTTGAAAAAGAACTCCGTCATTCCCGCGAAGGCGGGAATCCATCACCGGACATATCCGCCTAATAAAACTTGTTTACATACGCGAAATCCGGCGATGGATTCCCGCCTTCGCGGGAATGACGAAACTTATATTTTTATGTATTCTGTATTCTGAATGTCGATATAACCAAGAGCCTGATGGCGGCGTGGCCAAACTCCCATCGCGTATTATTACTTGTAATGTAGGATTTGTTCTGGGAACACAGGGTAAGGCCGCTTGTTTGGGGCTGGCTCTTTGGCATCGTTGGCGGTCAAATCACCCCCTTCGCAGTAGGATTTGCGAAAACGTAAAATTACAAAATAACCACGATGTTGGAAATTATCTATACCTGAACTAGCAATTTAGTTCAAAATAGGCGTCAATCTTGTCAACTAGGTGTCAACTTGGCATTTTCGATGAAATGCCATTTTGCTCCAAAAAGTTAACCCGCGGCCAACTCGCTCGCCGCAATCCATTTCGCTTCGGCGGCGGCAATTGCCTTTTCGGTTTCGCCGCGCAGTCGGGAAAGTTCGCCCATCGTCCGTTTTGCATCTTCGCCTTTGGCAGTGGCCGGATCGAACATTGCACTATCAAGCTCGCTGCGCCGCGCGGTCAGTTTCGCCATTTCGGCTTCGGCTGCGGCTAATGTTTTGCGGGCTGCTGATTGGGCCTCACGCGCTGCGGCGGCGGCTTTGCGTTCTTCTTTCTTGTCACGTTTGGGGGCGGGGGATTTGCCTTCTGTTTTTGCCGCACCGCGCAAGATCAGATCGGTATAATCATCGAGCGATCCTGAAAACTCGTTGGCTTCACCGCCGTCAACCAGCACCAAACGGTCGGCGGTCAATTCGATCATGTGGCGGTCATGGCTAACGATTACCACGGCACCTTCGTAGGCGTTTAGCGCCTGCACCAATGCTTCACGGCTATCGACATCAAGGTGGTTCGTTGGTTCATCAAGGATCAGCATGTGCGGTGCATCCCTTGTGATCAATGCCAGCGCGAGCCGTGCGCGTTCACCGCCCGATAGCTTGCCGACCAGCGTAGTTGCCTTTGGACCGGAGAAGCCAAACCGCCCCAATTGCGCTCGCACGGCGCCGGGCGAGGCACCTTTCATCAGCCGCGTCATATGTTCCAGCGGGGTGTCCCGGCCATCAAGTTCTTCGACTTGATACTGGGTAAAATATCCAACGCGCATCTTTCCGGATACTGAAATTGCACCTTCCATTGCGGGCAACTGAGCAGACAGCAAGCGCGCGAGCGTGGTTTTTCCATTGCCGTTACGGCCAAGCAAGGCAATCCGCTCATCCGGATCGATCCGCAGGTTCAGTTTGCGCAGTATGGGTTTTTCGGCTTCATACCCGACGGCGGCCATGTCCAAAGTCACCAGCGGCGGTTTCAGCTCGTCCGGACTTGGGAAATCGAATGACAGTGTGGGATCTTCTGACATCGCAGCGATCGGTTCCATCCGGGCAAGCGCCTTTGCGCGTGACTGGGCCTGTTTTGCGGTCGACGCCCGCGCAGAGTTACGTGCGATGTAATCCTGCAACTTATCACGCTGTGATTCCTGAGCAGCGCGCGCCGATGCCAATTGTGCCAATCGTTCCGCGCGTTGCCGTTCAAATGCGTCGTATCCGCCAGGATAAAGCGTACATTTACCGCCTTCCAAATGCAGGATATGATCGACGACATTGTTGAGCAAATCACGTTCGTGGCTGATCAAAACCATAGTCGCGCGGTAGCTTTTTAGAAAACTCTCCAGCCACATGGTAGCTTCCAAATCAAGGTGATTGGACGGCTCATCGAGCAGCAAGATGTCTGGTTCGGAAAACAGCAACGCAGCCAACGCCACACGCATTTTCCAACCACCGGAATAGCTATCTAGCGGGCGGTGTTGCATGTCTTCATCAAAGCCCAAACCGACCAATATCCGTGCGGCACGGGCAGGGGCGGTGTGGGCATCAATCGCAATAAGCCGTTCGTGGATGTCGGCGATACGGTGATGATCGTCGGTAGTGTCTTCTTCCGCCAACAAGGCAGCACGTTCGATATCCGCTGCCAGCACTGCTTCAAACGGGGTGGTTACACCGGATGGAGCTTCCTGTGCGATGTAACCAATGCGCGCAGTTTTGGCCATTTCGATGCTGCCATCATCATGCTCTCCGTATCCGGCGATGACTTTCATCAACGTGGTTTTACCGGCACCATTACGGCCGATCAGCCCGACTCGGCTGCCCGTTGGTAGCGCCGCAGTCGCGCGGTCAAGTATTGTTCGTCCGCCAAGGCGTACAGTGATTCCCGATATATTGAGCATCTGCAGCGCCTAGCGGACTCGCTCGCTTGTTGCAATGCAACATTAAAGCATCCTTCTGGACAATGTTAATCAAGCGATTAAGGTGGACGTGAGAGATTATGGAGAGAGACCAGATTATGGCTGAAGCACCCCTTTACCTTACCTTCGACGAATTTATCAGGCATTGGGCAACTGATCGGCCTGACAAAACGGCATTGACCGAAGAGGACCGCCATTGGACTTACGGCGAATTGGAGGACCGTACAGCCAAAGTGGCTGCGATGTTGACATCGATGGGATTGCAGAAGGGCGACCGGATCGCATGGCTCGGCAAAAATAGCGATTTGTATTTCACCCTATTTTATGGCGCTGCGCGGATTGGCATTGTGATGGTTCCAGTGGGATGGCGACTTGCTCCCGCAGAATGGGCATTCATTATAAATGACACCAAGGCCAAGGCGTTGTTTACCGGGCCGGGATTTGAAAACGCTGGGACAGCGATCAAGGCAGGCATTCCGAACGTTGAACACATATTTGCGGCGGATGATGCGCGGGCGATGATAGCCAAAACGGAACGCAGCGAATTTCCCGCGTCGGGCCCCGACGATGCCGTACTTCAACTCTATACATCGGGCACGACGGGCAATCCCAAAGGCGCGGTGCTTTCAAACAAAAACTTGTTCGCATTGCGTATCAACAACACCGAACCCAAGCTGGCTTATACCCAGTGGGAGGATGATGAAGTAACGCTAATTGCGATGCCGTGCGCGCATATTGGTGGAACTGGTCTGGGTATAATGGCGTTAGCCATTGGTTTGCCGGGGCATATCCTCGCAGAGTTTACCCCGGATGGCTTTTTCGATGCCGTTGAAAATTCCGGAGTTACAAGGCTGTTTATCGTACCTGCAGCGTTGCAGATTTTGTTGAATCACCCGCGGTGCGCGAATGTCGATTATAGCCGACTAAAGTATATTCTGTATGGTGCCGCGCCCATTCCGCTCGAGCTGTTACGCCAATGCATTGCGATGTTTGGCGCCCAGTTTATTCAAGCTTATGGAATGACTGAAACCACGGGTACTATCGTCATGTTACCGCCTGAAGATCATGATCCCAATGGGAATGAACGCATGCGATCGGCGGGAAAGCCGCTCCCTGGGGTCGAATTGAAGATCGTGGGGGCCGATGGCGAAAGCTTGCCCGTGGGAGAAGTGGGTGAGGTTCTGACCCGGTCATCGAACAACATGATCGGTTACTGGAATTTGCCCGATGCCACTGCCAGCACGATGGATGACGCAGGTTGGATCAGAACAGGCGATGCCGGTTATCTGGATGCAGATGGATATTTGTTCATTCACGACCGTGTCAAAGACATGATCATTTCCGGCGGCGAGAATATTTATCCGGCCGAGGTTGAAAGCGCAATCTATGGTCATCCCGATGTGATGGAAGTCGCAGTGATCGGCGTCCCGGATGATAAATGGGGCGAAGCCGTGATGGCTTTCTGCGCGCCAAAAGCAGGACACGAAATTTCTGAAGATAGCGTCATCGCCTGGGCCCGTGAGAGGATCGCGGGATTCAAGGTACCCAAATCCGTGCAAAGCATCGCTGCTTTGCCGCGCAATGCCAGCGGCAAAATTTTGCGGAAAGATTTACGGGCACCTTTCTGGGAAGGGCGCGATCGCCAAGTCAATTGACAAATTACCGCGTCTTTGTCTTTAACTTCCCCAGAAATAAACAGGAGAAATGATATGAATCCACGCGCATTTTTACAAACTATGATCGCGCTTGCATCGGCGTCTTTGGGATTGGTGGCAGCCTTGGCTTGGAATGAGGCGATTAAATCAGCATTGGCACTGCTTGGGCTGGGCGACAGCTTGTCGGGCAAATTTACTTATGCGATTTTGGCGACAGTACTGGCAATCGCGGTTTTGGCTTGGCTCGCAAAACTATCTTCAAAAATCGGCGGAGATGCGGCCTTTGTAAGGGAAGCCGAAGGTTAAGTAGCCGGCAGAGCAGCCATGATTTTGCCGACCAATTGGGGTCGGCAAATCAGCAAATCTGGCATGTAGACGTCATTCTGATTGTAGACCAGTGGGCTGCCATCGACCCGCGAACAGTGCAGCCCGTGCGCCGCTGCGACTGCGACTGGCGCACAGCTATCCCATTCATATTGGCCGCCGGTGTGGAGATAAATTTCAGCTTCTCCTCGCACTATAGCCATCGCTTTGGCGCCAGCCGAGCCCATGGGAATGAGATCCGCGCCCAAGGCGTCCGCCACGGCAACTGCTTCTGCGGCTGGCCGGGTGCGACTAACGACCATGCGCAGCTTTTCAGGTAAAGGCGGCAAAACCTGTGGATTGCCAGTACAAAGCACGAGATCGAGTCCGGGCAGCGCAACCGCGCCGGCAGTGGCGACACCATCAATCGCCAGCGCAACATGGACGGCCCAATCGGTTCGACCTTCACCATATTCGCGCGTGCCATCAACTGGATCAATAATCCACACGCGATTTTTGGATAGCCGTTCCTTTGTATCTTTGCTCTCTTCGGACAGCAGCCCGTCATCAGGCCTTTGTTCGGCAATGGCGTGGATTAAGAACTGGTTGGCTGTCTGATCGCCGGCCTTGCCCAGCGATTTTAAAGAGAGAAGCCCGCTGTCACGCACAGCGATCAGCAGCTTACCGGCAACATTGGCCAAATGTGCGGCGAGCTCAGCGTCAGTCATACTCATTTGAGCGGCATAATCTGGCGTATGATATATTCGGCTGCTTCAGCCGGAGTCATCTCGACGGTGTTAACCCGGATTTCAGGCGCAACTGGCGCTTCATAGGGGCTATCGATGCCAGTGAAGTTCTTAAGCGCGCCCGAACGTGCCTTTTTGTACAGTCCCTTCACATCGCGGCTTTCGGCCACCTCCAACGGCGTATCGACAAAAATTTCGATAAATTCACTTTCGGGTAGCATATTACGAACCATGTTGCGCTCGGCGCGGAACGGCGAAATAAACGCCGTCAGCACAATTAACCCCGCGTCCGCCATCAGCTTCGCTACTTCACCCACGCGCCGAATGTTTTCTATCCGATCCGCTTCTGTAAAACCGAGATCCTTGTTCAGGCCGTGCCGGACATTGTCACCATCAAGCAGGAATGTGTGGCGGTTCATAAGGTTCAGTGATTTTTCCACCTCATTGGCAATCGTGCTTTTGCCCGACCCAGAAAGCCCCGTAAACCAAAGGACGCGTGCCTTTTGATTTTTCAATGCGGCATGTGCGTCGCGGCCGATGTCGGTCGCCTGCCAGTGAACGTTTTGGGCGCGCCGCAGGCTGAAATGCAGCATGCCCGCACCCACTGTGCGATTGGTGATTTTGTCGATGAGAATGAAACCGCCCAACGTCCGATTTTCGGCATATGCTTCAAACACTATCGGCTTGTCAGTCGCGATTTCTGCAACGCCGATAGCATTCAGCTCCAACGTCTTTGCCGCCATATGCTCCATGGTATTAACGTTGACAGTGTATTTCGGTTCGTGGACGGTGGCTGACACCAATTGCGTGCCCAACTTCAACCAGTACGACCTTCCGACGTGCAGCGCTTCGTCATCCATCCAGACGATGGTGGCTTCAAATTGATCGGAAACTTCCGGGGGCTCGTCCGCGATCGAGATCACATCGCCGCGCGAACAGTCGATTTCGTCTGCAAAGCATAAAGTGATCGATTGGCCGGCCACTGCTTCGTCAAGTTCGCCGTCCAACGTCACAATCTTCGAAACAGACGAGGTCCTGCCGCTCGGCAATACCCGGATTGCATCGCCGGGTTTGATTGTGCCGGTTGCTATCTGACCCGAAAATCCGCGGAAATCCAAATTGGGCCGATTGACCCATTGCACCGCCATCCGAAAGGATTTGGCTTGATCAGCAGAAATGTTCAGTTCGACTGTCTCAAGGTGCTCCATCAACGGAACGCCGTCAAACCAAGGCATATTAACCGAATGTTCGGTGATGTTGTCGCCCTTGAAACCAGATATCGGCATAGCAGTGAAGGCGTTGATACCGATGCTTTTTGCAAACACGGTATAATCCGCGACAATCGCATCATATTCAGCTTGATCATACGCGATCAAGTCCATCTTGTTGACCGCGAGCACGATGTTACGAATGCCGAGTAACTTGGCGAGGTAGCTGTGCCGCCGCGTCTGGACAAGCACACCTTTGCGCGCATCGATCAAAATTACCGCCAGATCAGCAGTCGATGCACCCGTCACCATGTTGCGGGTATATTGTTCATGCCCCGGGCAATCCGCGACGATGAACTTACGCTTTTCAGTGGCGAAGAACCGGTAAGCGACATCAATGGTGATACCCTGTTCGCGTTCAGCCGCTAAACCGTCCACTAGAAGCGCAAAATCGATTTCCTGTCCCTGTGTACCAACGCGCTTGCTGTCAGCGGTAAGTGCCTCAAGCTGGTCCTCGAAAATCATCTTGCTGTCATAGAGCAGGCGGCCGATCAGCGTCGATTTGCCATCATCCACAGACCCGCAGGTTATGAAACGTAGTAGTGATTTATGCTGATGCACATCGAGATAGGCGTCAATATCTTCGGCGATCAGTGCGTCAGTTTTGTAAACGGGATCGTTTTTAGGAGGAGGGAGCATCAAAAATACCCCTCTTGCTTCTTTTTCTCCATGCTTGCATCTCCGCCATCTTTGTCGATGACCCGGCCTTGCCGTTCGCTTGTGGTGGTAAGCAGCATCTCTTGAATCACTTCGGGTAGAGTTTTTGCGTCGCTTTCAACCGCGCCAGTCAACGGAAAACAGCCGAGTGTGCGGAACCGGACATTGCGCTCGGTTATCTCGACTTTTCGGCCCAATATCTTTTCGACGCGATCAATGTCATCGGCGACGAATAATTGCCCATCCCATTCATAGGTCGGGCGCAATGACGAGAAATAGAGCGGCACAATGGGAATGTCGTTCAGGTGGATATATTGCCAGATATCAAGCTCGGTCCAGTTCGAGATCGGAAAAACGCGGATGCTCTCGCCTTTGGCCTTGCGGGCATTATAGAGATTCCAAAGTTCGGGGCGTTGACTTTTCGGATCCCAGCCGTGGCTTGCTGTGCGAAACGAAAAGATGCGCTCCTTGGCCCGGCTCTTTTCTTCATCGCGCCGCGCACCGCCAAACGCCACATCAAAGCCGTATTTGTCGAGCGCTTGCTTTAATCCTTCGGTCTTCCACATATCAGTATGCAAAGGGCCGTGATCGAACGGGTTGATTCCACGGTCGACGGCCTCCTGATTTTGATAGACTAGCAATTCCATCCCGCTTTCCTGCGCCATCTGGTCGCGCAGCTTATACATATCCCGAAACTTCCAGGTTGTATCCACATGCAACAATGGGAATGGTGGCGGCGACGGGTAAAACGCCTTGCGCGCCAGATGCAGCATGACAGCTGAATCCTTACCAACCGAATACAGCATTACAGGCTTCGCAGCATCCGCAATCACTTCGCGCATGATGTGAATACTCTCGGCCTCTAGCCGTTGAAGGTGGGTGAGTGTCTTGGTCATTTGATGCCGTATTGCAAAGTGAAGCCCCGGCGGCAAGAGGCTAACGCTTTATGTCACTCAAGTTAGGCTTTCGGCACGCAAATCGTCGGCGGCACGCTGAATTTATTGCTAACGACCAACACTTACATATTCAAAACCGGCCGCGGCGAGTTCAGCCGGCTGATAAATATTTCGCAGATCGACAAGCACATTGCCATTCATTGCTTCGCCCAATTTCCGGAAATCCAAGGCGCGATAGGCATCCCATTCAGTCACGATTGCGACAATGTCGGCGCCTTTTGCTGCTACATATGCGCTTTCACACATGGTTACATCGGGCATGATCTTTTTCGCTTCTTCCATGCCTTCAGGGTCGTGTGCCGAAATTATCGCGCCGGCATCAAGCAAGGTTTGCACAATGGCGATAGAGGGCGCATCGCGCATATCATCAGTATTCGGTTTGAAAGTTAGCCCAAATAATGCAACCTTCTTTCCTCTAGCATCGTCGCCCAATGCATGAATAATCTTTCTGCCCATAGCGCGTTTCCGCATATCGTTGGCTTCGACCACGGCCGATACAATGCGAACGGGAACTTCATTGTCTTGCGCCGTTTTCAAAAGCGCCAACGTGTCTTTTGGAAAGCAACTGCCGCCATATCCTGGACCAGCATGCAGAAATTTCGATCCAATACGGTTATCAAGACCAATTCCGCGCGACACATCTTGTATATTGGCACCCAGTTTTTCGCAAAGATCGGCCATCTCGTTTATGAACGTGATCTTGGTCGCCAGGAACGCGTTTGCGGCGTATTTTATGAGTTCCGATGACCGTCGGCTGGTGAATAGCATCGGCGATTCATTCAAAAATAGCGGTCTATAAATGGCGGTCATTACATCGCGCGCCCAGTCATCGTCGCTTCCGACTACGATGCGGTCGGGCCGTTTGAAATCACCGATAGCTGCGCCTTCGCGCAAGAATTCAGGATTGGAAACCACCGCGAACTTTAGATCTGGTTGAGCCTCGGCGATGATACGCTGGACCTCGTCGCCGGTGCCAACGGGAACAGTCGATTTGGTGACTATGACTGTGCCGGGCTCTACCGCGTCGGCGATTTCTTTCGATGCGGCATAGACAAAGCTGAGGTCAGCATGACCGTCGCCTCGTCTGGATGGCGTCCCGACGGCGATAAATACCGCGCTGCATCCTTTGACGGCTTCGTGAAGATTATTGGTGAAATGCAACCGGCCCGCATCGACATTTTTTTTGACAAGGCTTGCCAAGCCGGGTTCGTAAATCGGCATGATGTTATCATTCAGCCGGGCAATTTTTTTATCGTCCTTGTCCACGCAAACGACGTCATGGCCGAAATCAGCGAAACAGGCCCCAGATACCAAGCCAACGTAACCCGATCCGATCATTGCTATCTTCATTTTTTCGCCATTCTATGTATGATTCGGTTGCGTAGCAAACTTGATGAGGCTTACCTTTTGGCAGCAATTTTATCAAACACTTCGTAACGACGGAGGTAATGATTAACTATCTCTTGGGGAGCAAAATTGCTACTAAATAGCAGTACCAATTGCCTTGCTTTCGGTCCGCATTGTTGTTGCAATTAAAGGAGCGGCAAGTGTCAGTGCCAATATGATTGTGAGCGGATAGAAAACCGCGCCGTCAACCAATCCGATTGTTAACAGTGTCAACAAGCCGCAGTAGCCCCAAAGCCCGGCAGGGGATAAGCAGTGGCGTTTTTCCAGCAAGTCCAAAGTAAACTGGCTATCAATATCAGCGCTGCACCCGCACCAAAAACCCCCCAGTCATAAGTGAATTGTAGAATGAAGTTATGGGGATGATTAAGTCCTGTCCCGTAAACCGCATCCATGTTGCCGCGAAATCGACCCGTGCCATAACCAAGCCAAGGGTTTTTGGAAATTTCAGCGATTGTATCTTGCCAAAACTGTACTCGGCCACTTGAGACGTTGTCAGTTTCTTGCATCTTGTTAAACATGCGATAGAGACCAAATACAGGAGCCGGAGACGGCAAAAAGAGTGATGCAATCAATCCAGCAATCAAACTACCTAATAATGTCAGCAAGTTGGTAATTTTCGGGACAATTCTAACAAAAACAAGAGCCGTGAGGCAGCTTGCAATTAAAGCGATTAATGCAGTCCTGCTCCCGCTCCACCCAATGAAGGATATGATCGCAAAGATCATCGCTGCTGGTTGCCACTTAGGAATTTTGTCGCCGAACAAAATCAATGCAACTGGAGCGACTGCGGCAACTGCCGTGATATTTGCAATCTGCCTGATATTTGTTGCCGATGGCATGCGAAGCGCCCATCGAAAATTGGCAGGATCTGGAACAATTAAGGCGAACAGCGATAGCGCCGCGATGTAACCTATGATGCCAACACTTATAGCCAAAAACCAATATGACGGTGTGAAGCATTTGGTTTTGTTTATGATATGAATAACTGCCGCGAAGAACAAGCCATGCAAAACGAAGCGTAACAGCCAAAACAATGAGCCAGTCTTGTTTATTTCGGGCAATAGGCTTGCGGTAACAGCGAACGCGAGCCAAATCGCTATCAGTGCCTTCGTTGCGTTGGACGGCATCCGCCAAATGTTTGAAAGCGACATCGCCATCTTGAGGGCGCATCCAAGGATAATAATTTCGCCAACAACAGCTGGAATAGAAATGTGCCTTATGGCGTATTGCATGCCGGTAAGTTTGCCATCCAAATCCCACGTCAATATCGCTTGTGTCAAAGGCAAAAGTGCGATCAGCCATACACTTAGATTCCATTGCGGCGAAGTATCAGTGGCAGGATTGGACAGGGAAGGATTTTCAGTTGCCTGGGCCAAGTTTTTCATTCCTTTTACGACTTTAGGTGCATCGCACCAATCTGCCAAATGCGTTGACCTATTGTGGTTAAATTTGCGTGAAGACTTGGCATGCGTTACCCGCAAATCGAGAAAGGGCGCAGCGAATAATCATCGCCGCAAGGGGATACGAAAGCTCCTCCATTTGCTTGCTCTAAGTATTTCAATGCTTAGCCCTATTCGCCGCCATCCGGCTTTTTTAAACGCCCGAACCGATGGCGTGTTGCTCCACCAAATAAACGCAATCAGTCTGCGCTTGTCCTGTTCCAATAGCAATTTTGTGGTTGCACTGATTAGGCGGACAGCAAGACCGCGGCCGCGCATTTCTTCTTCGGTTGCAATATCCATTAGCGCCATTTCATCTGCAGCAAGCGGCCAGGTTCCAGCTCGATCATATCGGGCGCAATCGGCAAAATGCGCCACGCACAGCGGTTGCCCGAATTGCTCTATTACATAACCATCGAGGCCAGATTTGTTGAAACTTACACTGCCACGCATCTTTGCGGTCAGGCTGTTGGCCAAAATTTGACGATGCCCTGCGGTTATCGCAACGGCAACATCATTCAATTTACCAGATGATGATTTAGTTTCGGTCGGCGACGCAAAAATCCAATTGATGCGATAATCGTCAAAACATAGATTGAGCGCGGATTTGATGATAGCCTTGGCCGGCACGATCAGCCCTTCAGAACGCGGCGTAAGCTTGTCTGGACACCGCTCTTTTCCGCAAGGCGTTTGCATGCATTGATGCTGCCGTCAAATGCCGCAAGGCAGCCCAATAGCGTCCGGTTGGCGACGCTGCCTTTCAGCAGAAAAAACGAACACGCGGCGACTGAATCCGTTCCAAACATTGCCTTATGCGCGCCTTCACCCTCTGTGAAATCAAAGTAGCGATATCGATTTTCAGCAAAAAGGCGCTCTAGTGCGTCCAACTGCAATACTGTTCCGGGTGATAAGTTGGCAATCTGCGGATCATATCCTAAAAACGCATAAGAGATAATGCCATCTTCAATAGGCAGATACAAATAGCTGACGGCCTTATCGTTTGAAAATAGCAGATACGCGCGGACGCAATCTGCCTGCGCTAAAGCTAACATCTGATTACGGGCGGTTTCGCTTTCTGGCAGACCTGCGTCGAGCAACCGCGCCTGATAGGTTTTGCGCGAAAGCGGAATCGCTTCGGCAAGAAACGCTTCCATTTCATCCGGCGAACGGAATTCGCGGATGTCCAACGCGCCGCCCGAATACTCAGCTAGTTTGCGTCTTTTTCGGTTAAATGTGGACCGTGTCTTTGACGAAAATCGGGCAAGATAATCCGAATAACTACCTGCCATATCGATATAAAAGCGGCGGTAACTTTGGAAGCCGCCGACGACATAACCCTGTTTGGCGTTGCATAGCTCGGAAAACTTGTCGATTGGCGCAGACAATATTCGATAGCCTTGCATTGTGCTATCGGCGGACTTTGCGAAATCTAGAGTTTTGTTGCCCAGCAAATGATCAAGGTTAAACGACAGGCTGTCCAGTTGACGCGGAACGGAGAATAGTTTTCGTGATCCCACGACGAACTTGATTTGTGTTTCCACGGTGCTCATCCAGCACCATATAGGGCGTTGCCCAATGCTTGTTCGCCCAGTCGCCAGCCTGTGCGCATGATATTATGCGGTAACAATGGTATAGCTTCCCGTGTGACAGGAAGCGTTGGTGGCCGGTCGGAATATGTCTCTGTCGTAATGTTTTTCATCCTCGCCAATTGCTTGCACAGTCTTTCAAATCTGCGTTTTACAACGTGATTTATCCGGCTGCGGTCGCGGCTGAGTAATTCGAAACTGTGCGATACCAAAGTGAACGGCCCACTTTGATTGGCGTGATTAAACTTGATCGCCGCGCAAATCTCTGTTGCCGACAATGCGGTTATCTGGGCGTGTCTTTGTGCGTCGCCAAAGCCCGCGATCGAACCAATCGGGACTTCCATCACACCTTGGTGCATGACCGGGCTGCGATAATCCGGCCCGAGCGTAATTTCGCAAAGTGAGTTTGCTATGCCGGGGCAATGGCTGGTTTCATAAGATATGCCAAGCTTTGCCAGTGCCCTCAAAGTATCGTCATTTGCACCGTAATTGCCCGCACGAAACGCCACGGGAGGAGGTGCGCCTGCCGCCATTAAAGTCGCCCTTGCATAATCGAGCAGGATATATTGTTCTTCGAGCGAAAACTGCTTGATATTATGCCCGGTCCGGCCACCAACCGGGTTTTTCGAACCTGCAAATTCCAACCATTCGGTGTGAAGATGCAATTGAACATCATGACCGCGCTTTACTATCGGGCCAACCACATCCGCAATCGCCTGCACTCCCCATATCAAAGCGGGCATGGGATCGACGAAGAAAACCGCCTTTAATCCATAGCGATCAAAAACATCCATTTGATATTCGACCCCAACTGAACCACCAGGAGTTTTGCCTGCAATCGAACGGTCAAAATTGCTTTGACGGCAGTCAATCCCGTCACGCGCAAAAATGCCCGAAGAGTATTCCGTGTCGATTGTAATATAGACTGCGGTCATCTTTTGGCATTTCTCGGGCTAAGTTTCGGCATCAACGATGCTACGGACGTCGATTAGCATTGTTGAGCTAATATCGGGTTAATCGCAGCGAATGCCTGCTGAATACGCGTTGCCTGATAAGGTCCGTACGCTAAAAATTCTTCGAGACTTTGAATTCGACCAGCCATGCTTTGCGGCCTTCTTCGGCCCCGAATGCGCGGCCTGCGCGAAATGCGCCGCCAGTTAGTTCGAAATCCCAACCGCTTTTCGGGCGATAGCTGGCAATAATGTCCAGCTCGTTGCCAATGCGGGAACTTGTGCCCAGCGGATCGATATCAAGCCTTGATCCGGAAATCCGGTCGCGCGGCGTCGGTTGGCGATAGCGGTGCCAGACGGTTTCGACCCAGCCATCTTCGCCGATGGGAACGCCAAGCGCGATGGTCGCGATCTGCATGTTGGACAGGTTAGGGCGGAGCACTTCGCCATAATAGCGGAACCGGCTGTTGCCACGAAATTTGCCGTTATTGCCGTGCAACCCAGTTTGACGAAATGTTCGGCTGCCGCCCGATCCGCGCGCAAGGCCGAGCGTCAGATAGGGTTCAAAAGCAAAGGGTAATTCAAAACTTGCACCGAAATCATAGGCCCATCCGCGCACCTTTTCGCGGCCGATAGCGGTAATTTGTTCGCTGCCATCGGGCCGTGTCACACTGTCATAAACGGTCTCGCGGCCAGTGACGAAAGCCAGATCGCCCCAATAATAAAATTTGCCCGGAAATTTGAATTTGGCGCGTCCACGTAAACGCAACCCACCCCAACTGACATTGCCGTCGGTTTCGTCAAAACGATCTCCGTCGATGATCGCGCCTATGGCATAGCGTCCGGACTTGTCCTGTTGATGCAGGCCGTAAATCTGGATTTCCTGACGGTCAGCCCATTCCCATTTTGCATTACCAATGAACCGCAATATGTCCCGGTTTTCGGGGGCACGGCGACCAAGCGTTGAATAATGGCCCAGCTCTCGTCCAATACCGATAAAGCCGGTAACGTGTTTCCCAAAATAATGCAGGCGGGCCATGTCAAGATCCTCGTCCCACCACCATTCACGGCGATCTTGCACCTGCTGCCGTCCCAGTTGCAACGCCAAAGGGGTTCCGAACAGCCCGGTTTTCAATATCCATGCTTCGCTTAGTTCGGCGCCAGCGACGTGATCGGATTTGCCGCCCTGTTTGTAAATTGTGGACTTGCCGAACAGCTTGACATCGGTGAAGGTGACAAGGTCATCGTCCAGTTGCCAGATTGCCTCTAGCTTGAGTTCGGGTTCGATCCGCGCATCGTCGTCATCTGCGCCAGGGGTGAGTTCATATCCACCGCGATATTGAAAAGCGCTGCCAACTTCGCCGCCGATGATTATGGGTTTACCAAAGATGTTGAACTGCAGTTGGTTTTCAGGTCGACGATCATCGTCAGAGACACCCAATTCGCGCGCAATTTCCAACGCGGTTTCGGGGCGCTTTTCTTCATCCTTCGAACGGACATTTTTTCCGGCCGCAGCAGCATCGACAAAAACCCGTTCATCTTGGATTGCCGCTGCTTCAGCCTCCAGCATCGCGGCGTGGGCAATATTGCTTAGTGCGCATGTGACCATAGCCGAAGCCAACATCAGGGTGATTTTGGTTGGTCTTGCCATCATTCAATCTCCAATCCAGTGCCGCATGGGAAGGACACGCACATGCGGGTTTTCGTGCAACAGTGACAAGATCGACGCCAGTTCGGATCGTCCGTCCTGGTCCATGACGGCATGATGAAGCATGATGCCAATCGGACCGCCGCTGGATTCGATTGCATCGCAAAATGCCTCCGCCAATCGCTCTTCCCGCCGCGCACGTTCCCAATCAATATTGACTGGCAGCTGGGTAATTTCGATACCTGCATCGCTGCGCATGCTATCTGTAGATAGCATCATGAAACCATGCCGATGAAGGCCCGCCGCCAATTCCGCCGAACAGCGGTTCCACGGTGGCGTGAATATCGGATCAATATCGACACCGTCCAAAAGATGCGCCAAACGGTTCCGCCCTGCGATGACATCAGCAAACTGCCGCGCCGCCGCCCGCGAAGCACCAAATTCGCATTTTCGCGCACCTTCAGGTTCATGATTGCTATGGGCATAGCCATGCTGGTGAACGCCGATTTTGGGATGTTGACGAACCAGACTTGATAGCCACTTACCGGACTGCTCGGTGAGTGCGGCAGGGATTACGGCCAGGTCTAATGCAAGGTCGGCGACCGCGAATATTTCAACTAGGCAGGCGAGTGCATCGTCGCCCCATCCGGCATCGTCATTGCGAATGAAAAAATCGGTGGGCCGGTCAAGGCGGTCTAGAGCCAAGGTTAATGAGCGCATCTGGTAAGCTCCAGTATTTTCTGGGCGCTGGTGCTGGCCCCGCCGGTATCGAGTGCAGTTCTTCTGGACGGCGCGTTTTGCTGAAGCAGGCGCCGGGCAAGGGTTGCACCGCAAAGTTCGCTTTCGGGCAACCATTCCGAAAGGCCCAATTGCCTGAATTGACGAGCACGGGTAGTTTGCTCGCTTTCTTGACCGCGTGCGAAGGGGATGAATAATGTCGGCAGGCAATGCTGCACGATTTCGAGTGCGCTGTTATAGCCGCACTGGCTAACCACGCGGCCAGCCTGCGCGAGCAAGGGGGCCATGGACTTGACTTCATGTAATAGCGTCAGCCCGCCGACAGTTTGCGCTTGTTGCTTTAAGGCGCGCCAGTCAGCGTCGGGAAACAGCGGACCGGCAACGACAGTCATCGGCCAGCCCTTTTGTTCCCACAACACTTTTTGCGCCTCCACTGCCGATTGATAAATGGCATGCCCAACAATGCCGCCGCCCGCAGTAACCAAGGTAAGATTGCCTGCAGCAGGCATTTCGCGCCGCGCCGTGCGTGTGACAAACCCAGTGTGAAAGACGGGAATAGCCAGCGGTTGTTCGGGATTAAAGCTGTCGTCCAGTTTGAAAATGCGATCATCCGAATGAACAAGCACTGCATCAAAAAGCTTGTTGAGGGTATCTGCTGCGCGTTGATCATGG
>CAWDID010000007.1:0-8480 GCA_963802245.1 uncultured Alphaproteobacteria bacterium | reverse complement strand
AACTTCCCCAACATTACATCGCGCGTTGTGGTTAGGCGGTATTGGCATATCGTTGCTCCGTCATTGCTAGACCTTAGAGCGCGATGACATATATATGCACCGTAGTACTGAACCTGTCGAAGTATGCCTCGCCTTGAAGCGCCCGTAGGCAGGCTCAGGGCTGCGGTTAAGTTTCAACCTTATGTCATCACTATCTAATGCCCCAATCCGCCGCAACCCAAATTAACCGAACAGCAATGCCCCGGCCAACGCCAGTACAAACGCGGCCAGCGTTGCGGCCACTACTGGCGCGGCGGAACGCCATCCAAGGCCAAGCAACAGGTGCATGGGTGAACGGATACCTGTTGCCGTCACGGCAAGCAGCAACAGCGCGCTGGTAGCCTGTGCGCTCCATGTAATCACTTCCTTGGGCAGAGGGATAAAGGAATGCACGGCGCCCAATACCAAAAACCCTGCGACAAACCAAGGCAGGCCCATTTTCTCGCGTGATTGGCCGGGTTCAGCGGGAATAAGCAGGGCAATGATCGCCAGTGCTGGCGCGAGCAGCGCCACGCGGGTTAGCTTGACAATGGCGGCAATTTGTCCCGATTCGTCCGAAATCGAATAGCCCGCCCCCAATGCCTGTGCGACGTCGTGGATCGAACTTCCCATCAGCCAGCCCGCTTGCCGGTCAGATAAGCCGATAAGGTGCGTCAATGCCGGATATAGCGACATTGCGAGCGCGCTGGCGGCGGACACCGTGACCAGCACCAATGTCAATTGTGCCTGATTTGCTCGCTTTTCACCAAGCAAGCTGGCCAAAGCAAGCGCAGCGGATGCGCCGCAAATCGCAACCGCACCGCCTGCAAGAATTCCAAAATGCAGGCCGAGTTTCATCCAACGCGCAGTTATCGCACCGACGCCAATCACGGCGGCGATCATGGCCGCAATCCACAGAAAGCTTCCCCAACCCAGATCTACAATTTGCCAGATTGTGATCTGCAATCCAGCAAGCACGATACCCCAGCGCAACAGTGTTTTTGATGCAAAGCCCAGCCCTGGGTGCAGCCGCGTATCTGCATTCGCAAAATTGAACGCGAGTCCGATCAAAAGACCCATCAGCATCAATGGCGCTCCGTAATGCTCCGACAACCACGCAGCCGCGAGTGCCGAAACGATCGTCATTGCCAGGCCGGGAAGGTACCGTTTCCACCGCAGCTTTTCTTCTGGTGCAGTTTCAAGAAGGTCGCCAAAAAGATCTGCAACAGCGGGGATTTTGCGATTATCGTCGGCCATGTTCTTACTCGGTAACCGCTTCGATGCCCGATGCGCGGCGGATTTCGGGCATCATCAAATGAAGCCATAACAGCGCCAGCGGATAGGAAGCTGCGGCGAATATGAAGAGCGGTGTGTAGCCAAGGCCAGCTGTCAGCACGAGGCCGGTAATATAGCTGATCGCGACGCCGCCCATATTGCCGCAGAATGCGCCAAATGCGGTTACCCGGCCCACAGTGCTGCGCGGTACGACATCAACGATCGTCGAAAATATCGACAGTGAGAATCCTTGATGTCCGGCCATGACGATGCCCATCATAATCGCCACCGGCCAGATGCTGTGCAATTGCAGAACGAACGGTACCGGCAACACCACCAAAGCGGAAACCAGCATCACGGTTTTGCGGACGCGGTTAACGCTCCAGCCTTTTTCGAGCAAGCGGGTCGATACCCAACCGGCAAGCAGCGCGCCTGCGCCCGATCCTAGAAATGCGATGGCCAGCGGAATTGCCAGTTCGGTGGAAGAAAGGTCAAATTCTTTCCGGTAGAAATCGGGCAGCCAGAAATTGATCAGCCACCATGTCATGTCGGACAAAGCCTTGGCAATGACGATAGCCCAGGTACGTTTTTCGGTAAGGATAGGGCCATAAGATGTGCCGGTGTCGGTTATCACCTGCATGTCGGAATTCTGAGTGGCATCGAACCGGACGCCGCGTGCGAACCACAGCCAGAACGCCAGTGACAGGAAACCGCCAACGCCGCCAAATATCAACGCGCCGCGCCAGCCAAATGCTTCTGCGAGTTGCGGAATGAAGAATGGCATCGCAATTGTACCGGCCCCTGCAATCGCCGTGCCGACGCCGAACACAAGCGACCGGCGGTTTGGTTCAAACAGCGTTGCGACCATTTTGATGTTGAGCGGGGTCTGCACCGCTTCGGTTGCGCCCAGCCCGATGCGTGCCGCCACAACATGCGCGGTCGTGATCGCCCAGCCATGGGCGATGGCAGCAAAGCTCCACGCCGAAACACCTGCGATCATCGATTTGCGGACGCCGATACGGTCAACCAGCCAGCCGGTAAAAAGGAAAGCAAGCGCAGCGGCAAACTGGGTATAAGCGGCGAGGGTGCCGAAATCTTCGTCGGTCCAGCCAAAGTCCGCCGACATATCGGGCTTCAAAATCGCAATGATCGGGCGGTCCATCGCGTTGAAAATGCCCGCAACAGCCAGCAAGGCAAATAGCGTCCAGCGCAGGCGCGGTGTGAGCACGGTCATTCTATTACTCCTATGTCAATTATGCGCCGGTATTGCCAGAAGAAAGAGGGCCGAAGGATTGATCCCACGGCCCTCCATGTTCATTTTTCTGCGGCCCAAGAGGAGCCTATTTATCGCCAAAATTGATCTTGGCGGTGATACCGAAGTAACGATCAGCTTCGCGCGGGATGATATAGCGGAATGCGCCAGCAGGCCCGCCCGAAACGATTGATGATGCGAAGCTTTGGTCAAAGAGATTTTTGACTTGCGCCGTCAACCGCCAGCCATCGTTTGGATCGGCCAATGCCACGCTCAAATCGACTGTGGCATAACCATCGACGGTTGAACCCCGGCGCACGGCTGGGTTGGGGCTGAGTTCATAAATCTGGTCGGACTGCATGGCCATCTGCATGCCGAAATCGACATTAGCAAAACCACCGGTTTCCCATTCATAATTCGCTCCCAGAGCCAGCTTCCATTCGGGGGCATTGGCAAGCGGCGTGCCTTTGGCAATCAGCTGCGACGCATCGGCACCCGGCGGCAAGCGGAAGTTGACGACCTCGGCCTTGTTATACGCAACGCCGCCGGAAACAGTGAAGCTTCGCGAAGGACGTGCAAGGAAATCAAGTTCAAAGCCTTTGGTGGAAACGGTGCCCGCATTGGTCAGCCGCGTGGTGCGGACGCCCGCGACAACATCGGGATTGTTCGCCTGGTAATTCTTATACTTGGCATAATAGGCCGCGATATTGACGGTCAAGTCACCATCAAGAAACGAGTTCTTCAACCCGATTTCATAGGCATTAACCGTTTCAGGCGCGATCACACCTGTACCTGGGGTCGTTAGGTTATAGAAAATATTATAGGCCGGGCCCTTATACCCGCGAGTATAACTGGCATAGGCCATGTTATCATCGCTGAGATCGACTTGGACAGCCGCCTTGCCAGACAAATTATTATTGCTGGTACCCGTGGTGAAGGGAATGCCGTTGGACACGCCAGCGACAAATCCTGTCGCAGGAAGTGTTGCAACCAGACCGTTATTGTAAACGCCAGCGTCAAAGTTACCGTTGATGCCGGGGCCTGCCAAGGTCGTCCGCCGAATGTGATTAACGCTCAGCTTGTCATTGGTATATCGCAGTCCGCCGATCAGCCGGAAGCGATCTGAAATATTGAGTGTCGCTTGGCCAAAAGCCGAGAGATTCTTGAACACCGAACCAAAGTCTGCGGTGCCCGATGGCAAAAGCGTTGGCGGTGCACCTGTCGTTCCGCACGCGACCAAAGTGCTTGGTCGTGGATTGGCTTCACACGTGATGACATTCCGTGTAAACGTGCGATCAGATTCTGCGCGTGAATAATAACCACCGATTACATATTCGAGAAACTGCCCTGCAGGTGATGTAATCCTCAACTCCTGGGTAAAGGTGTTACTTTTCTGCGGGCCATTATCATGCAATTGTGCAAGCCCAACGCGGCCCGGCGAGCCAGTAAACTGCAGCTGATCTGCATAAGCACGATCCAGCCAGTCACCATCGCGAATCTCGATATTATTCCAGCCACGGTAGCTGGAAATTGACGTTAGCGTATGGCTGCCAAGCTCAATATCTGCCTGCAACGAAGCGCCCCAGCTCTCTTCTTTGGTTGCTGTCACCAGGTTCTGGCGGATGTTGCGCGAATCGCTACGGTCAAAGCCAGTTCCTGCCAAGACCGCAGCGGTAAGGGCATTGCCCGGCCTTGTGCCAATGATTTCAGCGCAGCAATCATCATTCGCTTTGCGCCAGTCGCCGCGCAGCGTCAGCATCACGGTGTCACCCAGATCGGCCTCGATTACGCCGCGCGCACCATAATGTTTGAAACCGTTTACCTTATTACCAGTGGTCAGATTGTTGATATTGCCGTCATATTCGCTGTAGAATCCAGTAACGCGCGAACGAAGATTTTCACCTAGCGGCGCATTGACCGTCACCCTGCCGCGATATTCGTTTTTCGTAAAATACGATGCTTCGGCGGTTGCGCCGAAATCTGCGGTTGGGCGTTTGGTTACAATGCTGACGACGCCAGCCGAGGCGTTTTTGCCGAACAATGTGCCTTGCGGTCCGCGCAATACTTCGATGCGTTCCACATCAAACAAATCGGTAAAACCTTCACCAGCGCGGCTAAGTACTACGCCGTCAAGGACTGCGGCAACCGAAGGTTCAGCGGCAATCGAGAAGTTGATTGTACCAACACCGCGCAGGAACAATGCCTGATTGAGCGACGTGCCCGATTTGCGGAAGTTCAGACTGGGGACGAGATACTGGGCATTCTCTAGCGTGATACCGCCATTGTTGGCGATCTGTTCGCCGCCGATGACCGACACTGCCAACGGAATTTCCTGGAGATTTTCTTCACGCTTTTGCGCGGTGACGATGATTTCGACAGAATCGGAGCTGTCATCGCTCGCTTCCTGTGCGAACGCCGGAAAAGATGTAACTGTAAGCGCGATCAGGCTGACCGCTGTAATTCCCTTGAATTTCATAAACTTCACTCCCTTAAACCAATTAGCCTCTCATGGGCCTTGTTCGAAATTAATATGACATCGCTGTCAGAAGAATCAACGCTATCATGGATTAATGCAAAGCGAAAGAGCCAAGCTCAAAAACCGAGTTCGGACATTTCAACGACACGTTTTTCGCGGGCACTGATTTCTGCAGCTACACCAATCGACACGGCGCGCAGGCCGTCTTGTGCCGTGACCATCACCGGGCCTTGGCCGCGTGCAGCCGCAAGGAAAGCCCGATGCTGGTAAAATTCCGAACCATGGTGCGATCCGGCATCAAGTACCGCCTGATCAACCGCGATGTGGGTGCGTTCCGGCGTCTTTTCGCCCATCCGGCCTGTGCGCGGTGAATACACGATCACACTTTCGGGTACGAGCATGTCAAGCCGCGCTTTGTCGCCAACGGCCGTAATCTCCTCTTGATTTTCAGCGCCGTCGGCGAACATCGACAGATCAAGCATCGCCCGCACGCCGTTGGCAAAGTCGACGACAGTGTAGCTGTTGTCGATAATATCCGGAGTGCGCCCGTCATAGCGTTCGTCGAGATGGTTCACATCCATCGCCCCCGAACAATAAACGCGAACAGCCTCTGACTTGGTGATTAATCGCATCAAATCAAAGAAATGACAGCATTTCTCCACCATAGTGCCGCCGGTATTTTCCGAAAAACGATTCCAGTCGCCAATTTTGGGAAGGAAGGGAAAACGATGTTCGCGGATCGAGAGCATGTGCAGCCGCCCCATCCGTTCGGCATGAACCTGTTCGATAAAGGCGGCAGCGGGCGGCATGAAGCGATACTCCATTGCTGTCCAAAAAATGCCGCGATGTTTTTCTGCCATGCCCGCGACCCAGCGCGCATCATCAAGTGTGGTGCAAATCGGCTTTTCACACAGGATATGCAGGCCGGTTTTGAACAAAGGTTCCAGCACCGAGCGGTGAGTGAAGTTGGGGCTGGAGACGATAACGGCATCGATCTCTTCGTCCCGCGCCAATGCTGCGGCGTCAGCATAAACGCGCACCGCATCACCCGCAGCGCCAAGGCTGGCCTTTGTCATTGCGACGCACGCATCCACCGGTTCGGCAATCGCAACCACCTGCGCATCGGGAATGAGCGCGAGATTGCGGATGTGTTCCTGCGCGATCATTCCGCAGCCAATTATCCCGTAGCGCATTTTCTCTCCCATTATTGAATTCCTTGTGCCATATGACAGCGATGTCTAATTTACCTATCTCTACAGAATCGCGTCCGCTCGGCAAGAGCGGATTATCAGTCAGTCCACTCGCCTGGGGCATGTGGCGCTTCAAAGGAGACGACGTCAATGCCGCCCGCACACTCGTCGAAACGGCGATTGAGGCCGGAATTACGCTGTTCGACACCGCCGATATATACGGTGCCGACACGGCGGCCGGCTTTGGATCGGCCGAGGACCTATTGGGCCGGGTGTTTGCAGAAGCGCCGTCGATTCGCTCGACTATGGTGCTGGCAAGCAAGGGGGGGATCATCATTGGCACGCCGTATGATTCGGGCAGGGCCTATATCGCCGATGCAATTGATGCCTCATTACGGCGGCTTGGCGTGGACCACATCGACCTGTGGCAAGTCCACCGTCCCGACATTTTGACGCACCCTGCCGAACTTGCGGGCGCGCTTGAGGCGGCAAAGGCGGCGGGCAAGATTGGCGCTATCGGCGTTTCAAACTTTACTGTGGCCCAAACCACGGCACTGATGGCGCATCTCGATACACCGTTGGCGAGCATCCAACCGGAACTTTCCGCGCTGACATTGGCTCCGATTGAAGACGGAACGCTGGATTTGGCAATGACGCACGGTCTGGCCGTGCTCGCTTGGTCCCCGCTTGGCGGCGGACGCCTTGCCGCACCAAGCAACGACCGGGAGCGCGCTGTGGCGGCGGCGCTGCAATCGGTCGCCGATGAAGCGGGTGTCTCACTTTCTGCCGCTGCGATGAGCTGGATTATGGCCCACCCCGCAGGCGCAATTCCGATCATTGGTACCCAGACCCCGGCCCGTATCAAGGAAGCGGCCGATGCGTTCAAAGTCACGTGGACGCGGGCCAGCTGGTATCAGATATTCGTCGCTTCACGGCAGGAGCCATTGCCATGAACGGCAAATGCGAAGTCAGCTGGTTCTCGGCTTTGTGCGATGATGACTATGAATTTCTCGGCGTCCCTGATCCTGCGCTTGCATCAAGTTGGGAACATTGCCGTGATATTGTGCTCGCTGCTGAAAACGGCGGATTCGATAATATCTTGTTACCCTCGGGCTATGCGCTGGGCATTGATACTACCGCTTTTGCGGCTGCCATTGCGCCGCTGACCGAAACGATCCGCTTGCTGATGGCGGTGCGGATCGGGGAGAGCTGGCCGCCGCAACTCGCCCGGCAAATTGCTACTTTGGATCGCATCCTTGGCGGCCGTCTGACCGTCAACATCATTTCATCCGACCTGCCAGGGGAAACTTTGGCCTCTGCGCCGCGTTACCGGCGGACATTTGAAGCGATGCAAATCCTTCGGACCCTGCTTAGCGGTCAGCCGCTGGACCATGATGGCGAATTTTGGAAACTAAAAGTCGATCCGCCGCGCATTGGCACGGTTAGCGGCAAATGCCCGCCGCTGTATTTCGGCGGCCTAAGCCCCGACGCCAGAGAAGCCGCAGCAAAGGGCTGCGATGTCTATTTGATGTGGCCAGATGTGGAAGACACCGTCGCCGCGATAATCGCTGACATGTCTGCGCGCGCCGCCAACCATGGTCGCACGCTCAAATTCGGATATCGCGCCCATGTTATTGTTCGTGAAACCGAGGATGAAGCGCGCGCTTATGCCAGCCATTTGCTCTCCAAACTTGATGCCGACACCGGTGACGCAATCCGCGCCAAATCGCTCGACAGCCAATCTGCGGGCGTCCGCCGCCAAGCCGAATTGCGCGAGGCTGCGGGCAATGAAGGCTATGTCGAGGACCAATTATGGACGGGCATTGGCCGAGCACGATCAGGCTGCGGCGCTGCGATTGTCGGCGATCCCGATCAGGTACTTGCCAAGCTCAAACGATATCAGTCAATGGGCATCGAGGCATTCATTCTATCGGGCTATCCGCACATCGCAGAATGCGATCTCTTCGCCCGCTATGTGTTGCCAAACTTGATCACGGGCGGCTTGAGATCGGCTAATGACGGGTGGGTAAATCCTATCCCGAATTAGTCCTTGTAATGTAGGATTTGTTCTGGGAACGAAGGGCTTGGCCGCTAGTTTAGGGCCGCGCTCTTTGACATTGTTGGCGGTCTTGAGCGGGATGACATTAGGTTGAAACTAAACCGTAGCCCTGAGCCTGTCGAAGGGCGCTTCAACTTGAAACATGCTTCGCCAGGCTCAGCACTAAGGTACAACCTAATGTCATCGCGATCTAAGTGGGAAGGCAAAACC